>NZ_CAVG010000064.1 GCF_000438455.1 Nosocomiicoccus massiliensis
TTATATTAAAAAATATTATGCTTATTGAAATACTGTTAAATATAAAATACCTGCAATAAACATTATCACCGCAAAAATTATCAGTACTTTTGCGAGCTTATACATATCAAAATTATCCATATTTAGCACCTACTTCATCGTCACAATCGTTACGCCAAATCCACCTTCTGACGGTAATCCTTGTCTAAACGATTTTACTTTACTATGTCTTCTAAGTGTTTTTTCAACCGCTTCTTTAAGAGCACCAGTCCCTTTACCGTGGATGATTTCAACTTCATTTAAATTCGATAACACGACTTGGTCTAAATAACGGTCGAGTCTAATGACTGCATCTTCATATCGCTCTCCGCGTAGGTCGAGCTTATTTGACACACTTTGTCGACGTACTTTTCTAGAAATAACTGGCTTAACCTTTTTCTCTTTACGTTTTTTAAGTTCGTTACGTGGTATTTTCATTTTGATAATACCCATTTGAACAGTGATCTCGTCACCATCGACTTCGATGACATCACCTTTTTGTCCGTACGATAAAACATCGACTGAATCTCCGACATGGAGTTCAGTATTTTCCTCTGAAGTAAACTCTTTTTTAATATCTTTTTCATAATAGCTATCTGTTAATGCCTTTTTAGCTTCGATAAGTTTATGTGATTCGATATTGTCAACGCCAAGCGATTTCATGAGCTCTAGCTCTTCAATAATCTCAGATGCTTTTCTTTCTGCATCTTTAATGATGGTATTCGCTTTATCTTCGGCCGCTTCAATGAGTCGAGTTTTCTGATATTCGTAGTCTGTCATAAATCCGTTTAACGTTTTATGAATATTTTTAGTTTCTTTTAATAGCTGATACGTTTCTTCTTCATGGATTCTCGCAGATTTTGTATGATGTTCTAACGACTCGATCATTTCGTTGATTTCAAAGTTATCTCTTCCAGACAATTCTTCAGCACGACGTATGACTGAAGGATTTAACTTTAATTTTTCTGAGATTTTAAATGCGTTTGACTTACCTGGGATACCAATCATTAATCGATATGTTGGAGATAATGTATCGACATCGAATTCCATCGACGCATTAATCACGTCGTCACGACTATATGAAAACGACTTTAACTCTTTATAGTGAGTAGTTGCTATCGTTTTAATTTCTTTATCAAGTAAAAACTCTAATATACTTATTGCGAGCGCGGCCCCTTCTTCTGGGTCGGTTCCTGCACCGAGCTCGTCTAAAATAACTAAACTGTCTTTTGTCGCAACGTCTAATATATGTCTAATATTCGTTAAATGACTTGAAAACGTCGATAACGATTGCTCGATAGACTGCTCGTCACCAATATCTGCGTAAATACTATCAAATACTGGGAGTCTTGAGCCGTCCAATGCTGGAATTGGGATCCCACTTTGAGCGAGCGCTGCACATAAACCAATCGTTTTAATCGTAACAGTTTTACCACCGGTGTTTGGCCCCGTAATAATTACTGACAAATCACCGATATGAATATCGTTTTTAACAACTTCATCGATATCAATCAGTGGATGATACGCCTTTGTTAAATGGAGTTCTTCATCTTCACTTATAATTGGGATTGTACCGTTTATAGCATTACCGTATTTTGCTTTCGCGTGCACGAGATCTAAATGATGAAGAATATCATCGATAAGAATTAAAGCTTCTGCTTCTAATACAACTCTCTCAGTAAGTTCAATTAATATCTTTTCTACTTCAACATTTTCTTGTTCACGTAGTCTCGCAATTTTATTTGATAATTCGACGATAGCCATCGGTTCAATGTACACTGTTTGACCTGTCGCACTAACGTCGTGGACGATACCACGCACAGAGCTTTGAGAGTCTGCTTTAACTGGAAGTACAAAACGATTATTACGCATCGTAATAATTGAGTCACTTAAATGCTTGCTCGATTTTCTTAAAATGTCGTTTAAGCGCGTACGAATTGAACTTTCTTCACGCGTAATTTGTCTACGTATTTTTAATAATTCGTTTGAAGCGTGATCTAATACGCCACTTTCATCGATAGTACTTGTAATTTCTTTATAGAGTGCTTTATCTTCAGGGAGTTGTGACGTGTAACGTTCAATTGACTCTAGGTCGATTTCGTTTTCTTTAAATGATTCGATCACACGAATCAACGTATCTTTACGATATAAATTACTTTTAATTTTTAAAAATTCATCGACTGTTAATACACTACCAATTTGAGCGCGTTTGACATAGCCTTTCATGTCTGAAATACCTGCCATCTCTAAATGTTGATGGCGTAAAATTGTTAAAATATCATCTGTTTCCGCAAGGTTTTCTTTAACTTCTATTACAGACGTTTCAAATAACTTAGGAGATATTTTACTTTTCGTTTTTTCACTCATTGCATACGATTTTACTCGCTCTAAAATTTTGTTAAATTCTAGAGCGCGTATTGTACGTTCATTCATTTATTATCACTTACCATCTTCTATAAATTGTTTAAATGCTTGTCTAGATAACGTATTGATTACGTTTTTCTTATTAACCTGTCCTTTTTGAAGCGTTGCGATACCGTATTCCATAAACGCTAAATGGTCGATATGATGCGCGTCTGTATTTACTGTTAACATGATGTCTTTTCCATAAATAGCGTCACTAGATAAATCTAAACGATTCGGATTCGCATTCACCTCTAAAACAGTACGCGTATCTTTTGCGATTTGTAACAACTCTTCCATATTAACATTGTAGCCGTCACGTCTACCAATTAATCGACCTGTTGGATGTGCGATATGTCTGACATATGGATTATGCATTGCACATTTTAGACGGTGCATAATTTCCTCTTCAGTCTGATTAAAGTTAGAGTGAATGCTCGCAATGACATAATCGAGAGATTTTAATATATCATCTGAATAATCGAGTGTTCCGTCGCTAAGAATATCCATTTCAGTACCTGCATAGACGTCAATTTCATCATATTCTTCGTTAATTTTACGTATTTCTTCGATTTGTTTTAGTAAACGCTCTTCACTTAACCCATTAGCAACAGGTAAGCTTTTTGAGTGATCTGTAATGACGATATACTCGTACCCACGCTCTATACACGCTTCGACCATCTCACGTATACTATATGCACCATCACTATACGTCGTATGCATATGAATATCTCCCTTAATATCATCGAGTGTTATAATCTCATTCATATTAACGTCTACTTCAGAACCTGTTTCACGCATTGCTGGCGGGATATATGGTAAATCAAAGTGTTTATAAAACTCCTCTTCACTATCAAACGTTAAAATTTTACCGTCACTTTCGACGCCGTATTCGTTAATTTTTTCGTTACGTGATTTAGCGATTTGTCTCATTCTCACATTGTGATCTTTACTCCCTGTAAAGTGCTGTAACGTAGAGTAATATTCGTCTCCTTGAACGAGTCTAAAATCTACCTGAATATTGACTAAACCTTCCGTATATTGAATCGAAACCTTTTTATCGCCTTTAGCGATAAACGACTTAAAAAATGATGCGTCTTCAATGTCTTTTATGAATGCATGACTGTCACTTAACTGAACGATAAAATCAATATCCCCACTTGTTTCTTTGAACCTTCTTGCACTACCTGCGATGTCAAAGCGTTCGACATAATTTAATGACGATAAAAAACTTTCGATGTTCTTTTGTATCGTCATGACTGTAGATATTGGATGACGCTTAACATCACTTAACGAAATCAGACCATTTAATATATTTTCTTCGGTCTTTTTACCAAACCCAGGAAGTTGCTCTAGTTTTCCGTCGCGTAAAAACTGTTCGAAGTCATCTAAATTGTCGATACCTGTCTCTTCATAAATCTTTGCGACACGTTTTGCACCGAGCCCTGGAATTTTTGTCATATATGTTAACCCGACAGGTGTACGTTCTTTTAATTCGTTTAACACTGTACTTTGATTCTTCTCTAAATATTCTTCGATTACTTCTTTTGTCGATTTACCAATACCTTTTATCCCGTCGAAAGACTCAATTTCAGAAAGTGCGCGCGGATCTTTTTCAAGCGCTGCTGCTGCTTTTCTATATGCAGAAACTTTAAATGAGTTTTCTAAATTTAATTCTAAATACGTTGCAATTTCTTCGAGCATACGTATAATATCTCTTTTTGTCATCTGTATTCCTCCATAAAAAATAGGGCCACTCTGGCCCTACTATAAGCTATATTTGTGACCAGTCTTTTAACTTGCCAGAAATAAATAACGTATGGTCGATTATAAACGTCGCTAAACTCGAGTTACCGACCATTTGTTGTAGTGTTGTTGATGGAACTGTACCAATGAAAAATAAAACGATCGCTAAAATGTACAGACATTCAATGATTCCTAACACTGTTCCAACAATTTTACTCGTTTTTCTATCAAAAATAATTTGATTGATGTAGTCAAATACACTAATCACAATCTGAATTATAATTTTTGACACGATAAAAATAATTAAAAACGCAGAAATATAATAATATGCTTGTTCTAAATTCGCAATATCATCAAAGACGATATTGTTTACTTCAGAAACGCTAGATGGGTACGGCATAATTAGATCGAGTCGGTCTCCGAGCTGTTTATAATTGAGTCGCGCAATAATAATGGCTGATAACGTACCGAAGAAATGTAAAAACTGAAGGATGCCTCCACGTCTATACCCTACGATTCCACCTATTACGATGAGTATAATAATTAAAATTGTCATAGACTATTCCTTTGACTCTTTTAATTGCTTTAAGACGTCTTCATACTTTTCTTCGAGTTGTAAGTAATCATCCATTAAGTTTACACACGTTAACACTGCTTTACGATGTAAATCTAAACCAGCATTCATACGTGCAACTTCACTTATTTTTTCATCGACCGCTTCAGCAACTCGCTCTAAATATTCTCTATCATTTGCACCGACTAACGTATATTCATTATTGTAAATTTTAACAGATACTCTATTCTTTTTATTTTCCATAGTACTCTCTCTTTTTCATCAATAATTCATTTAAATTTATTTTAATTATACTGAAGGATGTGCGTATTCACAACAAATCTAATTAAATCATTGAAAAAAGAGGCAAATATGCCTCTTTATTATTCACGAATCGTAAATCCTTCTGCTTCTAACTTTTCAATAATTGGATCATGCGCTTCTTTTACATCACTGTCTTTTAAAGTGTCTTCTTTATTGAGATAAATTAAATGTAATCCGATCGACTTTTTATCGTCGTCAATATGTTCGCCTTCGTACACATCAAATGGATATACATCGACTAAATAATTCGGACGTAACGACCAGATTAAATCGATAATCGATTGAGATGTAACCTCTCTCGGCACTTCTAGTGCGATATCTCGAGAAATCGATGGGAATTTAACGATTGGTTCGTATTGAATTGATGCACTATTGTCTAAAATATATGCGAGATCAATTTCAGCGACTGTCGTTTGTCCTAAGTCATGCGCTTTACGATATGTCGGATGAAGCTCACCGATGACTCCAACATTTACATCGTCTAAGAAAATGTGAGCACTGCGACCTGGATGTAGTTCCTCGTAGTCTTGCGTCGCTTCAAATCGTACAGAACTTAATAAATTAAACTCTGTAAAAATTGCTTCGACAATTCCTTTAACGTGATAGAAGTCCGGTTCGTGTGTTGTATTTAACCATTTCGTGTCATTTACTTTACCAGTCGATAAAATTGCTAATTTTTGAATCTCATCTGGTAACTCTGTTTGACCATTTGTTTTAAATACATTTCCAATTTCAAAAATTTCAACACGTTCTTGCATACGGTTCATATTATATGTCGCGTTATTGACGAGGTGTGGGATAAGACTCGTTCTTAACACCGCATGCATTTCACTCATCGGCATGCTGAGTTTTAACCCTTCTTTTAACGGTGTAAATAAACCGATATTTTCTTCACTCGTTAATGCGTAGTTAATCGTCTGACTATAGCCATTTGACATTAACAGTTCACGCATACTTCTCGTTTTCACTTGCGCGTCAGTTAATTGACCCGGCGTGATTTTACTATATTTCGGTAATGTTGAAGGGATATTATCATAACCGTAAATACGTGCAACTTCTTCAGAAATATCTTCTTTAATTTTTAAATCGTCTCTTCTAGATGGGATATAACACGTTAACTCTTTCTCACCTTCGACTTTAATTCCAAGTCGGTTTAAAATTTCTTTAACCTCATCAGAACTTAGAGATAATCCAAGTCTTTGATTTAAAAAGTCGACAGAAGTCTCAATTGTCGTATCGTCTAAATTTAACTGTCCATCAGATATAATTTTTTCCTCTACCGTTCCGCCTGCGTACTTTTCAAGTAAATGTGCTGCACGGTTTAATGCTTTTAATGCAAACACGTGCGATACGCCTTTTTCAAAACGTTGTGATGCCTCACTACGTAGGTTTAATCTCGATGACGTTTTACGGACATTGACCGGATCAAATAGCGCAGATTCAATAACAACATTTTTCGTGTCATCTTTAACTTCAGAGAAGTCTCCACCCATTACGCCTGCGAGTGCAACTGGCTCTTTACCGTTCGTAATGACGATATCTGACTCTAACAGTTCTCGTTCTTTTCCGTCTAGAGTCGTCATTTTCTCGCCGTCTTTAGCATAACGCGTGACAATTTCTGTACTACCAATTTTATCGTAATCAAACATATGAATCGGTTGACCAAATTCTAATAATACGTAGTTAGAAATATCAACAACGTTATTAATCGGGCGAATTCCAGACTTAATTAAACGCATCTGCATCCATAACGGACTCGGCTGAATGACAACATCTCTAACGATGCGTGCACCGTAATACGGAACGCTTTCTTTATCTTCAATCGTTACAGATAATTTTGAAGCTGACTCGTCTTCTTTAAACGTCTGATCCGGTTCTGTCACTTCTCCACCAAATAATGCACGCGCTTCATACGCACTTCCTATCATTGATAACGCATCTTTACGGTTTGGTGTAAGATCATACTCTAAGACGTAGTCATTTAAGTAAAGTGCTTCTAACGCATCTTGTCCGACTGTCACATCTTCATTCTCACTAAAGATGAAAATACCATCTTCATATTTTTTAGGTGTTAAATCTTTTTCTATACCTAGCTCTTCTAAACTACAAATCATACCGTGAGATTCTACACCACGTAATTTTGCTTTACGGAGTTTAAGTCCTGGAATTGTGCCACCAACTTTTGCGACGATGACGTAAACGCCTGCTTTAATATTTGGTGCACCACATACAATTTGTACCGTTTCGTTCCCGATATTTACTTTCGTGACGTTTAATCGGTCAGCATCAGGATGCTGCACGCATTCTTCTACGTAACCGACGACAACATCTTTCACTTCTTCTCTATAATCGATAATGTCATCGACTTCAATACCGCTTCTAGTAATCTTTTCACTTAACTCGTGTTTTGAAACTTCTAGCGGGATAAACTGATCTAACCATTCTTTAGATACTCTCATGTTTAACCCCTCTTTCTTCAATATATTTAAACTGTTCTAAGAATCGTAAGTCGTTTGTATATAAATGACGGATATCTTCCACACCGTAATATAACATCGCCATACGGTCTGGTCCCATACCAAAAGCAAATCCGCTATATTCATTGCTATCAAATCCGGCCATCTCTAATACGTTCGGATGTACCATACCAGCACCTAAAATTTCAATCCATCCAGATTGTTTACAAACGTTACATCCTTTACCTCCACATTTAAAGCACGATACGTCAACTTCAACACTTGGCTCAGTAAATGGGAAGTAACTTGGACGTAAACGAATTTCACGGTCTTGACCAAAAATCTCTTTTAAGAATAATTCGAGTGTCCCTTTTAAATCCGCAAGAGAAATGTTTTTGTCGACAACTAGTCCTTCAATTTGAGTAAATTGATGAGAATGTGTCGCGTCATCACTATCTCGGCGATACACTTTACCAGGACAAATAATTTTAATAGGTCCTTTACCTTTAGCTGCGTTTAATACGCGTGCTTGTACAGGTGACGTATGTGTTCGCAGTAGTGTTTCGTTAGAAATATAAAACGAATCTTGCATGTCACGAGCTGGGTGTGATTTTGGTAAGTTTAAAGCTTCGAAGTTATAGTAATCACTTTCTACTTCATAACCTTCATACACTTCATAACCGAGACCGACAAAAATATCTTCGATACCGTCAATAATATGTTGAAGCGGATGTTTCCCACCGATTGGACGTTGTCTTCCTGGTAACGTGACATCAATCGTTTCATTTTCTAATTTTTTCTTTAGTAAACGTGCTTCAAGCTCTTCGATACCTTGTTCTAATTTTTGTTGAATTGATTGACGTAGCGCATTGACGCTTTGTCCGAATTCCTTTTTCTCTTCATTTGGAATGTCTTTCATATGTTGCATTAACGTCGTGACAGTTCCTTTTTTACCTAAAAATTTAACGCGTAAATCGTCGAGTTGTTTACGATCCGCGGCATCTTCAAATAGCGATTCAAATTTTTCTTTAATCGCTTGCATATCGATGTCTTTATAACTCAATACTTTCACCTCATTTATTTTTTCACATAAAAAAACTCCATCCTATAACAATAGGACGGAGTTCCGTGGTACCACCTAAATTCCTGTTAAACAGGCGCTCTCATTTGATAAGGAAATGACCCTTTAACTTCATCTGTTAGGTGAACCCTGACTATAGTATGAGAATACTTCCACCAATCGTATTCACTCTCTGGTCATACTAACATTGTCATTTATGCCTACTTCGTTTGAAGTTGTTATTCGATTGACTTAATTATACATTATTTTTTAAAAACTTTAAAGACTATACTGGTGCATTAATATACCACCAGCAACGGCGACATTTAAACTTTCAGCGTCACCTGGCATATCAATTTTCACTTTATAATTCGCAGCTGCAAGTACTTCTTGGCTAACACCATGACCTTCGTTACCTAAAACAATCATTACTTTTTCATCTGTGATTTTATCTGTAAGTGATTGTCCTGAAAGATCTGTCGTAAGTATTGTCCCATTAAAATTTTGCATCACTTCAATCAGTTCTACGTCTTCAAGTGAGATGTGAAAATGGCTGCCTTGACTACTTCTTAGTACTTTATCGCTATACGGATCAACTGTGTTTTTACCGATTAAAATACGTTTAAAATTAAAGGCATCGGCTGTACGAATCAAAGTACCGAGATTGCCAGGATCTTGTATACCGTCAATTGCAAGGACTCGATCACTTTCAATACTTTTTGTTTCCATACGAACGACTGCGATAATACCCGGCGGTGTCACGAGTGTCGATAGTGACGACATCACGTCTTTTGTGACAACAGTCGTTTTTAAATCAAAGTTATACGTATCCGTTTCAAGCACGAAAATCTCTTCAATATGTGCACCAAACTGAATCGCTTCTTCGATTAAGTGTTCGCCTTCAATTAAAAATTGTTGTGCCTTTGTACGTCCTTTTTTAGTTAATAGTTTACGTATTTCTTTGATACGCTTATTATCTTTAGACGTAATTACCATTTGATATTGTCAACGACGTCGTCATTTAATGATTTTACGATTTCAACGACAAGTTTTACTGCATTTTTAAAGTCTTCACGGTGCATGATGCTTACGTTTGAGTGCATGTATCTTAAAGGTACACCGATCGCAAGTGATGGTACGCCGTCGTGAACTGTATGGAAACGTCCAGCGTCTGTTCCACCACCAGGGATAGCTTGAAGTTGTACGTCGATTCCTTTTTCTTTCGCGAGCTTTTGAACGTGTTTTCTAAATCCGACGTGTCCAATATTTGTCGCATCTAACATGACGAGTAATGGTCCGTCTCCAAGCACTCCAACACCGTCGCTCGTTTGAAGTCCTGGAGTGTCTGTTGCGATACCAACGTCAATCGCAATCGCAAGGTCCGGATTTACTTTATGTGCAGCAGTTTGTGCACCACGTAGTCCGACTTCTTCTTGAACTGTTGCTCCACTCACTAAGTTAACGTCAATTTCTTGATCATTTAACTCGTTTAACACTTCAACCGCAAGTGCACAACCGAATCTGTTGTCAAACGCTTTTGCTAAAACGTAATCTTTGTTTGCCATTTCTGTAAATTCAGTATAAGGCACAATCATGTCTCCAGGTTTAACCCCGAGAGATTCTGCTTCTTCTTTATCTTTTACACCGATATCTAAATACATATCTTTAATATCGACTGTTTTCTTACGTGCTTCAGGCGATAACATATGTGGAGGTGTAGAACCAACAACACCAATATACTCGCCGTCGTCTGTCACGAGAGTCATTTTTTGAGATAAAATAACTTGACTCCACCAGCCACCGATCGGTGTAAATTTAATAAAACCTTTGTCGTCAATTTGTGTGACCATAAATCCGATCTCGTCTAAGTGACCACCAATTAAAATCGTTCGTGATCCATTCCCCTTTTTCTTACCGAAAATACTACCTAAGTTGTCTTCAATGAGTTCATCAGAAACAGGTGTTAAATATTCTTTCATTAATTTTTTTTACGTCATATTCAAAACCAGAAATTCCATTGACATCTGTTAGAGATTTTAATAATTCTAATTGTTTATCCATATGTATCCCCTTTCTTTTATAATCATTATTTTAGCACATTTAAAGAGAGTTGAAGTAAATAAAAAATCCACATTGATTGCTCAATGTGGATGATAGATATTATTTTAAAGCGTCTTTTGCTGTGTTTACTAATTGTTCGAATGCTTTTTCATCGTTAATTGCGATTTCAGAAAGCATTTTACGGTTCATTTCGATACCAGCAAGTTTAAGACCGTTCATTAAACGGCTGTAGCTGATGTCGTGTTGACGCGCTGCAGCGTTAATACGTGCGATCCATAATTTACGGAATTCACGCTTTCTATTTTTACGGTCACGGTATGCATATTGACCTGATTTGATTACTTGTTGCTTCGCAACTCTATATAAATTTCCTTTAGCACCGAAGTAGCCTTTTGATTGTTTTAATAATTTTTTACGTCTTTTACGAGTAGTTACTCCTCTTTTAACACGAGCCATTGTTGTTCCTCCTTAAAAAATTACTTACCAGCTTTAGCTAATAAATGTTTTAATCTTCTTGCGTCTGACTTAGCAACTAATGCTGGTTGACGAAGTTTACGTTTTTGTTTTTTAGTTTTGTTTGCCATTAAGTGGCTAGTAAACGCTTGTGAACGTTTAAACTTACCTGATGCAGTTTTCTTAACACGTTTTTTGTAACCTTTATGAGTTTTCATTTTAGGCATAATAAATTTCCTCCAAAATCAAGTATTATTTTTCTTTTTTAGGAGCTAAGACTAAGAACATCGAACGACCTTCCATTTTAGGACGGACTTCTAAATCTCCTTCTTCTTTTAGCGCCTCTGCAAACTTAACGAGAACATCTCTACCGATGTCTTTATGAGTAATTGCACGTCCTCTAAAACGAATAGAAGCTTTTACTTTATCACCTTTAGATAAGAACTTCTTCGCTTGGTTAGCTTTCGTATTAAAGTCATGCTCCTCAATAGTCGGAGATAGACGAATCTCTTTAACGTTGATCACACGTTGTTTTTTACGTGCTTCTCTTTCTTTTCTCTGTTGTTCATATTTGTACTTACCATAGTCCATAATACGAGCAACAGGTGGTTTTGCATTTGGAGCAACTAAAACAACATCAAGATCTACTCTTTCTGCCATTTCAAGTGCTTCTTGCTTAGATTTAATACCGAGCTGTTCGCCATTTTGGCTGATTAATCGAACTTCTTTTGCACGAATACGATTATTAATAATTGCTTGGTCTTTTGCTATTGTTGACACCTCCAAAAATTTAACGAACAAAAAAGAGCGAGTGCATAGCTGCACCCGCTCACTGAAAAGACACTAATAGTGCCCATTCCCGAAAACCCGTTTACCGTTGGCTTAGGGTGTGAAGCGGGAGCTTCAACTTGTCCGTTCAATTCAACTCTTATAACTATACAGTAGTTATATATAAATGTCAAACATATTTATATATTAAATTTCGCCTTCACTGCTTTTTTCTTGAGTTCACGTAAAAACTCTTCTTTTTCTTTTGGTGACACTTTTACGTTATCATACACTCCACCAATATAATCAATTTGTATCGCATCTTCACTTTTTGCTGCTTTGTTTCCACCGACGATAATATCGCTCGTCGGCGAAACGTTTGTGATCGCATCGTAAAAGATTTTCGACTTTTTAAAACCGTTATATATGATTAACTGATGATTTGTAAACGTATATTTCACCGGCTTAAACGTATTCACAAGTACGATGATGATAATGAGTATAATTGATACTGATATTCGACTTGGTGGAATATCTCTTAAATACCCGATCAAAACAATGATGATTGTCGGTATAAGAAGTAATAGCAAGTTATACCTTATAAATTTAATCCCGTATTTAGAATAATAGGTCATACTCTCACCTACCTATTATTTTTTAAGTCGAATTTCATCGACGAGTTTATATAAGAACTCTTCTTTTTCGTAACTATTTTGCTCAGTTTCACCGTATTTACGCACGTTTACTTCTTGTGCTTCAACTTCTTTATCCCCTACGACGACTTGGTATGGTACTTTTCGAGTTTGTGCATCTCTAATTTTATACCCCATTTTTTCATCGCGTGTATCGATATCTGCACGGATACCATATGATTTCATTTCATCTAAAATTTCACGTGCATAATCGTAGTGTAAGTCTAAGTTTACTGGAATAATTTGTACTTGCTCTGGTGCGAGCCATAATGGGAATGCACCTTTATATTCTTCAATTAAGAATGCAACAAATCGTTCCATCGTACCAACAACACCACGGTGAATAACGACTGGACGATGGTTTTGTCCGTCTTCACCGATATATGTTAAATCAAAGCGTTCAGGCAGTAGGAAGTCTAATTGTACTGTTGATAATGTTTCTTCAATTCCTGAAGCCGTTTTTACTTGAACGTCAATTTTCGGTCCGTAGAATGCCGCTTCATCGAGTGCTTCTACGTACTCAAGATCTAATTCATCTGCCGCTTCTTTTAACATTCTCTCTGCAGTGTTCCACATGTTATCATCATCGAAATACTTATCTGTATTTTCTGGATCACGGTAACTTAAGCGGAATGAGTAGTTTTCAATTTTAAAATCTTTGTATACTTCTTCGATTAAGTGAAGTACTCGTTTAATTTCTTCTTTAATTTGATCTGGACGAACGAATACGTGCGCATCATTTAATACCATTCCACGTACACGTTGTAATCCTGAAACTGCTCCAGATGCTTCATAGCGGTGCATCATTCCTAATTCTGCGATACGAATTGGAAGTTCACGGTATGAGTGTCTTTCATTTTTATAGATCATCATATGATGTGGACAGTTCATCGGACGAAGAACGAGTTCTTCGTTACCAATTTTCATAACAGGGAACATGTCGTCTTGATAATGATCCCAGTGTCCACTCGTTTTATATAAATCACTGTTTGCTAAAATTGGAGTATAAACGTGGTCATACCCAAGTGCTACTTCTTTGTCGACGATATAACGTTCGATTTCACGGCGAATTGTCGCACCATTTGGTAGCCAAAACGGTAAACCTGCACCGACGAGTTGAGACGTATCAAAGATTTTCATCTCACGACCGATTCGTCTATGATCACGTTCTTTTCTTTCTTCTAACATTTTTAAATGCTCTTCAAGATCTTTCTTTTTAAAGAACGCAGTTCCGTAAATACGTTGTAACATCTTATTATCAGAATCTCCGCGCCAATATGCACCAGCGATTGATAATAATTTATATTCTTTAATTTTTGATGTTCTCGGTACGTGTACACCACGACATAAGTCTGTGAAGTCGTCTTGAGTGTATACAGTGACGAACTCGTCTTCAGGAATCGCGTCGATTAATTCTAATTTATATTCATCGTGCTTAAATAATTCTTTTGCTTCTTCACGTGATAATACACGGCGCTCGATTGGAATGTTTTCATCGATAATCTGTTTCATTTCACGCTCAATTTTAGGGAAGTCTTCGTTAGATAATTTCTCATCCATATCAAAGTCATAGTAGAACCCTTCTTCGATGACTGGTCCGACACCAAACTTCACATCTTTATAAAGACGAGTTAATGCATGCGCAAGTAAGTGTGCTGTCGAGTGACGCATAACTTCTAAACCTTCTTCAGATTTATCTGTGAATAGTTCAATTTCTGCATCTTCAACGATTGGACGTACGAGATCATACATTTCTCCGTTTACGCGTGCTGCGACTGATGATTTTTTTAATCCCGGGCTAATTGACCCAGCAATTTCTTCTGCTGTAATACCACTATCAAATTGTTTTTCACTTCCATCTGGAAACTTAATGTTTACTTTAACATCTGACATAGTAATTCCTCCAAAAATTTAATAAAAAAAGTCGCCCCTAATAATAGGGACGACTGTAGTGCCGTGTTACCACCCTGATTCACAAGTCGACAAATAGACTTGCCTCAGAAATAGGAGATAACGCTCCTAAGCGTATAGCGATTAAGCTATCATTAATCAAGGTAGTAATTTTAATGCTTTATTATGCATTTTCACCAACCATGCACTCTCTATAAATAAATCAAAAAAATTGTGTCCTTTTAATGTTTAAAATCAATTGTTAAGCATATTATACATTACTCTGAATAAACTGCCAAGTACTAATGGCGATAATTCGGCCCAACTAATTCAACTTCATACGTCAATGCACGAATTCTTTCCACCATACGTGTTGCCTTTATTTTATCGACCGTACCATCTTTCGTTACTGCATATAAATCGACCAACTGATCAATACTATAATTTGAACTTATAAACGTCGGTCGTTTTTCTGCCATTCGACTTTGAAGTATCGGTGTCAGTACTGTATCTCTACTCCATGCGGTAATATCTTCAGCACCGAGATCGTCTAACATTAACACATCCGCTTCTTTAAGCGCACGAATTCTATCATCACTCGTATTGTCTTTAAACCCTGCACGAAGCTCTTGTAACAGTTCAGGCACATATATAATCATCGAGCTCATATTCTTTTCTTTTAACTCGTTCGCAAAACTTCCGAGGAAAAATGACTTCCCAACACCGAAGTTTCCGTGAATGTATAACCCTCTATAGTCCTTTTTACTCACAATATTGTGTACCGTTTCAATCGATTTATGGATCACTTCTTCACGGTTAGACCCTTCGATAATATCTAAGTCATCAAATTGAGCGTTCACGATATCTTGAGAGATGAAAAAGCTTTGAATTAGCTTTTGTTTTTCTTTGTACTTGTCTCTCTCGACCTTAACTTTGCACGGTGTTAAATAGTGATGGATCTCGCCATTTCGAACTTCTAAGTTAATGACATAACCGTCTGGATGAGACTTACAATGACCATTTTCATCTTGAACACATTCTGAATCTTGTTCAACATACTTTTTTATCATTAACAGTTCATCTTGAATCATCTCTCGAGTCACAGAGACACGAGAATCATTTACAAACTGTCTAAATTTTGGTGAATTGATGATCATTTCGTACGTTTCTTCATTACGTTCGTTATGTGCATTAAAAAGCGGATTGTTTTTCATCATATCGCTTAATGATTCCATTTATTTCACCTACAACTTTCTAAATCGGTCGATCGCTTCTTGAATCGATGTCGATTGTTTTTTTGTTACTTTTTTATTATGCATTGTCTGATCTGAACTTTGTTTCTTTTGCTCGTTAAACCATTTCGGTTCGACAATTTGTCGTTTCACTCGATAGTTACTTTTCTTTTTAGATTGGTTATTGTAAAAAGCTAGCGCTGCATCTTTTGCTTCTTCAGCTGTTTGGTATCCTTTACTTTCCCAATCTCTTGCAATTGTAAATACATAATTGTCAAATAATTGTCCGTCTTTTTGCATTAACGCATACTCTAACAGTACGTTGATCACTCCGTTATTTAAATTCGTCTCGGTGACGAGTCGTGTTACGATGAGTTCATCGCTTCTTGATGGGTTGTTATTTCTTAACTGACGAATTCGCGTAACTGGACTAATACGGTCAAGCGACGTAAAGTAATCTTCATTTGTAGGTGTGTCTTCTGGTTGTACTTTTTCATCTTCTTTTTCATGTCGATAATAATCGAGTGCTGCACGTCTTAAAACATTTAAATCGATACCTTTTGATTTGTCTGTTGATTTTACGATGATCTTTTTCATTTCATATGCATTTAGATCAAAAAGCTCTGAGAGCTTGACGATATTTTCTCTCACAGACTGTGTAAAGAATTTCCGGTCTACAAACGTTCCTCTTAAATGGGTAAATAATACTTCAAAATCGAAGTCATCCTGTTCTACATTGCTACCTGTACTATGATTTTTACCTTCGTAATGATCGTCAGGTAATTTAAACGATTCTAAAGAAATATTTGAAAATACTTCAGTAAATTTACGACTGACGTCAGTGATATTATCTGGAAGTTCTGGGTATTTCCAGTACTCTCTTTTTTTATTAAATAACTCACTACCGACTTTTGTATATAAAAACATACTCAGCATCGGATCGTTAAAAAACTCTGCTGCTGTTAGTGGTTGTTTTACTTCGTAGATGAGTTGATCGATATGTGCGTCATCATTCACATACGTTTTAACTAAGCCAACCGCTTCTAATTTTTCAAGTTCTGATGAAAACATCGATAACGTCATATTCATTTCATCGATAATTTCGCTATGCATTCTAATTTCTAGCGGTTTAAATTTTCGGCTGGAATCATGTAAATAAATATAAATAGAAACTGCAACACTACCGAGAATCGGCATATATATATCATTTAACATCGTACGGTCATGTTCAGAAATATACTGCTGGTTATGGACGATAAACTCCGTACGTGGCGTTAATGAACTACTCACCTTGTTCACCTTTTTCTAAATGCTTAAGCGCGTCCATGAGTTGGTTAATATCTGTAAACTCTCGGTACACACTCGCAAAACGAACGTATGCCACTTGATCCAGCTGCATCAATTCTTCCATAACGACTTCACCAATTTCAGTCGATGACACTTCATTTGTGTTTTTGTTTCTAAGTTTCTTTTCTACATTATCTACACACTTTTCTACTTCTTTAAAACTAATCGGTCGTTTTTCACATGATTTCATTAGACCGTCTAATAATTTATCTCTATCGAATTGTTCACGCGTATTGTCTTTTTTTATAACCATAAGAGGTGATAATTCAATACGTTCAAACGTTGTAAACCTTGCACCACAAGATTCACATTCACGTCTACGACGTATACTCGTCATATCATCTGTTTGGCGTGAATCGATGACTTTTGTGTTTTCGTGACTACATACTGGGCATCGCATCAAATCACCTAATTCTTTTTTATTAGTATAACACGATTAACTATTTATTAAATTGATTAAAAAACTCTCTATAAGAAAAGTCTTATAGAGAGTAGTTCTTTAAATTAAAGTTCTTTTGCAACACGTTCAACGAGTTCTACTGTACGCGTTGAGTAACCCCATTCGTTATCATACCAAGAAAGTACTTTAACTTGGTTGTCACCCATAACCATCGTTAAGTCAGAATCTACGATTGATGAACGTGGATCTGTGTTGAAGTCACTTGAAACAAGTGGCTCATCAGATACACCTAGGACACCTTTAAGATCTCCATTCGCAGCGTTTCTAAGTGCTTCGTTTACTTCTTCTTTCGTTACGTTTTTGTCTAACTCAACAACTAAGTCTACTAATGAAACGTTGTCAGTTGGAACGCGTAACGCCATTCCGTCTAATTTACCTTCTAATTCAGGTAATACGAGTGCAGTTGCTTTTGCTGCTCCTGTTGATGTTGGAACGATGTTTTCAGCTGCTGAACGCGCACGACGTAAGTCTTTGTGTGGGTTGTCTAAAATTCTTTGGTCTGAAGTATACGCGTGAACTGTAGTTACTAACCCTTTTTTAATGCCAAATGAGTCGTTTAACACTTTAGCTACAGGCGCTAAACAGTTTGTCGTACATGAAGCGTTTGAGAATACGTCGTATTTTTCAACGTCTAAGTCTTTATCGTTAACGCCTAATACGATTGTTTGAACGTCTCCACCTTTAGATGGACCAGTAAGTACGACTTTTTTCGCTCCTGCTGTTAAGTGTTTAGATGCTGTGTCACCGTGGTTAAATGCACCAGTTGCTTCAAATACGATGTCTACACCTAAATCTTTCCATGGTAAGTTTTCTGGGTTTCTGTCACGAGTGACTTTAATCTCTTTTCCGTCAACTACTAAAGTGTCATTGTCTTTAGCTTCAACAGTTTTTTCCCATTTACCGTGAGTTGTGTCATAGTTTAGTAAGTGCGCTAAATCTTTTGCATCATAGCTAGCGTTTACTGCTACTAAGTTTAACGTATCTGATTCATGAACGATACGAAATACTTGTCTACCAATTCTTCCTAAACCATTAATCGCTACATTTGTCATAGTCAATAATCTCTCCTAGAATTTAGTCATGTTCATTATAGCATATCAGTCATTAAGTTGTTTAATAAAATCATCAATCTGATTATATAACGCTTCTTTCGTGTCGTCATTATTAAAGACGATGTCTGCACGTTTCTTTTTTTCTTCTAAAGATAGCTGTGACGCTATACGACGTCTTGCTTCTTCTTCAGTAAAATCGTTACGCGCCATCAGACGGTCTAATTGTGTTTTTTCATCGATATAGACGACGATGACTAAATCAAACTGGTCTTCGAGTTTGTTTTCATAAAGAAGTGGAATATCTGAAAACACGTGACCAGTTTTTAAATTTTTATTTTTGTCGGCGTTCATCTCTTTTCGAATGATCGGATGGGTAATCGAGTTTAATACAGCAAGTTCATCTTTATCGTTAAATACGATATGACCTAACCTCTCACGATTTAAAGTACCGTCATCGTTTAAGATATCATTACCAAAGTGTTCGACGGTCTTTTTTAAACCTTCTGTTCCTTTATTTAAAACGTTTCTTGCATAGATATCTGCATCGAGCACGACGTATCCTTTATCTTTTAAATAATGACTAACTGTACTTTTACCGCTCGCAATACCGCCTGTAATTCCGATTGATTTGTACATATTATCACCTCTGACATGTCGTGCAGTAATACGTGTTACGCTGCCCGATTGTTTTCGTTTTTATTTCATGACCTTTCGGACAGAACTTTTGTCCGTATACTTTGAACTTTGTTTGCATACTACCGGATTCCCCACTTGTACTTCTATAATCTGAAATTGTCGATCCGCCCGCATTTAACGATAATTCAAACACTTCAACGATTCTATCAAATAATAGTTCTAATCTTTTTTTAGAAATATTTTTGACGCGTCTCGTCGGTAAAATCCCACTTCTATATAACGCTTCAGACGCATAAATATTTCCAACACCTGGGATAATTTTAGCATCCATAATAATTGCCTTAATATATGAATTGTCATAACGGTTAGATTTTAACGTTTCGACGAAATAGTTTTTAGCTGTTTCTTCAGTATATTCAGGCGCCATATTTTTAAATGGTAAAAAATCATTCAAATCACGAATCGTTCTTACTTCTCCAAACCTACGAATATCTGAGTAGACTAAAATTTGGCCATTACTTAAAAGAAATTGAACATGCCAATGTTTTTTATAATTCGCTTCAGTAATATCATCAAGAGTGTTAACGATAAAGAAACCACCACTCATGCCGAGATGACTAATCATATATCGTACGCCTTCATTATTCATAAGTTCAAAATACATATATTTACTACGACGTTTAATATTAATAATCGTTGAATTTCTTACATTTAAAAATGACTCGATTGGTTCTTTCACAATCGTCATTCGGTCGTTTTTATGTCCGTTAATGACAGTGTCTGATAATATGACGTCTTTAATCTCTAAACCGATTAAAGACGCCAAACTTCTTTTTACGAGCTCAACTTCAGGTAATTCTGGCATATCATCTACTCCATTGTGTACCAATTTGGACCGTATTCATATTCAACTTTTAATGGCACTTCCATCTCTAATGCGTGTTCCATAATATCTTTAATAAAGGCAATAAAGTCATCTACTTCACTTTTTGGAATATCAAAGACAAGTTCGTCGTGAATTTGCAGCAGTAATTCGGCGTTGAACTTATCTTTTTGGTCACTCTCATAATAATTCACCATCGCAAGCTTAATAATATCAGCTGCTGTTCCTTGAATTGGAGAGTTCATAGCGATACGTTCAGAAAAACTTCTCGCGTTAAAGTTACGTGAGTTTATATCCGGAACGTAACGTCTTCTACCGAGTAATGTCGATACGTAACCGTCACGCTTTGCGTCTTGAACGATATATTTCATATACTCTTTAACGTTTACGAACGTATCGAGATACGTATCAATAAATGCTTTCGCTTCTTTACGCGTGATCCCAAGTTGTTGAGATAATCCGTAATCAGAAATACCGTACACGATCCCGAAGTTTACCGCTTTGGCATTTGAACGCATCGTGCTCGTAACGTCACTAGATTTGACGTTATAAACGTTCGCTGCTGTTGTCGTGTGAATATCCTTGCCTTCTTTGAATGCGTCGATCATCTTTTCATCTTTAGAAATCGATGCAAGTACTCTTAACTCGATTTGTGAATAGTCGAGTGATAATAATACGTTCTCATCACTTTTTGGGACGAAGGCTTTTCTAATTTTACGCCCTTCTTCTAATCGAATTGGGATGTTTTGTAAGTTCGGTTCAACACTAGACAGACGCCCCGTTTGAGCGAGCGTTTGGTTAAATCTCGTATGAATGCGCCCGTCTTCATGAATTTGTCCTTGTAACCCTATGACATACGTCGATTGTAATTTTTGAATTTCACGATACTCCAAAATATAATCGATAATTTCATGTTGTGGACGTAACGCTTCTAATACATCCGCTGCTGTTGAGTAACCTGTCTTTGTCTTTTTAATTACGGGTAACTCTAAATGTTCAAATAAGACTACACCGAGTTGTTTCGGTGAATTGATGTTAAACTCTTCTCCAGCGATTTCATAAATTTTACTTTTTAAATGGTCAAGACGTTCTTCTAACTCTGTTTCCATTTCTTTTAACGTATTAATATCTACTGTAATTCCTTTAATTTCCATTTCGGATAACACTTTAGATAAAGGAATTTCTAATTCTTTCCATAGCGTATACATACAATCATCGTTGAGTTTTTGTTCTAAAAGTGGTAATGCATGATGGATCGCTAAAGCTTTCTTTTCTGTATAATCCTTTGTCTCTTCAATCGTTGGATTTTTCTTACTACGCCCTTTACCGTAATGAGACTCGTCGCTATCGATTTGAATGTTAAATTGTTCAACAGTTGAACTGACATCTTCAATTTTTTTACCCGGATCAAGTAAAAATGCCCCGAGCATAATATCTTCTGTAAATTGATTAAATGAAACACCTAATTGATTTAAAAATGCGATTTGTCGTTTTAAGTCATACGTGTTCACTGATTTTCTCGTCTTTAAAAACTCTTCGAGTTCGTTTTTATCTACATCTTCAACAGCTGTCACATAACTATTTTCACCATCAGTGACGACGAGTACATTCGGTTCATTTAATAAGTAATTCGCTTCTTCATTCTCTAAATATAAAGAAACATCTTTACCGAGCGTGTCTATGCGGTCGACTCGATTTGCTTCAAAAGTCGTCGTATTCTTTACAGGCGACTCATTTAAATTTTCAAGTAACGAATTGAATTCAAATTCTTTAAATACTTTTATTTTCGCATCGACGTCTTCAGGTGGAAGTTTTAAGTCGTCTAAACTAAATTCAAACGTCATATCTCTATAAATCGTTGCGAGTTCTTTAGACATAAACGCATCATCTTTAAAGTTCTCTAAATTTTCGCGCTGTTTACCTTTTAATTCTTCAATATGTTCGTAGACACCTTCGACTGAATCGTATTTCTTTAACAGTTTAATCGCGGTCTTTTCACCAATCCCAGGGACACCTGGGATATTATCAGACGTATCGCCCCATAAACCTTTCATATCAATAATTTGTTCCGGACGAAGACCGTATTCTTCTTCAATAAACTCCGGCGTACATTTATCGATTTGAGTGACACCTTTTTTCGTAAAGTAGATCGTCACGTGATCACTTGCGAGTTGAGTTAAATCACGGTCACCGGTAACGATAATCGTCTCCATGCCGTTTTCATCTGCAATTTTAGATAACGAACCAATAATATCATCCGCTTCGTAGTTCGTTTCTTCGTATCGTTTAATACCGTATGCATCAATTAATTTACGAATCGGCGCAAACTGTTCTCCTAATTCTGGTGGTGTCTTTTGACGTCCACCTTTATACTCACCATACTTTTCATGTCTAAACGTCTTTTTACCTGCGTCAAACGCAATTAAAAAGTGAGTTGGATTTTCTTCACGTATAATTTTATCTAATATTTTTTGAAAACCAAAAATTGCATTCGTATGCAGTCCACTTTGGTTACTTAAAAGCGGTAGTCCGTAAAACGCACGAAACGCTAAACTATTACCATCTATTAAAATTAACTTGTCCATAGTAAGTCTCCCTCAATTTGTTATTAGTTTCATTATACAAGTCGGATAGTTTCTTTCCAAATTAAAAAAACACGTCCGAAGACGTGTTTTTATGGATATACAATTGGAGCGTTTGGTCCAAGTGGTAATCCAAGTAGCATCCAACCGATTAGGAATAATGACCATGTGATTAAGAAGAAGATTGAGTACGGTAACATAATTGAAATTAATGTTCCGACTCCGATATCTTTTACATATTTATTGGCAAACGCGATAATGACTGCGAAGTACGTCATTAATGGTGTAATGATGTTTGTACTTGAGTCAGCGATACGGTATGCCATCGTTGTTAATTCTGGTGAGTATCCGAGTTGCATTAATATTGGAACGAATATCGGTGCCATCATCGCCCATTTAGCAGATGCACTTCCGATGAATAAGTTAATGAATGCTGTAACTAAAATGAATCCTATAATTAAAGGAATTCCTTTTAAGTTTAAGCTCTCGAGTAATTCTGCCCCGTAAACACCGATTACCATACCGATGTTACTTTCAGCGAAGTATGCAACGAATTGACCTGCAGTAAATGCAAGTACGATAATCGTACCCATCGTGTTCATCGTATCCGTTAACTGATGCGCCACGTCTTTTTCACCTTTAATCGTTTTTGTAACAAGACCATAAACGAGACCAGGGATAAAGAATAAAATCGCAATGATTGGTACTAAGCTTGACATGAACGGTGACTGGATAATCTGATCCATGTAGCTTCCTTCATCTCCACGCATTGGTGAGAATGGGAATGCAACGAGTAAAGAAACAAGTAATACTGAAACAATAATTGAAATAAATGCGTAAAGTAATCCTTTTTTCTCTAAATCGTTTAACGCATGCATATCTTCTGAATCATCTGTGTTTAAATATTTAGAGTCATACGTGCCTAGACGTGGTTCGACTATTTTATCTGAAACAAACCAACCGACTAACGTTAATACGAACACACTCGCTGCGATGAAGTAATAGTTCATCGCGACGTTCATCGTCTCAACGTACGCGGGATCAATCATTTTAGCAGCGTCCATTGAAAGTTCTGCGAGCATTGCGTCAGTTCCACTTAGTAAGAGGTTCGCACTAAACCCTGCAGATACCCCAGCAAACGCTGCAGCTAGTCCTGCGATTGGATGTCTACCAAGTGCTAAGAAAATAACTGCACCAAGTGGTGGTAACACAACGTATCCTGCGTCACTTGCGAGTGACGACATAATCCCTGCAAATACTAACCCTGCAGTAATTAAAGACTTCGGAATTGCTAAAATGAAACCACGTAACGCTGCAGAAATTAAACCAGAGCGTTCTGCGATCCCAATACCAAGCATTGTTGTAAGTACGACGCCTAATGGTGCGAAATTGATAAAGTTATCGACCATATTTTCAAAAATATATGTAATTCCGTCTTTACTTAATAAGTTATTAACCTCAATGATTTCGTTTTTGTCACCAGGATGCGCGACTGAAATTCCTATCGCAGACAAAATCGCAGAAGCGACTAATGTTAAAACTGCAAGTAGGAAAAACAAAGTCACAGGGTGTGGTAACTTATTCCCAGATTTCTCAACGAAGTCGAGAAACTTCTGGAACACGCCACCCTTTTTATTAATGTTCTCCATAAAAAATCCCCCATTAAAAGTGTATATCTGTCTATTCTGTCAGAAAACATACAATATTTCAATGGGGTTTAAGTTTATCTCATATTCAAATTATTTAATGGAACTTTCTTTTCTCGTACTCTTCTAATCCTTCATTTCTAAGAATACAAGCCGGGCACTCTCCACACCCTGATCCTTTTATACCGTTATAACATGTAAGAGTTTCATTTTTTATATAATCAAATACACCAAGCTCATCTGCCATTTCCCACACTTCACTTTTATCTTTATCCATCAGTGGCGTGTCGATTTTAATATGACAATCGAGCCCTAGATGTATCGCATGCTCTAATGCTGTAACAAAGTCACTTCTACAATCCGGATAACCACTAAAATCAGTTTCACTGACACCCGTTACAATCGTATCAGCGCCGATTTGATACGCCGCGATACTTGCGATATTGAAAAATAATATATTGCGACCTGGTACAAATGTATTCGGCACGTCACCATCAGAATTTATGTCGATATCTCTCGTTAACGCATTTTCTGTTAAATCGTTAATTAGCGACACATCGATACAAGTATTTTTTACGTTAAAATCTTTTGCGATTTTTTGAGCGATTTCAACTTCTTCAGCATGTCTTTGGTTATAGTGAAACGTAATTGTTTCTACTTCATCGTAATGTTTTAATGCGTATGCTAAACACGTTGTACTATCTTGTCCACCACTAAATACAATTAATGCTTTAGACATATTAACTTCCTATCTATTATCAACTTTTTCAGGATACATATCGTGTTCAAAAAGACGTTTTTCAGCCATCTTTTCAAACTTCGTTCCTGGTTTACCGTAGTTTGCATATGGGTCTATTGAAATTCCACCACGTGGTGTGAATTTACCCCATACTTCAATATATTTTGGATCCATTAAATCGATTAAATCCCTCATAATCGTGTTCACAGCTGCTTCATGGAAGCCACCATGATTTCTATAGCTAAATAAGTATAACTTTAAAGATTTACTCTCTACCATTTTAATATCAGGGATATAACTAATATAAATCGTTGCGAAATCTGGTTGATTCGTCATCGGACAGAGTGTCGTAAATTCTGGACAATTAAACTTCACCATATAATCCATTTCAGGATGACTATTATCAAACGTCTCTAACACACTGTTATCATACGTTATCGGATATTGAACATTTTGATTTCCGAGTAATGTTAAGTCTTTCATCGTGTCGTCTTTCATTATAATTCTCCTTTAATTATAGTCATATCAAGTATATAAAGAAAAAAATAAAAA
>NZ_CAVG010000065.1 GCF_000438455.1 Nosocomiicoccus massiliensis
AAAAAAATAGAACCACATCAGTGGTTCTATAAAATCTCTATTACATGTTTTCTACTAATAAGTCACCGAACTCAGAAGTTTTCACTTCTGTAGCGTTGTCCATTTGTCTTGCGAAGTCGTATGTGACTGTCTTATTAGCAATTGTTGTTTCCATAGATTTGTTAATTAACTCAGCTGCTTCTTTCCAACCGAGGTGTTCTAACATAAGAACTGCAGATAAAATAACTGATGATGGGTTTACAACGTCTAAACCAGCATATTTAGGTGCTGTACCGTGAGTCGCTTCAAAGATCGCATGTCCTGTATCGTAGTTAATGTTCGCACCTGGAGCGATACCTACTCCACCAACTTGTGCTGCAAGCGCGTCAGAGATGTAGTCTCCGTTTAAGTTCATCGTTGCAACAACTGAGTGATCTAATGGATTTAATAGAATTTGTTGTAAGAAGATATCTGCGATTGAGTCTTGGATAATGACTTTACCTGCTTTAACCGCTTCATCTTGTGCTTTGTTTGCAGCTTCTTTACCTTCTTTTTCAACGATTCTATCGTATTCATCCCACGTGAATACTTTGTCACCATATTCTCTTTCAGCTAACTCGTAACCCCATTTTTTAAATCCACCTTCAGTGAATTTCATGATGTTACCTTTATGAACGAGTGTAACAGTCGGTTTGTTATGCTCTAGTGCATATTCAATTGCTGCTTTAATTAAGCGTTCAGAACCTTCTTTAGATACTGGTTTAACACCAATTCCAGATGTTTCTGGGAAACGAATGTTAGTCACGTTCATTTCATCTTGTAAGAAGTTGATAAGTTTTTTAGCATCATCGCTACCTGATTCAAACTCGATACCTGCGTAAATGTCTTCAGTGTTTTCACGGAAAATCGCCATATCTACGTCTTCAGGATTTTTAACTGGTGATGGTACACCGCTGTAATGTCTTACTGGACGTAAGCATACGTATAAATCAAGTTGTTGTCTTAACGCAACGTTTAATGAACGGATTCCTCCACCGATTGGTGTAGTAAGTGGTCCTTTAATTGCGATTAAGTACTCACTAATTTTGTCGAGTGTATCTTGTGGTAACCACTCGCCAGTTTTATCGAATGCTTTTTGTCCTGCATAAACTTCTAACCATTCAATTTTCTTTTCACCGTTGTACGCTTTTTCAACAGCGCTATCGATTACTTTTTTAGCTGCTGGCCAAATGTCTTTACCGATTCCATCTCCTTCAATAAAAGGAATAATTGGTGTGTTTGGTACGTTTAAAACGCCGTCTTTTAAAGTAATTTTCTCTGCCATTATATAATCTCCTTTATGTGTATAAAATTATCTACTTTCAATTGGTTCGTATTTTCTACTCGTATATCCAGTGTACTCTGCGCGTGGACGAATGAGTCGGTTATTTGCATATTGTTCTAACATATGTGCAAGCCAACCTGACGTACGGCTGACAGCGAATATTGGAGTAAATAAGTCATGTGAAATACCCATTGAGTGATACACTGATGCACTAAAGAAATCGACATTTGGTAATAACCCTTTTTCTTCTTCTACAATTTCAGCAATGCGTGTAGACATTTCGTATAATTCAGGCTCACCTGTCTCTTCAGTTAACTTACGAGACATTTCTTTTAAGTACTTTGCACGCGGATCTCCTTCTTTATACACGCGATGACCGATACCCATAACTTTCTCTTTGTTTTCAAGTTTTTTATGGATGTATTCGTCAACTTTATCTAAACTACCGATTTCAGTTAACATGTTCATCACTTGTTCGTTTGCTCCGCCGTGAAGTGGTCCTTTTAATGCTCCAATCGCAGCAACTGTTCCTGAATATAAGTCAGATAACGTCGCAACACATACGCGAGCAGTAAATGTCGATGCGTTAATTTCGTGATCAGCATGTAAAATAAGTGCCTTTTCCATCGCTTCGACTTGTACATCTGTCGGTTCCTCACCATATAACATATATAAGAAGTTTTTAGCAAAGCCGTATTCTTTTTTAGGTTTAACAACATCTAAACCTTTTCTAAAGCGGTCAAAGTTAGCAACAATCGCAGGAATCGCACCTTGAATACGGATTGATTTATTCATGTTAGCTTCTTCAGTTAAAATATCCGCTTCATCATCAAGCATACCTAGATATGAGATTGACGTTCTTAATGCAGCCATCGGCTGATTACCTGTTTTAGCGAAAATTTTAAACACTTCTTCGTCTTCATGAGCGAGTGACATATATTTAAATAAGTCCGCTTCAAATTGTTTTAACTCTTCTTCGTTTGGTAAGCAGTCGTTCCATAGTAAATAAACGACTTCTTCAAACGATGCATTTTCGGCTAAGTCATCAATTTCATAACCAGCATACGTTAGCTGAGTTCCGATAATTGAACTAATTCTTGACTCTCCAATTACTACACCTTCTAAACCAGCTTTCATTTCAGGCATAGAATTTAACCCCCCATATATCTTTAAACGATTTATTTAATTTCATTTATAGCAAACTTTGTATATAGGTGCTTACGTTTAATTCATACACTTATTTGTGAATTTTATATCAAAAACTATTGTGACGATTGATATAGGACGGTCTTAAAACTTAAAATCACTAATATTTTTAATCATAACTAAAAATTAAGTTTCTTATATTTTTTAATAAGTTTAATTTATAACTAAAAAAAGAGAGTAGATAAACTACTCTCCTTTAGGTACTTCTATTTGTTCAACTTCTCCAATGTTTTCAAATGTTGCGAAGCCTTTAATATCATAATTTTCTTTATCATCTCTTAAAGTGCCTTCGACATCTGCACGCACGACCTTATAGTCAGCATTCACTTGAAGTGTTAAAGATAAATTTTCAACATCATAATCTTGTAAATTAGATGCAAGTTCATTACTAAATATAGATAAATCTTCAATTGTCAGTAAATCGTAAGTAATGACGTAAACATCTTTATCTGTCTTAAGATCGCCTTTTGGTAATTCTTTAAGTTTTTCAACAAGCTCACTATACGTTAACGGATTTAGTTCAATGTCACTCGTTTCAAATTCACCATTTGTTAAGACATTCTTTTCACCATTTACATCATATAATGTAAACACCGAGTCAGACGTATCAACTTCAAACTTTACATTTTCATCGTTATCAATAGTAACTATAAAGTTTAATTCGTCTTCATCATTCATCGTAAGCGTCCCACGCTCTTCATAAGAAATCACATCTTGGTTGTTCGCGACAACTTCGTCGATTAACGATTCTGACGTCATAGATTTATCTTGTTTAACTTCTTTTACTTCTTCTTCACCATCATTACTATTACTACATGCACTTAATAGTAAAGTTGCTGAAAAAATGCTTATGACAAGCTTTTTCATTCGGATCCTCCTTAATTACAGTACGTCTGCATGTCCACTATAAACGACATGCTGTTCACTGTCGACAGTAACTTTCATGCCTGGTTTTAATATTTCAAACGCATCTGTTGCCCCAACGATTGTCGGTAACTCTAAATTTAAACCGACGATTGCTCCAGGACTTGTTAAACCACCTTCAACAGTAATTAACCCTGCCGCTTTAACTAAGTGAGGTGTCATTATACCATCAACTTTTTCTAGTAAAACGATTTTTCCTGTCGTATCAATTTTAGCAAGTTCATCATATGATTTCGCCATAACTACTTCACCGTAGCCTGTTAATTTTCCTATTCCTTGAGCGGTGATTAACGTATCTCCAACGACGTGTAACTTCATTAAGTTTGTCGTTCCAGCTTGTCCAGTCGGCACACCGGCTGTGATAATAATTAAATCACCTTCATTAGCGTATCCTTTTTCAACGACAGATTGCACTGAACCGTTTAATACTTCATCTGTATTACTTAATTTTGTAGCAACAATCGGTTGAACACCCCAAACGAGTCCAAGTTGTCTAGCGACGTGGTCATACGGAGTGACTGCGATAATATCACACTGTGGACGATATTTAGAAATCATTTTTGCAGTATGTCCAGATTCAGTTGCCGCAACAATTGCACGGCAGTTTAAGTTTAACGCAGTATGTGCTGCGGAAACTCCAATTGCTGTCGTAACTGTAGTATCTTGGACTTTCGTACGATCTGATAATAGCTTCTTATAGTCTTGTGCTGCTTCACTTGACTTCGCAATGTTTGCCATCGTCGTTACAGCTTCTACTGGATATTCACCAGCTGCTGTTTCTCCTGATAACATGACTGCGTCACTTCCATCGTAAATTGCGTTCGCAACGTCACTCGCTTCTGCACGTGTACAGCGTGGATTATGTTGCATTGAATCTAACATTTGTGTTGCTGTAATGACTGGTTTCCCTGCAAAGTTACATTTTTTAATAAGCTCTTTTTGAGCAAGTGGTACAGCTTCTGTCGGAATTTCAACACCTAGATCTCCACGAGCAACCATTAAACCGTCTGATACGAGTAATATATCATCGATATTATCAATACCTTCTTGGTTTTCAATTTTAGGTATGATTTTAATGTAGCTACCGTTATTACCTTCGAGCAGTTCACGAATTTTTAATACGTCATCTTTTTTACGGATAAATGACGGTGCGATGAAATCTACTTCGTTTTCAATACCAAATAAAATGTCACTTTCATCTTTTTCAGTCATCGACGGTAAGTTCACTTTAACTTGAGGAACGTTTACACCTTTTTTATTTTTTACTTCACCTTCATTTAGAACTGTCGTATGAATAACTTCGTTATCATAATCAAGCGCATCGATTTTTAACGTAATAATTCCGTCATCGATTAAAATCTCGTCTCCTACTTTTACATCGTGAATCAGACCATTATAAGAAATCGATATTTTTTCAGAATCACCAAGCACTTCATTCATATGAACGGCAAGCTTTTGATTTTTAACAAGATGAACAACATCGTCTTTCATATTGTGCGTTCTAATCTCAGGACCTTTTGTATCGAGTAGAATACCGATATGTTTTTCAAGCTTTTTTGAAACTTTTCGAATCCTCTTAATACGATTTAAATGCTCTTCATGGTCTCCGTGTGAAAAGTTCAGTCTCGCGATGTTCATACCAGCGCGCATTAATTTTTCTAATGTTTCTTCACTTTCTGATGCTGGCCCAATCGTACAAATTATTTTAGTTCTACGCATAATATCCTCCTAAATAGATAGCTCATTAATTATATCAATGAGTGATATATCAATTTTCTTTTCATGATTTAAAACCGTGTCGTAATCGACATGTTTTATTGAATTCTGTGTTAAGTACACCATTTGTCCAGATTGTCCTTCTAGTAATAAATTGACAGCTTCATATCCGAATCGAGAAGCAAGTATACGGTCTTTTGAAGACGGTCGTCCCCCTCTTTGAATGTGTCCAAGGACACTAATTCGTGAATCTATATTTAATTGTTCACTTAATAGTTTACTACATTTTTCTGCAGACATAACCCCTTCTGCAACGATTATTATCGAATGTGTTTTCCCACGTTCAATCCCTCGTTTAATTTTTGTAGCAACGTCGTTAATATTATATGGTACTTCTGGTATTAAAACCGACTCTGCACCACTTGCGATGCCGCTATATAATGCGAGCATTCCACTATCTCTACCCATAACTTCAATAATAAATGTACGTTCGTGGCTCGTTGCTGTATCTCTTATTCTATCGACGGCTTCAACGACTGTGTTTAATGCTGAATCAAATCCAATGGAGCTTTCAGTAAATGGAATGTCGTTATCAATTGTTGCTGGAATCGATATTGATTTAATTCCGTGTTTTTCAAGTGCATACGCACCTCTAAACGTCCCGTCTCCTCCGATAACAACGAGTCCTTCTATTTCAAATTCTTTTAAAATTTTAACTGCAATTTGCTGTATTTCTTCATCTTTAAATTCGTTACAGCGAGCAGAATATAATGCCGTTCCACCACGCTGAATAATATCACCGACGTCGGATAATTCCATGCGTTTAATGTCTCCACGGAGCAAACCTAAAAAGCCGTGGGAGATTCCAAACACTTCTAAACCTCTATTAATACTCGTACGTACGACAGCTCGAACTGCTGCGTTCATACCAGGTGCATCTCCACCACTAGTTAATACTGCGATACGTTTCACAATAACACGCTTCTTTCTATTTATAAAAATAACTCTCTTACTAAGTATTTTACTTAAAAGAGAGTTAAATTTGTATTAATTATCTTCAACTTTAAAATCACCGATCGCCATATACTTTTCAAATCGTACATCTAGACGTGATGAATCGTCGATTTCACTTAATTGTTCAAGACCATTTATAATCGCTTCTTTTGTTTGTTTATATACGAACGATTTGTCGACGTGTGCGCCACCTTCAGGTTCTTCAATTACAAAATCAGCAACACCTAACTCGTAAAGATCTGCAGCTGTTAACTTTAATGATTTTGCTGCAACTTCTTTTAACGATGCATCTTTAAATAAAATACTCGCAGCACCTTCAGGAGAAATTACTGAATACGTACTGTTTTCTAACATATAAAGATGATCGCATACACCAATTCCAAGTGCTCCACCAGATCCACCTTCACCGATAACAATAGAAATGATCGGAACGTTAAACCCAGCCATCTTTACGAGGTTTTTAGCAATCGCTTCACTTTGTCCGCGTTCTTCTGCTTCTTTACCTGGATACGCACCTTTCGTATCGATAAACGTGACGATTGGACGTTTAAACTTTTCGGCTTGCTCCATTAACCTGAGTGCTTTACGGTAACCTTCGGGATGTGGCATGCCGAAGTTGCGTTTAATATTTTCCCTTGTCGACATCCCGCGTTGGTGACCGATAACAGTCACTGGTGTGCCGTTAATACTTGCGACACCACCGATAATTGCACGGTCATCTCCATACGCACGGTCTCCAGCAAACTCGATAAATTCATCGCAAATTGCTTCGATGTATTCTAACGTCGTTGGACGCTCTAACTTTCTAGCAAGCTCTACTTGTTGCCACGGAGTTAGTGTGCGTGTCATCATCTTAATTTTATCGTTTAGTGCATCGATTTCTTTTGATAAATCGATATTGTTTTTTTCTTCATAACCTTTTAACTCTTCGATTCTGTCTTTTAAATCTTGTACAGTATCTCTTCTCGTTTCAGACATACACTCACCCCTAACTATGCAACCTTAATATTTGAGCTAATACAGATCTCATTTCCGTTCGGTCTACGACTTTGTCGAGTTGACCGTGTTCGATTAAAAACTCTGCCGTTTGGAAATCTTTCGGCAATTTTTCTTTGATCGTTTCTTCAATTACTCGGCGTCCAGCAAATCCAATTAACGCACCGCTTTCCGCTAAGTTAATATCACCGACGGATGCAAAAGACGCACTGACTCCACCCGTTGTCGGATGCGTCATATATGCGACATATAATAGTCCGTGGCTAGAATGGCGCTCTATCGCTACAGATACTTTTGCCATCTGCATTAACGATAAAATACCTTCTTGCATTCTCGCTCCACCACTTGCTGTGAACACGATAACGGGTAAACGATGGTCCGTTGCATAGTTAAATGCTTGCGCAAGCATTTCACCAACCGCACTTCCCATACTACCCATACGGACGCGTGTATCCATCACAGCGATCACGACTTCGTGTCCGTCAATTTCACCATGTGCAACACGAAGCGCTTCATTGAGTCCCGTTCGACGTTTATCGTTTTCTAATTTTGACACGTAGTTCGGGAAGTTTAATGGGTTTTTCGATGTAATATTTGTGAATAATAACTTTTTACTATTTTTATCGAATAATGCGTCGAGACGCTCGTCACTAGTGATTGGGAAATGATACTCACATTTTGGACACACGTGGACATTACTCACTAACTCTTTTGTATAGAGTAAGCTTTTACATTGTGGACATTTTGTCATTACTGGTTCTGAATCTTTATATGTCCCTTTTTTGGTCGGTTCGTTTACTTTTTTGTTAAGTTTATAAAATAAGTCTTTTAACATAATTTCCCCTCGACATTTTGTTAATCTGTATATTTTTTAATGATCGTATAAATTGTAGATAATATTAAATTATCCGATTCTTCAACAGTTTTTTTGCCGTCATATTTTTCAGCAATATATCGCTCGAATAATTCATTGATTTCTCTTAGCTCATCACGTTGTGCATCGGTTTTAATTAAAAATCGTCCGATGATATCAAATAATCGATGTTCTTTAAAATCAGCGAGATATGTACCTTCTCCAATTTTCACATGAACGACACCTAACATTTCTAACGCTCTTAAAGCTTCACGTACACTTTGACGTGAAACGTTTAGTTCTTCTTTTAAATATCGTTCACTTGGAAGTCGGTCTCCAGGTTGAATATTGGACTCACGGATAATTTTTTCTAATTCAGTTAAAATATATTCAAATCTAGTTTTCTGGTTCATTTTATACCTGCCATTTCAGTGGTCGTACCACTGATAATAACATGATTTAAAATTTCAAGCAATTTTCATTTCATAAAACGTACATTTTCTTTTCCTAACAGATTAATAAGTCGATTTAAATTGTTGTGTTGCATATATCCAAGTTTCGTTTGCTCCATATCAAAAATTGGAATGCCCTCCGCCGATAACAGCTTTTTAAATTGAGTATTTTCGTAATTTCTTACATAGACATACTTCGTATCTTTAATGTAATTTCTTATAAAATCATCCACTATATATATCCTAGAGATGATTAATTGTTTTTTACCTCTATACTCATCCATTTTGCCGTCGATTACGAGTATATCTTGTTGAAGTTTTGATAAGTTGATCATATAGTCTTTCGGGAAAAGTACCGCATCCATTTCCGTATGCCCGTCTGTGATTGATACGTAAGCCATGTCGTCATTCTTCTTCGTTCGTATTTGTCTCACATTAAGTATAGAGACGAGAAAAATACCCCGTTGTTTATTAGACTTATGATCGAGTAATGAAAACGGAATATATTGAACATCATTATGTTTTGTAATAATTGGATGCTCTGAAATATTAAATCCAAGCACTTCGATTTCTCCATCGATGAGTTCTTGTTGGGCCATTTCTTCGACGTCTTCATCCTCAGGGCGAATTATTGTTAAACCGAGCACCATGTCGAGTAAATTAATTTGGTCTACGCCATCTTTAATGGAATCTAATGCTTTTTTAGATTGTTGTAATAACGACTTTCTCGAGCGATTAAAGTCATCGAACGCACCTGAAAGAATTAAAGCGCGAAGTTGTCTTTCGTTTAATCTTATACCTAACTGATTCATGCGTGATACGAAATCGTACACGTCTTCAAATGGTTTCTCTTTTCTTGCTTCAACAATTCCATTTGAGATATCTTTCGTTATATATTTGATCATCGAAAATCCGAGACGTAATCCGTCTTTGCTCGTGTTGTTATAAAACGACTCATGAATACTCGGTCGTTTAATTTGAACCTTTAATCGTTTTAACTCACGTAACGTATTTGCAAGTTTTTCTTCTTTCGTCTTATGGTCGAGCAGCATGACCGCATAAAACTCTTCAGGGAAATGTGCTTTTATATACGCCATTCTGTACGTAATTAACGCATAGACGAGCGCGTGACTTTTTGGAAAACCGTAATCTGCGAATTTTAAAATTAAATCAAATAAGTGTTCACTCACTTCACGGCTATAGTGATTCCGTTCAGCACCATCGATGAACTTACTTTTTTCACGCATTAACTCGTCGCGGTTCTTTTTTGCCATCGCACGTCGTGTAATATCCGCTTCTTGCAAACTAAACCCTGCAATTTTTCGAGTCGTCTGCATAATTTGCTCCTGAAATATCATGACTCCGTACGTATCTTTTAAAATTTCTTTTAAATCATCATGCGGATAAACGACCTTTTTTGAAGAATGTTTAATGTCGATGATATGGTCGATTTGTTCCATCGGACCTGGTCTGTACATCGCAAGAACGAGCGCAAGATCGAGTAAACTATTTGGTTTGTAACGCTCGATTACTTTCGTAATTCCATCAGATTCTAATTGGAATATACCAGCAGTCATTCCAGCAGATAATAGTCGAAATGTTTTTTTATCGTCTAAAGGTATTTTATTTACGTCAAAATCGTGATTACGTGTTTTGATACGGGTACTCATATAGCGAATTAACGATAGAGTCTGTAAACTTAAGACGTCGATTTTTAAAAGCCCGACCTTTTCACAGTCTTCCATCGGCCACTGACTTATGACACCTGTTTCATTAAACATGATTGGTATTTCTTCGTTTAAAGGATTTCTACCAAGCAGTACCCCACTTGCGTGAATTGAAGTGTTTCGTGGTAAGTTTTCTATTTTTAATGCATATTTCTTTAACAGCTTATATTTAACATTTGTTTCAATTAAGTTGTTAAACCTTTCAGAGTTAAACGCTTGTTCTAGGTCAACATTATTTTCATCAATAATGTTTGATATTTCTTTTAGTTCACTGTCATTAAAGCTAAATATACGGCCCACTTCACGCGCAGCACTTTTAGCTGTCATATTGTTATAAGTTAAAATGTTTGCAATGTGCATTTCTCCGTATTTTTGCTGTAAATACTCGATTACTTTCGGACGATCGACAGATGCAAAGTCGATATCGATATCTGGCATCGTGACACGCTCTTCGTTTAAAAATCGTTCAAATAGTAAATCGTACTCAATCGGATCAATGTCAGTAATATCAAGTAAATACGCGACTAAACTCGCCCCAGATGATCCACGACCCGGACCGACATAAATTTCATTATTTTTACAATATCTGACGAGATCTGAAACGATTAAAAAATAATCCGCGAATCCCATGTTGACGATTGTTTTATATTCTTTATTTAATCGGTCACGGTAGGCGTCTGTCATATGACCAATTTTACGTTTTATAGCATCTTTTAATTCATCTTTTAATAACTCTTCACTTGAACCTTCTGTAAACTTCGGTAGTGTATATTCCACTTTTGGCATATAGACGTCACATTTATCGGCGATTTCTTTATTTATTTCTAAGTAATCACTATATTTAGCGACATCCGCTTGTAGTTTAATAAAGTCGTCACCGTCTGATTCGTTTAAATACTGTAAGTCTATTTTTTCGTTTTCTTTAATGGCATTTAATACATTAACGACTGCAGCATCACTTTTTTTATAGTAATAGCTCGGACGAATGTAGGCTTTTTTATACGCACTATTAACAGTATGGGCAGTATATTTATCCTCGTCAGAAATATTTATATTCTCAAAGATGTTGAGCCCTTCATCATTTTTAAGAACCGCAATGCAGTCCGTAATATCATTTAAAAATGATTTTGGTATCCCTTCAGCTTTTTTATAACTAATTCTAGAAGATAGTTTTGATAGAAAATAAAATCCTTTTAAACTTTTTGCATACAATACAATGTCGCTCGTCTTAAAATCATCTTCTATACTAATCTCAAGGCCAACGATTGGTTTTATATCATTGTGCTGTGCTTTTTGTAAAAACTCATATGCACCGTGCATACTATTGAAGTCCGTAATCGCAACAGAACGCTGGTCGTCTTCTTTTAAAATATTTATAAGGCGATCAATTTGAATATTACTATTTAAAAATTCATAGCTACTATGCACATTTAAATTGATCATTCGTATTCACTCCGCCTCTTATAATTTTTCTTCTAACTTTTCAATTAACAGCTGTAAATCTTCTTTTCTTCTAAAACGAACGCCACTTGCGTGTGGGTGTCCGCCACCACCAAAATGCTGTGCAACGTCGTTAATCGGCACTTCTTTTGATCGTAGACGTACTCGGATATCATTTTCTGTTTCAAGTGCCATAAACCAAACTTTAACTTCTTCAATTTCTCTAAATACATTCACTTGTAACGCAGCATTCGCCTCATCTATCCCGTACTTTTCACGGTCTTCAATCGACACAAAGACACTGAGCACACCTTTATCTGTTAAATTAAAGTTGCTGATTAAAAACCCGGTGAATTTAAAGTCTTCCAGCGATCTTTTATACAGTTCTAATAATAGACTATTCGTATCTAAATCCCCTTTAGAAATGTCGCTCATAACGTCATAAGTCGTTTCATGTGAATTATATAAAAATCGACCAGTGTCTCCGACAATTCCTAAATACGCGAGTGACTTAACGTCTTCATTAATAGCGTCACTATCAAATAACGATAAAAACATATATAACAGTTCACACGTTGAAGACACAGATGTTTCTACGATATTAATATCTCCGTATCGCTCAACATTTGGATGGTGATCAATTTTAATAACGTACTGACCATTTCTATAATCTCCATCGTAGTCGATTCTTTCGACATTTGCCGTATCTAAAATAATAACGAGATCTTCGTTAGTAATTTCACCATCGTCAAGTTTACCCATAAATTCTAAGTTTTCTTCAGTACTTCCGAGAGCACGTACTTTTTTCTCTGGAAACTTATTGAGTAAAAACTTTTTTAAAGCAAGTTGAGATCCTAAAGCGTCTGGATCTGGACGGATATGACGTAAAATGACAATCGAATCTGCGGACTCAATTTTTTGAAACGCTTCATTTTTATATTGATTTAGTGATGATAATTGGTTTAAAAATTTGTTAAACATTTAAAAACACCTCAGTAATAGTTGTGATATTCCCTTTAAGCAATTATACTACAGTAGAATGGAGTTGTAATAATGAGCACTGGTTTTCAATTGTTAATTACTACATTAGTCACAGCGCTAATCGTAAGTTTCTTAATGTTCTTCATCTACAAAGTACGTCAAATTCGTACGAAACGTGACGTGAGAAAAGCTTACTATAACGCGATGGCTAGATTATGGTTTGGCGTGTTTTTAATCATCTTCGGTACAAACTCAATCGTTCAGTTTAATACGCTTGTGACATATATAATCGGTGGTATTTTTATCGTTTTAGGAATTATTAACGTGACACACTTTAACAAAGCACGTAAATACTTTAAATCAAACTTACCGATTGAAGATGAAGCATACGACAAACTCAATAAACAATAAGGTTATGTAGGAACCATCTAACAAAAAAGTTAGGTGGTTTTTTAAATTTTAAAATGACAATAGCGTTATTTTTTTATATGATTAATATATCACTGATTTGTAAGGAGTTTGTTATGGAACGTATTTATACTGGTAAAACGAAAGATGTATTTAAAGATACGAACGGAGATATCGTCCTCTATTTTAAAGATGATATGACAGGTAAAGACGGAGTGTTTGATCCAGGTGAAAACCAAGTCGGTCTTACTGTAGAAGGTTCAGGTCGTGCTGGATTAGAAATGACATCTCACTTCTTTAACATTTTAGAAGATAAAAAAATCCCAACACACTACATTTCAAGCGACTTAGACAAAAAAGAAATGCGCGTTAAAGAAATCGAAAACTTCGGAGATGGATTAGAAGTCATCTGTCGATATGTTGCGGTTGGTAGTTACTACAGACGCTATGGTAAATACATTGAAAACGGCACAGTATTAAAATCACCTGTCGTAGAATTTACGTTAAAAGACGATGAGCGACAAGATCCAGTCGCATCAAAAGAAACACTCGATATATTAGGACTCCTCACAAACGAAGAGTACGACGAAATCGAATCACTCACGATTCAAATATGTGACATCATTAAAGACGAACTTCTCAAAAAAGAATTAGAACTTTACGACATTAAACTCGAATTCGGTAGAGATAAAGAAACAGGCGACATCTTATTAATCGACGAAATCTCTGGTGGAAACATGCGCGTTTATAAAGGCGACGAAAACATCCACCCACTCGATATCGGTAAAATTTTATTTAACTAAATTAAATCACAATAAAAACACCCCTAACCCGCGACTTGAACTGACGTGTCGCCTCGGTTATGGGGTATTTTATCTTGTTTAGAAGAAAGTTCGTTGTTGGTGTGGTTTGGATGACAAACTCGGGTGTGGATGAG
>NZ_CAVG010000066.1 GCF_000438455.1 Nosocomiicoccus massiliensis
GACAGTTTTTTGTTAATTAAGATGAAAACCCACACAGTCCACCTAACCTTAACCTCACTTCGAGATTATTTAAACGTCACCGCTTCACCTGGTTTTAAAATCTGGCACTCTGTTTTGAGTGCTTGCTTAAAGTTTTCAGGATCTTGTTCGATTGGTGGGAATGTATTGTAATGTACAGGCACTACAACACGTGGCTGAATTAATTCGTCTGTTGCATGTATTGCGTCGCTAATTCCCATTGTAAAATGGTCACCGATTGGTACGAATGCAACATCGATCTCACCGTTTAATGTACTGATGAGTTTTAAATCGCTAAAGATTGCTGTATCTCCAACATGATATATCTTTTTGTCGCCAAGAGTTAAAATGATTCCAGTAGGCATTCCGCCGTAATGAACGTTTCCGTCGTCATCTGTATAGCTTGATGAATGGAATGCTTGCACGAATTTTACTTTGATACTATCAAACGACTTCTCTCCACCGATGTTCATACCTACCGTGTTTAATCCTTGAGTGTCTAAATATCCAGCTAATTCAACTGGCGCAATAACAGTTGCATCGTTGTTTTTAGCAATTTCAACAGTATCTCCAACGTGGTCGTTATGTGCATGTGTGAGTAAAATATAATCTACCTTTACATCTTCAACTTTTAAATCTGTTAATTCATTTCCAGTGATGAAAGGATCGAAAATCCCTTTTACACCATCGTGTTCAAACTGAACAACTGAATGTCCATGATACGTTACTTTTGTCATTATATTTCCTCCTTTATATACTGTATTTATAACCGATTTCTTAAAAGATTAATCATATAGATGTGCTATATTATGTTAGAGGTGTTGTTATGACTACTATTTTTAAAGTTAATTCATTGAATGAATCTGAGGACTTCGTACTTATTACAAATCATCAATTAGAATCTAATCCGATCGTTGCAAATATGTATAAAATGATGCATCAAAATTCGACGGTTCTAATTTCGTTAAACTATTTTAATGAAACAGACTCATTTATCATCCAAAATATTCATTATGAAACGATAAAAGAAACGGATACCATCGATGGTTACGTGACAGATCAATGTATCGTCAAGAATGAATTAGACAGTAACTTTTTAAGAGAAATGTCTACGATAATTAAGGATAAACACCTAATTATCGGCCCGTCGTTTTCAAATATCCCATACTTTTTACAATCTAAGAATTTAGAAATAGCTATTCAACATAATGCAACTGCAGTCATGTATGATGTGAGAAATATAAATTTCAAAAAACTATAACGAATTAAAGCCACTCGCAAAACTAAAATCATTTGCGAGAAAGCGCATTGAAATTATCCCAGTCGTTGAATCCATAGAAAAAAGAGATGAGCTACTATCACTCATCCCTTTTGAAACAGTCTGTATATTAGATTAATGAATCAATTTCAACGTATTCTAAATCTTGTGCTTCCGCAACTGCTTTATAAGTCACGTGACCTTTATATACGTTAAATCCTTCTTTAAGTCCTGCATTACGTTTTGCCGCTTCTTCCGCACCTAAGTTTGCGATTTGAAGTCCGTATTGTAACGTAGCGTTCGTTAATGCAATCGTCGACGTTCTAGGAACTGCACCTGGCATGTTCGCAACTGTGTAGTGAATTACGCCGTGTTTCACATACGTTGGGTCGTCGTGAGTTGTAATGCGGTCAGATGTTTCAAAGTTACCACCTTGGTCGATTGCGATGTCAACAACGACTGAACCGTCGCCCATGTTTTTAATCATTTCTTCAGTCACTAATACAGGGGCTTTTGCACCTGGAATTAAAACTGATCCAATTACGACGTCGCTCGACTCAACTTCTTTTTTAATGTTCATCGGTGTAGACATTAACGTCTGCACTGAATCACCAAATAATTCATCTAACTCTCTTAAGCGATGTGGGTTTAAATCTAAAATCGTAACTCTCGCACCGAGTCCAACCGCAATTTTCGCTGCGTTTGTACCTGCGTTACCTCCACCGATAATCGTAACTTTACCACGGTCTACTCCAGGTACACCTGCAAGTAAAATACCACGTCCACCTTTAATTGCTGATAAGTTTTCTACCGCAACTTGAGTTGCCATACGTCCAGCAACTTCACTCATCGGTTGTAATAGTGGTAATCCACCAAATCTGTCGACGATTGTTTCATAAGCAATCGCTGTAACTTTTTTATCAATTAACGCTTTCGTTAAGTCGACTTCTGGTGCTAAGTGGAAGTAAGTAAAGATAATTTGGTCTTCTTTAAAGAAATCGAACTCTTCTTTAAGTGGTTCTTTAACTTTAACGACCATATCAACGTCCCATGCTTCTTTTGCTGATGAAACAATTGTTGCTCCTTTTTCTACATACTCTTCATTAGTGAAGAAAGAACCAACACCAGCATCAGATTCAATACGCACTTCGTGTCCTGCTTGGACAAATGCATACGCTGCATCCGGCGTAAGTCCAACACGGTTTTCGTTGTTTTTAATTTCCTTAGGTACACCAATAATCATGAAGTATAACCCCTTTTCCTTTTGTTATGAAAACTCTTTCTTTACTTTATATTAACACACTCGTTCAAAAAAATGTTATCGTTATCATACAAAATTTGGTAAAATAAAACTAACAGTACAAGTTAGCGAATTTTAAGTATTATTTGATTATTTTTAGTCGCTTAAGGGTATAGTGTACTGACAGTTAAGGAGGAAATGACATGTTAGATTACAAAAACATCTTAATCGCAGTCGATGGATCACACGAAGCAGAGTGGGCATTTGAAAAAGCTGTTAACATGGCTAAGAAAACGGACGCACGTTTAATCGTCGCAAACGTTATTGATACGAGAAGTTACGCATCAGTTGAAGCATATGATCGTACGATTTCAGCACGTGCTAAAAACTTTGCAGATAAGCTTTTACAAGGCTATAAAGAAAAAGCACTGGCTGACGGTGTAGTAGATGTCGTTACACTCGTAGAATACGGTTCACCGAAATCAGTGATTCCTAAAAAAATTGTTAAAGACACAAATGCAGACTTAGTGGTCGTTGGTTCTACAGGTTTAAATGCAGTTGAACGATTCATTATCGGATCGGTCTCTGAAGCAATTGTGCGTCACGCACCATGTGATGTATTAGTTGTGAGAACTGAGACTTTACCTGAAGACTTTGAACCAACAGTCGCAACAGACGAGCTCGTTCAAAATGAAGTAAATTAATTCCCATGAAAACAGCCTCTACTTTTTTAAAAAAGTAGAGGCTTATTTTTATATTATTCTTTAAATAACACTTTTGATTCTGTATATTCTTCGATACCAATCCAACCGATTTC
>NZ_CAVG010000067.1 GCF_000438455.1 Nosocomiicoccus massiliensis
TTTACCGATACCAGACTGTTTATAACCACCGAATGGTGCGGCTGGATTTCTTGCTGCACCGTTTATAATGATACTACCTGTGCGTAATTTTTTGGCAACGTCATATGCTTCTTCGTCATTTTCACCAAATACTGCACCGTATAACCCGTACGTCGTATCGTTCGCGATTTCTACCGCTTCATCTACATCGTTATATGTGATGATCGATAAAACTGGTCCAAATATTTCTTCTTGCGCGATTTTACTGTTGTTATCGACTTTTGTAAATACCGTCGGTTCGACGTAATATCCTTTGTCTTCACTTTCTACTCTACCGCCACCAATTAGTAACGTCGCTTCTTTTTTACCGCTTTCGATATAGTTATACACACGGTCTTGAGCTTCTTTAGAGACGACTGGTCCAATCGTATTGTTTTCATCTTCAGGATTTCCAACACGTACGTTTTCTTCGATATATTGTTTAACGTATTCTTCAACTTCTTCTAGTCGAGATTCAGGAACGATTAAACGCGTAAGTGCTGAACATGCTTGTCCTGCGTTATTAATAATCGCGTCCATCGATTGTTTTACTGCTCTTTTAGCATCACCTTTAGGAAGTAAAATGTTCGGTGATTTTCCTCCAAGTTCTAAGTGTATATTTTTAATATTACTTTTTGCTTGTTCATAAATGCCTCGACCTACTTTAGTAGATCCAGTAAATGAAATCATATCCACTTTTTCATGTCCAGTTAACGCATCTCCAACTTCACTACCAGATCCAGGGACGATGTTAAATACACCTTTTGGAAGGCTTGTTTTATCAATCACTTCAGCAAGTAAAAATGCTGCAACTGGAGTTTTCGTACTCGGTTTTAGTACGACTGTGGCACCAGCGAGTAAAAGACATGTAAGTTTTCTTTGAATTTGATTCAGTGGGAAGTTCCACGGTGTCACTGCTGCTACAACACCTACACCTTCACGTACTAGATCAAATCCTTCATGATGTTCTGTGAATTTTACTTTATCCGCGTTCTCAAGTGCGAGTGTCATCTCTTTGATTGCTTGTTCAACCTGAGCTGCTTTTGTGTAATTATATGAACTTCCTAGTTCTTGTCGAATGACTTTCTCAAAGTCTTCTTGTCTCTCTTTAATTCCGTTTAAAATTTCTTCAACGTATTTTTGACGTTCTTCATAAGACGTTTCATTGAAGCTTTTAAATGCACGCGCTGCTGCTTCTACTGCTTTATCGACATCTTCGCTATTTGCTTTAGCAACCGTAGTAAAAATTTCTTCTGTCGCTGGATTCTCAACTTCAATCACTTCAGACGTTGATGGTGTGACCCATTCTCCGTCAATATATATTTTGTCGTATTTCATTTCGTACATCCTCCTTAAAGTCTGTATTACTATTCTATCCGTTTAGTCATTTAAACAAACATCTGATTATTTTTCGTGCCACGCTTCAACAGTTGATAGAAATTGTTTCATACTGTCTTTGTTTTTAAAATCAGGGATATCTCCAATTAAAACATCTTTGTTATTTAATGCTTCGTGCCCTTTTTTCAGAACGATTAACGACTTTTGACTTTTTTCGTCTTTAAAAATAGTCTTCGGTAAGTTTAAGAACATGAGTAACGTCACATCTTCTTTTATATACGTTTTAAACGTTTCTTGATTTTCCGTTAAGATGTTAGTAGGTACTGTAAAAATACCGATACCGTCTTCTTTTGCTTTATTCATTCCTGCTTCAATCATTAAAAGATGCGCAAAACTTCTGCCCTCTTTAAACGCTGTCGTATACCCTTCAACTTCTACCGGATAAAAACCGACAGGTAAATCTCCAACGACTAAATCAACTGGATCAATAAAGTTTTGTTCGATGATATTTTGCGGATATATCTTCATATGTGTCTCTAAAAATTCACATAGATTTGCATTTAACTCAGCGAGCGTTGGATCGATTTCGACACCGTTTAACTGCAACTCTGAATTTAACTCACTTAACGTCATCGATAAGTGGCCAGATCCACTCCCGACATCTAACACCGAACCGCTACTATTATCGTTTAGTACGTTGCCGATATAGCCGATTGTGTATCCGATGACGTCTGGAGTTAGTTGATGGTTCGGTTGAACTTGCTCTTCTTTTAACTGCTTTAAATAAGCAAACTGAAATGCTTTTCGCTTCTCTATTTTTGTACCCGTTACGTTTACTTCTAATAATGCTCGAGACAATGATTCAATTCGTGATAAACCAGTCTCTTCATGAATGTCATCTGTTTTATTTACTAATGCTTCGTATATTTTTTCTAAATTACTAAGTTCCATTAAAAAATTCACCTCTAAAAAAAATAAGGACTATTCTTTCGAATAGCCCTATTATAACAATTGATTAAATATTTTTTAAAGCGTCAATTGCTTTGTCATAATCTGGTTCATTAGTACCTTCAGGTACGTATTCTACGTAGACAACATTATCGTCTTCGTCTAATACGAATACACTTCTCGCTTGTAAACGTAAGTTTGGCATTAGCGTGCCGAATTGTTTCGCAAATGATAGATCCCTATGATCTGAAAAAGTCACTGCATTTTCGATACCTTCATCTGCACAAAAACGTTTTTGAGCGAATGGTAAGTCGTTTGAAATTGTAATTAACTGCGTGTTTTCAACATCTGCTGCTTTATTATAAAATGTTTTCGTTTGAACTTGGCAAACGCCTGTATCAAGAGACGGTACAACACTAATTAGCTTTTTTGTACCTGCATACTCTTTTAACGGTTCTACATCTTTTAACTCGCTATTCACAACATTAAAACTATCGATATGTTGACCAACTTCAACAGCTTTTCCGTCTAATTTAACTTCATTTCCACCAAAAGTAATTGTCGTCATAAATTAAACCAGCCCTTCTTTTCTATTAGTCTCTACATCCACAGTATATTCAACCTCTTTTGAGTTTACAACTAATGTGTCTCCGATAAAATCATGAAGTCCCATTCGATTTTCGTTAAATAAAATCATTAAGTACGGTAAGTTTAATAATGCTTGCGTAATATATCGACCGATAAGTTCTCTATATAATACTTGAGCAAATGTTAACTCATACCCTTTACTTGAAACAACACGAATACCGAAAATCATTTTTCCTAACGTTTGACCAAAGAAATATGTCATTAAAACAAAGTACAGGAAAAATACGACCGCTACGACAATACTACGTATTGAAATTGCGTCAAAAATAATATTTTGATTCATGACGCCTAGCATCGTTAAAATCGGAATAATTGCGATTTGGCGTACCGACCATAAGACGATGAGATCAACGATATATGCGAGGAGACGTATTAACGTATCTGCAACAGGATAACCCATTTCTTTTTGCAAGATCACTGTTTCTCTTTTCATAATCTCACTCCTTACTCATCATATAAGTACATCGGTTTTGGACCTTGACGTTTATTGATTAAGTTTTCAACGATTAACGCATCTGAATCGTTAAATAATTGTTTCACGATGCTCGGTCCGTTAAAATTGAACATTGAAAAACGATTTGAACCATAACCATACGTATAAACTTGTGGATTTTCTGACCCAATCTCTTCTTTTAAATCAGCGAGCGCGTCATCAAAGTATCCAATCTCGTCTACAAGTCCGTTTTCAAGTGCATCACTTCCAAGATATACACGTCCATCTGCTAATTTACGTACTTCTTCTTCACTCATATTACGCCCTTCAGCAACAACTTTTACGAACTCATCAAACATCGTATCTACCATGTGCTGAACGTATTCTTTTTCTTCTTTAGATGGAGTTTTTGCTCCTGATAACATGTCTTTCATATCGCCTGATGTATATGTGTTAAACTTTACGCCGTACTTTTCAGCAAGCTCACTGTAATCGATACTTTGCATAATTACGCCGATCGAGCCAGTGATCGTTTCGTTACTTGCGTAAATTTTATTTGCAGGTGCTGAGACATAATATCCACCACTTGCTGCCATATTACCCATTGAGCTGTAGATAATTTTCCCCTTATCTTTAGCAATTTTTAAGTACTTGTATACTTCAGCACTTTCAAATACTCCACCACCTGGTGAGTTTACGTCGAGTAAAATTGCTTTCACAGAATCATCTTCAATAATTTCTTTTAAAGCATCAACTGTTAAACGATGATTATAACCAGCTACTCCAGAAAATAATCCGCCACCTTGCGGTGTATCTTGAATGACGCCATCTACACTAATGACTGCGATTCTATTTGACGGGTCACCTTCTTCAATAACGCTAACAGGTGACTCATCTGCAAGACTACTAAATAAGTCTTCAAACTGATCTTTTTGGAATACATTAAATACGCTCATGACAATGCCTGAAATCAGTAAGGCAATTGCTGCGACTAATGCAATCGTTCGTTTCATAAGTTCATCTCCTTTAATTTCTGTATGAGTTAGTATAACACAGTGAGTTACAGTAAATCGTCAAATTCTGTAGATTCTTGTTCGTTTTTTGATGTGTATATTGTGATTTGATCTAGCGCGTCTTCGATGAGTGGTTCAAAGTCGACATTTGACTCATATTTTATGACCGTATCTAAATTTGGTGATGTCTTCGGTTGTTTTGGTTTAAAGATTGTACAACAATCTTCAAACGGTAATATAGAAGTTTCGTACGTTCCGTAATTCACAGCTTTTTGTATAATTTCATTCTTTTCATATGTGAGTAATGGTCGTAGTACTGGGAAATTTGTCACTGCATTAATCGTATTCATACTCGTTAATGTTTGCGATGCAACTTGTCCAATATTTTCTCCATTTACGACCGCTTCTGCACCGATTTTACGTGCGAGACGTTCTGCGATGATTAACATAATACGTCTCGTTGTCGTCATCGAATAACCATCAGGTATTTTATCGTAAATAGTCGTTTGAATATTTGTAAATGGTACGATATGCATTTTAATATCGACACCGGTTTTATCTGCCATAATATCTACGAGTGTTTTTACTTTTTCTAACGACTGCTCACTCGTATATGGTGGTGAGAAAAAGTGAATCGCTTCAATTTCAACACCTCTTCGCATTATTTCAAATCCTGCGACTGGACTATCTATTCCACCAGAAAGCATTAAAACAGTTTTACCACCTGTTCCAAGTGGTAATCCACCGACCCCATCATACACTTCACTGTACATATAAATTCCGTCATAACGAATTTCTATCATAATCGTATGATCTGGATGTTTTATATTCACTGGTCGATTTGTTTCTTTTACGACATGTCCGCCGATTAACTGCTGAATTTCGTGTGTCTTTAAATGGTACGCTTTGTCGATACGTTTTACTTCAACTTTAAATGTATCGTCCTCTTTAAATGTTGATTCTAATAGTAATGCATTTTCTTTCATCGCTTCATCCGTTTTTTCAAGACGAATAATTGGCGACATGCTTAATATTCCGTTCACATGTTTTAATCGGTCGATGACTTCATATGCATCTTCATTTTCTAGATCGATGTACATTCTATCTCTATTCGCACGGATAACGACGTCAAGTCCTTCTAAAGCGCGCTCGATTTGTGACACTAATTTACCGATAAACATCTTTCTATTTTTCTTTTTTAACGTAAGTTCGCCGTAACGAACGAGTAATAAATCATATTTCAACGATGACATCTCCTAATTCTTTATATATTTCATCAAATACTTTTATAAACGTATCTATGTCACTTTCAGTCGTATACTGTCCCATCGTAAGACGGATACTTCCTTCAATTACACGTAACGGATTTCCCATCGCGATGAGTGTTTCGTTCGGTGCGTTACGTTGTGACGCACATGCGCTCGTTGTAGATACATAAATATCACGTTTACTTAGTGCGTTAACGACGACTTCACCTTTAGCACCTGTAATCGACAGATTAATGTAATGTGGCACATGTTTAGGTTGAATATATACACCTTTATATTGTTGAAGCGCCTCACGTATTTTATCGTTAAACGAATTCATCTTATTATACGTGTCATCCATCGTTTCAAAAGATAAACGTAGTGCTTTAGCAGTCGACACGATACCTGGTAAGTTTACCGTACCGCTTCTCACGTTATATTCATGTCCACCGCCATACATCACCGGATTTAACTGTGCAAGATTTTTAATGAATAATCCACCGACACCTTTAACGCCATAAAACTTATGCGCTGAAAAGGTCACTGCATCCACCCCGCGATAATCGATATTCACCTTACCGACAGCTTGAGTTGCATCGACATGGAAAAATGCTCTGTTATATTGCTTGACGACATCAACAATTTTTTCAATCGGTTGAACACTTCCGATAATATTGTTAACCGCAATAACCGATACAAAGATCACATCATCCGTCATCTTTTCTTTTAAATCTTCGAGATCAATAATCCCTTCCGATGTCGTATCAATAAACACTAAATCGATACCATCAATATGTCTCAGTACTTCGATGACACTTGGATGTTCAAGTTCTGAAACGAGTACCGTTCGACCAAATTGTAATTTCTTTTTTTATGACGCTTTGTATTACGATGTTATTACTTTCTGTAGCTCCAGAAGTAAATATTAAATCGTAATCATTTAATTTAAACAGTTGCTTGATCTGTGTTCTAGAAGCTTCAAGAAGCTTTCTCGCTTCTTGTCCACCTTTACTTAAACTTGCTGTATTATAAAAATATTTTCGATTTACCGTGTCATACGTCTGTAGGACGTCGTCTAATGGACGCGTCGTTGCTGCGTTGTCAAAATAAATCATTGTTTCCTTCACCTACCATAAAAAAGACTTAGGAATGCTCCTAAGTCTCTTATCTGTTTTCATATGAGTCGATGATACGTTTTACTGCATCTTCATCAACTTCTCGTAATGCATGTTCTGCAATTTGAAGTGCACGCTTATATCTATTTTCATTGAATAAACGCGTCGCTTCTTCAATTTCACCGTCTAATGTACTGTTATCTTTACGATAACGGTTTGCGTATTGAATAATTAACTCAGACAGTTCAGAGTCATGAATAACTTCATATGCTTCTTGCTCGAAGTTATTTAATAAAATGACTGCTTTATCGACTTTCTCTTTAATGTAACGGACATTTAACGGACGACGTTCAAGATATCTATCGATTTCTTTCACTTCGTTATCGAGTTCATGCTTCATAACGATAAACTGCTCTGGAATTCTCACGAGGTTTGACGTTGTTAATCTATGCATGACTTCTTCTTTTTTGTCATCGATTAAGTTCGTATTATCGATTGCTTCCTCTTCATCGTATTTTAACGACTGTAAGTAATCTAGTACATCTACTTG
>NZ_CAVG010000068.1 GCF_000438455.1 Nosocomiicoccus massiliensis
CTTCAATCGTATGATCGATGTGCTCTAAGTTATCGATAATCTGACTATAGCGTGTCGTATTTTTATTAACTTCAGACTCAATATCTGCATACATTGTAACGAGATCTTCAATTTCGTATTCATATTTATGAATCGTTTGGATTTCTCTATCATTAATATAGTACGCATCTTTAATAAAGTTAATTTCAGTACGTAATGACATGTTTGTGTCTTTCGCTTTAAACAGCATATCACTTACTTTGTCACGTAAATCATCGAACTTAATTTTCGCTTCGACTTCGTGTTCAATTAAGTCATACATATCATCGAGTTCGCTGTGAATACGTTCTAAATCTTCTTCTGCTTCTTCTAATTCTAGTTTTGCAATTTTAGGCTCGATTAAATTTAATTCTGTACGTAAGCGTGATAGCGTCGTATCGACTTTGATATGCTCTAAATCATATCCGTCTAATCTTAACTCTCTACAACCATAACGGACTTCTTGAAATTGTGTTGGTAAGTCTTTTTGAACTTCTTTAATGAGCGCAGGGATTTTCTCCATACTCTCTTTTAAATTCGTAAGTTCTTCGTGAATTTCTACGATATGATCGTGTGCGTTATTGTAATTCCCCTCATCGATCTGTGTGTTGTACTTCTCTAGTTCTGGTTCATATGAGTTGATTAACGATTCTAATGGTTTTCTCGAGTCACCAAATTTATGGCCATCTGCTAAAACGTCACGGTTTGCTTCTCTTTGAAGCGTCACAGACTCTTCATATAACTCTTTACTCTCATCATTTTGTTTCATGAAGTCGTTAATTTCAACTGTTAACGCATCATATGTAGTTTCGATATTTCCGATATGTTGAACAGCATTATCTTCGTTCTTTTTACTATCACTAAATTTAAATTTCTTTAAATTTTCATTTGCAGCTTTAAAATTGCTTTCTGCATGCGTCTTATTGTTGGATAACGCATCTTTCCATCTCTCATCCAAGTGTTCGTATAATTCTTTTGCCTCTCCATGTAGATTGTATGTTTTTAATTTTTCTAAATCTAAATGAAATGGTAATTGAATTACATCTTGTAATCGTGCTTCTTCTTTCTGTACTTCTTCAAGTTTTGATTTTCTTAAAAACAGCAGTAATCCGATTACTATAATAACAAGGATAATCAGTCCAATTAAAATGTAAACCCACATACAATTACCCTCCTCAACTTATTATCAATTATAGACTAAATCTTTGAAAGAAAAAACAATAAACAGTATAATTTTTAAAAATGTAACAGTTACTTTAGGAGGACATACAATGTTTGATGATATTCAGCTTAAAAACTATTCAGAACTACACGGAGCACTCGATGCATTACTTGAGGAAAACTTAAATATTACTGCTAATTTGGCAAATGCTTCTGCACTACTCAACCACTTTCTAAAAGATATTAACTGGGTCGGGTTTTATTTATACGATGAAGAACTAGAAAAACTCGTCCTTGGTCCGTTCCAAGGAAAGCCCGCATGTACGACTATTGAAGTTGGTAAAGGCGTTTGTGGAACTGCTTATAGAGGTAACGACGTATTTATCGTTGATAACGTCGAAGAATTCCCAGGCCATATCGCGTGTGACGCACGTAGTAAATCAGAAATTGTCTTACCGATCTACAAAGACGGAAAAGGAATCGGTGTGTTAGATATAGACGCACCGATTTATGAACGATTCGATGAAGAAGACCGCGTTGGTTTAATCAAAGTCGTAGAAATTATTAAAAAGTATTTATAATCGATAAACAGTTGACAAAACGTAGAGATTCAAGTAATATAATAAATTGTGTAAATGAACAATATAAGTAGCAGGTATTTATTCTATGACCTTATGTGATTAGCGGTTGCGATGTGTTGTGTAACCAATGCTATGAGGCGAAGACACTTTGAATCACATACCCATAGAAGTAATTACCCCTTATGATGTTATTTGCATATAAATATATCATTAAGGAGGAGTCAATAATGGCTCGTTATACAGGATCGACTTGGAAAAAGTCACGTCGCCTAGGTATTTCATTATCAGGCACAGGTAAAGAATTAGAAAAGCGTCCATACGCTCCAGGGCAACATGGACCAAACCAAAGAGTTAAACTCTCAGAATACGGTTTACAATTAAAAGAGAAGCAAAAGCTTCGTTACATGCATGGAATTAACGAACGTCAATTCCGTACATTATTCGATCGTGCAGGTAAAATGCCTGGAATTCACGGTGAAAACTTCATGATCTTACTTGCTTCACGTTTAGACAACGTAGTATTACGTTTAGGTTTAGCTAAAACACAACGTCAAGCACGTCAATTAGTAAACCACGGACACATCACTGTTAACGGTAAAGTATTAGACATCCCGTCTTACCAACTTTCACCAGGTGAAACAGTTGCTGTACGTGAAAAATCACAAAAATTAAACATCATCGAAGAAGCTTTAGAATTCAACAACTTTGTTCCTGAATATCTAAACTTTGACGCTGATAAACTAGAAGGTACATTCGTTCGTCAACCAGAGCGTAGCGAATTATCAGCTGAAATCAACGAACAATTAATCG
>NZ_CAVG010000069.1 GCF_000438455.1 Nosocomiicoccus massiliensis
CAGATTGTAGACGAACCTTTTTTTCAAATTCTAAAAAAGAGGTTCGTCTTTTTTTGTCTACATATATTTTAAAATAAGTTTGATATTTCAAAGAAAAAACAGTGGTTTACACTGTCAGTTGAGGCTCTTTGATGAGCCAGTTTGCCAACTTTTTCAAGTTCATGCATGCACAAATAAGCGTGGTGTCTCGGAACACTTTTTTAATACCTCTATGACGTGTCCATCTGAGTCCATGCTGCTCTTTCGCATCTCCAAAACGACGTTCGACGGTTTGGGATCTCTTCTTATATTCAGTTTTACCTTTTTCCGTATGTCGAATTTCTTCGACTGTATCAATGTAGGATTGCCATACATGTCGGGTAATCACTTTTTGTTTCCCCTGACTTTTTGTACACTGTGAAAGTAACGGACACTCTTTACATTTCATAGGATCTGACATATACAGGCGATAACCGTCCTTATCTGTGCGTCTGTAAGTGAGTTCTGAACCGCCAGGACATAAGTAAACATCATAATATTCATCATAAACATATTCACTCTTTTTGAGTAAATCCTTTGAACCTCGTGGTCGAGTATATGGCATATACGGTGTAATGTTTTTATTAAGTAAATATCTCGCGTTCGCTGGTGTTTTATACCCTGCATCTACCGCAACACTTTGAATGGAATAGCCCTTTTCGAGTAAACGATCGATGGAGACATGGAGTTGGGTACTATCATGAATGTTTCCAGGGGTCACATGTTGATCAAGTACAAATCCGTGACTATCTACACAGGCATGCATACTGTAAGCAAATTGTTTTTCACGCTCACTTTTTACATAATATCCTGCATCCGGATCTGTTTTACTAACACGACTCGTTTTTTCTTCATTGGATTCTTTTGGAGGGTAAAGCTTTTTTCCTTCTGATAACCGGATGTCATTGACTTCTTCACGTAATTCCTCAGCATAGAAAGTCGCTGTTTTTTTAATCGTTTCTTTCGTATACTTATTACGATTAGCGTTTGCTTTGATATGCGTTGAGTCTATGTATAATGCAGAAGTGTCAATCAGTCCATGAGACATCGCGATTTCTAAAATATGCTCAAAAATCTCTTCAAATAATTGACCGTCACTAAAGCGACGTGCATAATTCTTTCCAAAGGTTGAAAAATGTGGCACCTTATCATGAAATCCAAAACCGAGATACCAACGATAAGCAACGTTTGTATCAATTTCTCTAATTGTTTGTCGCATGGATTTTATACCAAATAAATGTTGAATCAACACAATTTTTACAAGAATTACTGGATCAATCCCAGGTCGACCATTATCTAAACAGTATCTATCCTTTACAGAATCATACACAAAATTTAAATCTAATACGGCATCCACTTTTCTTAGTAGATGATCTTTTGGTACGAGGTCGCTAATCGCTACAAATTCTATTTGATCACGTGAATTTAATGATTTTCCTAACATGATTTCCCTCCAAAATAATCATATTAATTATATTTTATAAAAAAAGGCTGTAGACGTCATCTCATAAGAGACTTTGTCTACAGCCTGA
>NZ_CAVG010000070.1 GCF_000438455.1 Nosocomiicoccus massiliensis
TATCAAAGCATATTCAGTTTCTGGTATAACTCTTACATAACCCATTTCATGTAACTTGTCCCAACTTTTAGTATCTTGTCTATCTAAGTTATAAAAGTCTAATAAAGCTCTATGATCTATTGAACGAATACCATTTCCTGAATAACCAGATAAGAGTTGGTTATCAGGAGTAATCCATAAACTTTGATTTAAATCATCTGTCATCTCAAATTCTTCATTAATATTATGTTCTAATTCATCTTGTTCAATTTGATATTCTTGTTCTTCAATATCTAGTTCATCTTTTGTAAAATAAGCACCATCTTCGTGCAATTGTTCAATGAGTGCTTCCATTATTTCTATTCTTGTTTCTTTATCCATGCCTTCAAATTAAAATCTTTCATTTGTATATCTCCTTTAAAATAAAAAAGAGCAATATACATTTGTATATTGCTCAATACTATTTATATTTAATTTATAATTCCTGTTCCTGCTCATTAATTCTTCTAATACGTTCTTCAAGATTTTGATGTTCTGCTTCAACTTCTTTCTGTCTTCTTCTATTATTAAATAAATTTTGAATACGTCTAAATTCATGCTGTTTAACCAATCGTGGTTTGCGTATGATTGGACTACCTAATTTTATTTTAAATTCAGTATCTCTATATCTTACAATTCTAAAGATTGGTTTATTTGATGATCTATACCTACTACTTTCAGTTACATGATTCAGAAAAGTATTTTGTAATATTTCTTTATTCTTCTTATTAGAAATTGAAGGTGGTCTATTTAACTCGACACCTAATTTTTCTTCTACATAAGATTTATTATTTTTAATATTACGTAACAATTCGTTACCCATACGTGATTTTAATTCATCATATTTATTTTTTAGAATATGACTGATAATCACTTTTTGAACCATAGACTTCTTTATAAAATTGTTCTTCTCTTAAGAGTACTCTTCTATATTCATCGAACTCTTTAGAACAATGTTGCTTTAAAAATGTTTCAGTATACTCATCTATGTCCTTTTTTAAATGCTTCATGCTGTGATGATTGTATGACCACTCATTTTCTTTTTCTGGTAAAAGTGAAATAATTTTATTTAGTCGTTTTCGCTGTTCTAATGTACTTTCATCAATGTGAATAGATATATTTAAAGTATTTCTCAATTGATTTAACTGTTCTAAACTTTTATTTCTTTCTACAAGGTGATGAATAAATGATGATTTCATTTTTGAATTTGTTTTATTTTTTCGTTTGCCTTTAGGCTCTGTAACTTCAATAAAATTATTATTTTCATCTTTTCGTTTATAGGTGATCATCTCTCTGCTGTTTTCTTTTTCAGAAATCGCAACATGAACATGGTAATTATCTGTATTGTAATGAATCTCACCAGCCCATATGATGTTATTTTTATCTAGATTTTCTTCTTTAATAAAAGTATGCATTGAATTTCTAACAGCATCTTTAATTTTTTCTTCATTTAATTTTCTATAAACTAATAAATCATTTTGTTCTAACCAGCGTGTATCCAAAAGAATACACATCACGCCAAAGCACAGAGTTATTTTTTTGAGCAGTTCTAAATGATTTATAAACTTCCCTACGTTCTTCTTTAGTAAGTAAATCACTTTTTTCATTAAATAACCCTGTGCTTTTGTCTTGTTTATTATTTTGTTTTGCTGTTTCACGATTCATATAATCTAAATATTTTTCAAATTTTTCATCAATGATAGGTTCAAATTCATCTGGAAAATCTTTTTGCTTCGCTTCTTTACGATCAATATAACGGATATAATTTTCAAATGATTTCTTATTCCCTACGACAAAGTCACTTGTTAAAATTACTCCTGCTTTCAACTAATCCCTCCTATATTGGTATCCACCTGTTGAATTATTTTTATAAGATGTATTATTTGTGTTTCTAACTGCTGTATTCATTAGAATTTTTAAATCACTAATCTCTTGTGTTAAATTTAATAAGGCTTCTTTAGTTGTTACACCTGTGTCTTCTTCAATTAAATTTCTAATAGCTAAATTTAAAAAATCTGTGCGATCTTCATATTTATCACTAAACATTTTTACATGATCATCAATTTGTTTTTTAAATTTCTCGTCTAATGCAAAATTTATTCTTTCTGTTTTATACAAAATATCATCTCCTATAAATCATCGATTGTAATTCTGTTTTTGTTTTTATTTTCTTCTACTACATTATTTTTAGTTTGAATTTTATTCTCGTTCATTAATTTATTTCTGTAATGTCCATCAATAGCTTCTTTACCTTTCATTGCTCTTAAAGAATCTCCATAATATAAATTAGATACTTTAAGTTCCTGACGTTCCATCATGGAATAAGTAAATTGTAA
>NZ_CAVG010000071.1 GCF_000438455.1 Nosocomiicoccus massiliensis
TGTTTAAACGATTAAACATTAAATTTACAAATACTAAAGAAAAATCTTCAATCATTTCATTGTCGTTTACTGTGCTTTGTTCCGATTCATCATTATCTTCTTTTTCAACCTCAACTACTTCTATATCTTTTTCCATACTTTGTTTTCTTTTCTAAAATATTTAACTCATCCTTTAAATGTTTGTTTTCTACCTGTAAACTTTTTATATTTTTGTTCAGTAAGAAAAAAGGAACGGTAAAAACTAAAACCACTCCTACAATAAAAAACAAAACCTTTTTATTATTCATATAATTTCCTCCTAATATACATAAGATAAATTGTTTGCTTGGCTCGCTGGGATCGTTCTATAACTTAAAACATTCAATCCTACAACGTTCATTTCAGAAACAATAATATCTCCGTTAGATTTAACTTCTTCGACAAAACCAACGTGACCATAATAACTGTCAGCTCCATATTGATTTCTTTGCCACACAACAGCCGTACCTGCTTTAGGCGTATTATTTACTTTAATACCTTGTGATTTTGCGTTACCAACCCACATCCATGCATCTCCTAAGTTGCTTGGTAAACCTGCACCCAACTCATTACGTCTACCAGCAACATACCATGTACAGTGTCCAGTTAAATAACTGTTAGAATAACTACTTGTATTTGGTGATTTAAAATTTCCTGTCAATGATTCAATACTTGAATTACCAGTATTAAAATATTTCATAACATTCTCTACATAGTTAACGTCACCATAAGAACTCCAACCTAAATTACTTGCTTGTGTAGCAGAAAAATTTTTTGCAAGTTGTTTAGAATACTTACCATCATTCATACGTTTTGCATAATCAATAAAACCAGACCCAAAGTTGTATGACTGTAAAATAAGTTTTGTTTGATCTAAATCAAATTTTTCTGTCATACCTACAGCTTTTACTAATTCTCCATAATACTTTACACCTTGCTTAATAGATTCACTTGTACTAATAGAGTTAGGTGGTTTTCCTAACGATTCGGATGCCTGAAATACATCTGTAACTCGTCCACCTGATTCTTGTGCCATAATGGCTAATAAAATATCTAAATGAAAATCTTTTAAACCTTGTACTTTCATCTCAGCTAATACATCATCTTTATATTTTAAAACCTCTGGTGGTAAATTAGCCCCGACAAGAGTTTGAGCTTGGGCTTTTTCTTCTTCATCAGCACTGAGTGCACCAAAAATTGGTAGAAATGCCATGATTATTAACAAAAGCATGAACATACCAATTAAAATTGCACCACCAGTTACTCCAATTGTTCCCGTAATCCATAAAGCAATTTTCTTTTTAGTTTTTTTCTAATTGCTTTCGTACTAAACTTTTTTCTTTTGCCATAGTCACACCCCTTACAATAAAAAAAGCACTTATTTTTAAAATAAGTGCTTGTAATATTTAGAACGGTAAATCGTCATCTTGAATGTTTGTTAGATAGTTGTCGTATGAATCATTTTCATCTTCTGAATAACTATCTACTTTTTCTAATTCTTTATTTTCCTTTCTTTTTTCTCTTTGTTCTTTTGTTTCTAATAAGATAATTCGTTTACCTACAATTTCAGTGGTATATACTTTCTCTCCATCTTTATTAACGTAACTACTTGTTTGTACTCTTCCCTCTACACCAATTAAACTGCCTTTATCGGTATATTTTTCTAAAATCTCCACGTTGTAATTAAATACTACTATTCTAATGAAATCTGTTTCGTACTCATCCTCCTTATTTTTAAATGGTCTTTGTACTGCTAATGTAAACACTCCTACTCTATTTTTTTCATTTTCAAAAACTCTAATTTCTTTTGCAATTCTTCCAGATAAACTAAAATTGTTAAACATTTATTTTCCTACTTTCAAATTTATTTTATTCTATAAGGTTTTACTGAATTAATCATAACTCTTGTAAGTTTCAAACCAGTAGTTTTTCCTTCATCTAGTTCATCGACACACATATTATTCATTGCTTCTTCCGTTGCTATATATGTGAATGGACTATCAGGCACATGTAATAATGCTCCTGTTACATACTTACCATCTGTTATTCTTTTTGCTTCGTATAAAAATTTTTCCACATTAAAACTCCTTACTAATATTATAGTTTTTTCAGCTTTTCAAAAAAATCTTCATTACTCATATTTACCTCACTATTACTACTACAACATCGTCTAAGTTTGTATCACTGTTAAAATCTGCCCAATCTTCATCTGTTTTTAAGTCAGCTACGCTATAGCTAAATTTATTTTTATTAATTAAAAACGAACCAGTAATTAGCTGATAATAGTTCAAAAGTTGTAACATTACTTACTTCAAGATATGGGTCATTTTCAAAAATTCTAACACCATATTCTTGATAAACTTTCTCATTATAATAATCGAATAAAATTTCAGCTTTATTTTTTACTTCATTGTCTGTTAAGTTATATTCAACCTTTAATTCTTGAACTAATCGAACACAATTCATAAATAATTCTAAGTCGCTAGTTTCATTTGTTGGCTGGTAAAACAGTTCTTGATTTAAGATATTCATTTTAATTACCCCTTTTTTCTACCACTCTTATTATTTTGAGTGTGTAGATGATATTTTATTTACGCATACGTCTAGAGCATCTCGAAACGATATTGCAAGCCTGCTTTAGCACACGTAGTGCTTGGACTTGCAATATATAAGTGAAGAGATGCTAGTATGCAAAGTAAATAAATATCAGTCGGAACACGAAAAATAAGAGTGAGTGAAACGAACGGATAAAAGAAACGCGATCAGCGTTTCTTCCATGCCTTTATAGCCCACCCTCAAAGCGATCTAATTGTTCTTGTGTTGGCATTACATTAAATACGATTGAATCTCCAGATATTGATAATATGGCTTGTCCACGCTCTAAATTAGGGATTAATTCATATTCCGATTCTTTGATTGTGTCCCCTAGCACGTCTTCTAATTTATCTAATGTTGACTGATCCATTCCTAATAAGAATTTGTATTGCGTTAACTCAAAAATCTGTTTTAAGTCATTTACAATTAATTCGTTTCCGTCTGGTAATAATTCTTGTGGTGACTGTGTTGCTAATTGAATACCTGCCATGTATTTACGCATTTCTTTCATAAAGTTTTTTGTAAATTGAACAACCTCTCTGTTGTTGGCGTTAATAATATTATGACACTCGTCAATAAACACCATAAATCGTTGTACTGTATCATTATCAATTTCTGGATTTTCAATTTGTTTCTTACTTTGTTGTCCATGATAGAGAGCATGTGACCAGATCATAGAAATTGCTGTATAAATTTGTGTCTGGAAAATTGGTAACCCATAGTCCATTAAACCTTTAATATCAAAAAAACACGATTGGTTCATATAATATGTCTGGGATTGTTGTATGTCCGTTAAATAAATTACCGTTTTGCTCTACCATTTCTTTAATTGTGGATATGACTTTTTCTAAAGTTCGGTTTTTTTCAATCGAATATCCCTCTGTATCTTTACTTTCTAAAAATGAAAGTAAGTCACTTAAGACAGGATATTGTTTTGGATCTAGTCCTGTTATTTTATAATCTTCTTCAATTGAGCTTGGTAGTAGACCAAATTCAATATAAAATTCTCTTAACCAGTTTGCATAATCTGTTAAGTCTGTTTCAGATAAATCTGAATTTAATATTTTTAATTGCATTTTTAATTTAGATAAGTGAGCTGAAAATGATGCTTTTTCATCAACGATTAGTTCTTGGTGATCATCTTCTGTTTCGGTTGTTGCTGTAGCGAACACTTCTAACATATTAATGATTCCTCCACTACCACTTAAAGAAATCATCTGACCACCGTTGTAACGTACAACTTCTCTAAAGTCACCTGCAATGTCGAAACCTCTAATCATATGTCCTCTAGCGTTTTGATCCTCAAATAACATCTTCATGAGCGTAGATTTACCTTTACCCATCGCACCAAAGATAATTGAGTTATAATACGTACGTTTACTATCTGCTTGGAACATATCAAGAAGAACAGTTCCATCTGTCATCGTTGTTCCTAAATAAGCTCCATTTGGATCCATTAGCTCTGTGTGGTTCATATAATAACTTGCCCCTGCTGTTGAAGCTGGAACATTCGCTTTTCCTTTTCTGTAGTAAGATAACTGTTTTTTCTGTTCTGTTAAATTATATGCCATACATAAATAGTTATCTTTTGATTCGAACATCATCATCTGACCCTTAAAACCTTTGGACTGCAATTCTTTACGGATTTTAGCGACCTTTTTATCTAAGTCAACTTGTGATGATCCTGTAATATATAAACGTATATTCATATTTTTAATAACTTCACCATATTGATTAATCGCTTCCCCAATATCCATAAGGTTTCGATAAGTATTTTGATATTCATTTCTCGATAACGCATTTTTAGATTCTAAAATACGTGAATGTTGCTCTCTAACAGAACGATTTAGTGTATTCATTACTTCTGCATTATCTTCTGTTCCATAATCGACAATACCAATCGTTCCCTCCATATTAATGATGGAATTTAACCAATGACCTGTCACATCATTAGGAAAATCATATAGTAAGATACATCCTTGATAACCGATTCCGTTCTCCACATATCTTTCTTTAAACTTAATACCACCTTGTGGCTGTATACGAGCGATAAAATCTAAGTCATAACCATCTAATGCGTAGTGTTCTGGTTTCTTCTTTACTGTTTCTGTTTGTTTTTATTAAATATACTTAACATATACTACTC
>NZ_CAVG010000072.1 GCF_000438455.1 Nosocomiicoccus massiliensis
GAATTAAATATTTATCCACTTTTCTAATCCTCTCCTTTTTCTAATACAGAATTTATAAAAGGCACTTTATCTATGATAAAGTGCCTTAAAATATTTATAAGTCATCTATAGTTGTTACAATGTCCTTAAAGCTTTGTTCCTTATAAACAGAGCTTGGATTTGAGATTTCATGAATAATATTATTACGTAATCCCTCGTCTAATCCTTTTGTATTCATAACAGTGTTGATTTGGTTAGATAGTGTTGATTGGTTTTTCGTACTATAACTAAACTCTGCTTGGTTGACAATTGCTTCTTTGACACCCATTTCGATATTACTGCCTCGAATCATGTTAACAAATTCACTACGATTTTTTGCTACAGGATCTGCTTTATTATAGATTTCGTTGAGATAAGCATTTTTGTGTGATACTCCTGAGCCACTTGATAACACTTCTGATAATACACGTTGTTGACTGTTTGATAATGGTTGTTCACTATTTCCATTAAAAATAGTATTAACTAATTGGCTTTTTGCACTACTATTTAATGCTTCTCCTGTAACTGCCTGACTAACAAATTGTGTTTTTAATCCAGATGCCATGTTATCTGATCCCTGCATTACTTTATTTATCATCTGTGTTTGCATTGATGGATCGTTGTTATTGCTATAAATTGCATTTACTAATTTAGTAGCTGTATCTTGTGGACTTGCATTAGAATTAATTAATTCTTCCACATTTTTAATTTGTGCTTTCGCTCCACGATCTGCACTACTTAACACTTCACTAACAAAGGCTTGTTGTGTTTTTGTACCAGCCTCGCCATTTGCAATAGAATTAATCATTTGAGTTTTAGATTCTGTATTTGGCGTGTTACTTGTCATTGTATTTAAGAGTTGAGTTTTAGCTTCAACGCCCATATCTTTATTACTCATGACTGCTTCTACAAGCTGTTGTTTTGATTCGTTTGGTATTGATGAGTTTGTAACCATTGCTTCTATTAACTGTTGCTGTTTCTCTGGTTGATTATTCATTCCTGTTACAATATCTTGTACCATTTGTGATGGATTACCTTCAATTGCTCCACTCATCACACCACTAACTAACTGATTCTTTTCTTCCAACCCTACACTACTACTATTGAGCAGAGAGCTAATCATTTGTTGTTTAGATTCTGGATCATTGATATTGCTTAATAATCCATTAATACGCTGTTGGGCTTCGCCAGTTGTAGCTCCTTGTAACATAGCAGATATGAGTTGTTGACGGTCATTATCACTTGTTGGTTGTGTGTTTACAAGTTCTGATACGTTACGTACAGCATCCATTGGATTAGTAGCTCCTGTACTATCTGGTTGAAGCGATGAATTTACATTAGCTAAAGTATTTGCTAAATCTTGTGGTGATGCTTGTAAATTAGTTGAGTTATTCGGTGATTTAAATGTATCTGTTTCACCACTATAAACATCTCCGATAGTCTTAACGCTATCTTTAATACCTTGTGCTGTTTGGCCGACAGTTGAATCTTTTAATGCATCTGCCATTTCGCCATAACGTCTACCTGCTTTCTGACCAAAGCTATATAGGTTTTGTCCAAGTTCAGACTCAGAGAATTTACCGACACCTGATCCAATCGCATTTTTCGCATCATTCATTGTATCTTTCATCGTTGCTGATGCTAAATTACTTGTTCCTTTCTTAATACCTTGAAGACGTTCGTTATTAGAAATTTTGTCTGCTACATTACTTGCACCTTGTGTAGCAAGTCCAACTCCTTTTGCACCTGCTGTACCCATCGCCATTGCACCCATCATTACACGCCAGCCATCTTGTAATCCTAAATCGATACCTAAAATACGTTTTGCAATCTCTGGACCATCGATTAGGAAATAACTCATCGCAAAGATGATGATAGATGTGACAACCCAGTTAAAGTCTTGTACTGTTAACCATCCGACACCGATAATGTAGATTTGCATAACGAAAGGAATCAATGCTAATGCACTGTAGTTAATTAAAATATCCTTTATTAATGCTTTCATACGCTGTCCTGTTGAAAGGTCTGTTGTTGCAATAAAAGGTGCTATAATTTTACTAAACGTTATTTCCATAAATAAGCGAACGACTTTAAATGATGTCGCAACTAACGCTAAACTAATCGCTATAAATTGTGCCATTAAAGCCCATGGATTAAATGTGTATCGGTAGTAGAATTGACTAAATAATTCAAAGTTACCGATAAATTTAATGTCCATACGTGGAACATCTTGCAATGACTTATTGAACTGCCAATCAACTGCAATATATTTATCGAAAATATCTTTGTCTTCTTCTGTTAAATTCATCTCTTTCATACGTTCTTTTAAATTCTTTCCATCGACATCTTTTACACTAGTATTAATTTTTTCGTTGATAGAGAGCAACTTTAAGTTTTCTTCTGAAATGTTGTTGTTGATACCATCTTCAGAAACTTGATAATTGTTTTTTGCAATCCATAATATGTCATTAATATTGGTTTTTAATAGTTGTGTCGCTAATTGATTTGTAGATTGATTTTCATCGCTCGATTGATTTTGAGCGTACTGAAAAACATCATTAGTCATACTGTTTAATTGAATTAACAACCATGGTAGTATCGCAAAAATACCAATCGCAAGTAACAGATTTGTGATGATTTCTTTTTTAAACAATTGGTTACCTGTTAAAATCTGATAACCATAAATGAGTATCGCAATTGTTAATAACGCCCATGCAATTGGCATGACGTTACTAAATAAAGTGTCGATTTTACTACTTTCAATTAGACCTCCTAATGTATAAGTTTGTTCGACTGCTTTTTCTAAAAAACTAATTATCCAGAAAAGTAATTTTATCAATCCAAAACCTACCCACCTAAGCATATCGTTAATAGGGTTTGACATGGAGAAATAATCACTTAATCGTTCTAATATTTCTTGTGCATCCAAAATTATCACTTCCTTGTCGTTTGAACTAATGCACCTACATATCTATTTTTTAATTCATCGTCGTTAATTTCATTTAAAAACTCGTATAAGTTACTAATATTTATATCTTTTATAAATAATTGTTCCAGCATTTCTTCATCTATATTGCGTGTTCCAACTTTTGCATTAAATATATGGAATAACTGATTAAATGTATCTTCTTGTAATACGTCTTTTATCTTGAACACCTGATCTTGATAGTTATACTCTAGGCGTTCTCTATCTGTGAAACGTTTCTTTACAGGTTGCTGTACAGATTTTTGAACTATATCTTCACTATCTTTTTCTAATACATCTCTATTTCTGTTTTTAATTCATCTAGTT
>NZ_CAVG010000073.1 GCF_000438455.1 Nosocomiicoccus massiliensis
GAATAATATTATTTTCTTCAACTTCATAATATTGAGTGATTAACTCTGAAACTTTTCTAATTTGAGCTGTACTAAAGTTATTGTCAGAAGATAAATAAGATTTTTTTATTTTTCCACCTTTAGATTTAAACATTTCAGTAAAATCTATAGAGTTTTCCCTTAAAATTAAATTTCTATGCTGTGATGGAATATTAAATCGACTTAAAGATTTGCTGGTATCAAAATCATCTATAACCGTTTCATATGCTCTTGGCATTTGTGTTTTTCCTGTATTTAGTATTGGAAAAGGTCGTATATCTTTGCGTGATTTATCCCTACTCTTTAAACTTCTTATGACCATAGTTTCACCCATCACAAAATTTAATAATTCATCTGGTCGAATTAAAGGTTCTGCTTCTAACGACCTTGATTCATTTACTCGTGTTGCGTAACGATCAGAAGACAAGTTTTTACTAATGACAGTTTTTGTACCTGCTAATTTAGACATCGTTTCTGCTGTATTCATCGTTGTGGATTTGATATAGACTTTGTTTTGACAGTTACTAATAATCGTATTTGTTTCTGATTCACTATATTTAGATTTAATCTGGTCAAGCTCCTGTACGTATAATTCCCATAGAATGTTTCTCCCTAAAGAAACAGTAAGGTTTTCTGACATATCTTGAATTGTTGGAAAGTTACCAAATTCATCTAAACGGAATTTAACACGTGTAAAGCAAGAACGCCCCTCGACCTTTTCACATTCTCTTGCTAGTTCTGAATACATTTGAGAGATAAAAACACTTGCGATAAAGTGTTCGGAAGAATCATAATCTGGTACGACCATAAATATGGCAATCGGCTTTTCAGAATATGTCATTTCAATATCTTGAATAGCATCAGATTCATAAAACAATTCAACTTTATCATCATAAATATACTCATTTGTATAAGGATCACGTTCATAACTTAGTCCGTTAGATTTTAGTTTTCTAGTTGTTTCTATAAAAATCTCATTATTATCTTGTAACTTAAAGTAAATTTCATCATGAATATCTAGTTTTGTATTAAAATTTATTTCTACTGCACCTGTTGAATCTAAAGTAAACGGATATTCGTCACCTTTAATATTTAAAACGCCACGCATTGAAGAAAACTCTTTTGAAAACTGAACACGCATACTTTTATTAAAGCCTGGTCTTTTAAAATCTACAGAATGACGGCTCATCATCTTAGCAATAGCATCCTTGTTAATATCATCTAATTTACCTGCAACTGTTGTAAAAATGGATGAACGTGTTTTACCTTCGGCAAATTCAACCGTTCCATATGCAATAACAGCTGGATGCTCTGGATTTTCAGACTTTAACATACGCATATATTGGTCTAGCTTATTTGTTTCCTCTGTTGGATTATCGGGATTTATTTCATTTGTCCCATAAGCAATTAGCATATTGTAAACATTTCTAAAAGTTATTTTTTCTTTCTGATTTGTTTTAATACAATAGTCTACAACTGCTAATATCAATGCTTGTGTCATTCCTGATGCAAAGTTAATCCATGTTTTATCTTGAACTTTTGGATCATGGAATAGTGTGTGAGTTAATGATTTAGTATATTTCGTTGCATTATCCATATCCCCACGTTCATAATACTTCGCAATTAAATTAAGAGGATTATAGCTCATACCATCGTTAGGATTTGAAATGTTTAATATTTCTACATCATAACCACGTTTCCTTAACGTTTCATAACTCGCTCCTGCGAGTTCTCCTTTAGGATCGGCTACTATAATAGACGGTTGTATTTCTGCTCTTGAATCAATGTCAATAGAAGGAATAACGCTTGTTACACCTTTACCACTACGTGACGTACCAATTATTAAAGTGTTAAACGTATCTTCATCTATGAAATAGCCGTAATTATGTGCAATTGGAAAGCCCGATTGTCCCTTATATGTGAACGTCTTCGTTGGCACTTTCTTATAGGTGTTTTCCAATTCTTTAATTGTTGTCCAACGAGCATCTCCTTTTTGATTGTAAGAAATACGTTTATAACGATCATATAAGCGATATAATCGATAACCAATCATCACAATTCCTACTATGAGTAGCAGAGAAAAAATCCACTTTGCCCAAGTGGGTTGATTATCAATAAAAACAATTGGTAGGAATGGACTTTTGAAATCTAAAATAGTACTTAACATCGTTTCGTTTAGTCCTTGAAAATCAAAGCTTTTTAAATCTTTTAACTGTAGACTCATAAAACCAGTAAACGTTGTAATTATTTTAATCACATAATTGATAATATAAATATGCACCGTCAATAAACTTATACCTACTAAAAAAAGAACCCATGGAATTCCTAAAATATTTTTAGGATCATAAGGTTCTTTTTCCGTATGAATAACTTCTTTACCATCTTGTATTTTTTTCTCAATGACTTCTAATTTTTCTTTCACGTTTTCAGGCACACAATCACCACCTTATTTTTAATGTGTCACCTTTAATTCAAATTCTGTAGCTTGAAGAACTACATTATATTTTCTTTACTTCTGCCCCTCATTTTTCTCCCGTTGTCTTCTTGTATCTATATTCACTGTGATATTGATTCCTTTTTCAGGTTGATACAATTTTTTTAATTCGTTTGCTAATTGTCCATCAAAAAATATTGGTATTTCTTTTCCTTTATCATCAATGATAATTACGTTTGAATAAACGTTACCTTGACTTGTTTTGTTAAATTCTATTGGTAGTTTAACTATTCCCGTTACTACTGCTTTATGTTGTGTATTCATATTAAACTCCTTATATATTATATTTTATAATGTATAACTTACATCATATATAATATAAGTTATATTATTTTTCTCCTAAAATGATTTTTACTTGTTTAAGCTCTTGTTCAGCTTTTTTAATATTATCTTTATCCTTACTGCTGTTAATGACGTTTTCTAACTCTGCTTTAACTTGAAGATAATATTCAATTTCTGCTAGTTGCTTATTAAGTTCTCTATCATTTAAATTTTCGTTTAATTCCTGTGCTTTTTCAAATTGGGTGTTATCCATATAGGCGTGTGCGACTTGTAATAGTTCGTTATTCTTAATAGAATCTTTTTCGGACATTTTTTCATAAGTTTCAATAATTTCTTTTTTATTATTGTTTAATAAATGATACCTAAAAAGAGCGAACTCATTGTTTGATTCATTTACTAATGTTTCTAATCCATAATTATTATTTTCCTGATACAATTTTTCACTAAGTTGATCCAACTTATCTGGATATTTTTGTGAAATACCAGAATAATCTTGATTATCAAGTAAAGATTGATAACTTTCATCATTCTCTGGATTTAACATTAAGTATGCACCAACTAGAATT
>NZ_CAVG010000074.1 GCF_000438455.1 Nosocomiicoccus massiliensis
TTTTTTCTACAACTTTATTTTCAATGACTGGTTTATGCTCTTTGATATTTTTTTCGTCTATCTTTTCACTCTCTAATTTTTTATTATATTCATCTGAATTGATTTCTGATAATTCTTTTTGTTCGGTTTTTTTCTTATTAAAAAGTTTATTAAACATACTCGGTTTTTTATTTGTTACAGAAACGTTTTCTGACAATTGATTACTTTGTATTTCATACGACTCTTCAATGCGTTGTTTTAAAATTTTTGCTTCCTCTTGAAAGTCAGATTTACCACTATCAAATTCTTCAGGATCTACATATGTTGTATCAAGTTGTTCATATACAATATCTTTAACAGTTTGTTTATTATTCTTTAAAGAATATCTACTGACTTCAAATGCTAAATTCTTTTCATTTGAAACAAGTACGAAGCTAATAATTAAACGCTCTTTATCTGTTGGTTTAAACTCAGGTGCATTCACAAATTGGTGTAACTCTTTAATGATTTTATCTGCATCAATCATAGGGTAAATTAATCCTGTTTTAACAGATAAATTTAATCCATCTTTTTTTGATAGAATATTATACAGTTCTTTAAATCGCTTTGAATTTGGTAAATAAGTAAATTTCACTTTAAGTGGTGCTAATTTTTCTTCTTGTACCATAATATCCTCCTTAATATTAATAAAAAGGGCTGTTTCTACAGCCCTTTTATATTTCTAAAATGCCATTTGATCTGCAACGTATTGTGCTAAAGCATTTGCACCTAAAATACATGCCATACCGACAATGACGTAAATTAAAATTTTCTTTGCTTTTCTCGGTCCTTCATCTCCACCGAACATGAACAAGTAACCAGCAACTAGAATCATAAGTGCTGCAACTACGATACCTGCCGTTTGTAATGTTGAAGTTAAGTTTGACACTGAGTTAATAAAATTATCCATTTATAATCTCTCCTTTTTCATTTCCCCTAATGCTTTAGTGTTTTTTGATGGTGAAGCATTTTCTGCTGGTATTGCTTTACTATTAGTTTTTCTTGTTTGATCAATCAATAACTTTAAAGCTTCTTTTTCTATTACATTCTGTTCAAATTCTTTATAAATTTCGCCTTGCTTATCCATAATAGAAAGACGTGCATGACTTAGCACGTCTTCTCTCCATTCTTTTGGATTTAAACCTACGCTTTGAACAATAGAATCAATGTCTTTCTTTTTTAAATTCAAAATACCACTCCTTATTAATTTTCTTTTCTAATACGATATAATCTCCAGCCACCTAATCCTGCAAGCAACGCTCCAACTAATACAATGAGGTAATTTACCTCTGTACCTGTATGAGGTAACCAACCCTCTTTTTTAGGTGGCGTTTTTACTTTAGAAGAATCTTTCGGTGGATTTTCTGGTTTTTTAGGTTCTTCAACAGGTGGTGTTACTTCTGGTAACACTTCTTTCTTTACTAAAGTACGAACTTCATTAGATTCAAGTTCATCCTCATTGACAGTACCTTTAGCAACGTTAGGAATTACATAGTTGTCACCATCAACTAATGATTCATCTAACTTTGCATCCTCTGGTAGTTTAACCTCAATTTCTGTTACTACAGTTTTACCTTTTAAATCATTTGATTCTTCATCTAAATTCCAAGATACAACTGATTTATCTCGATCAACGACTACATTTGCTTTATCGATAGATGATTCCTGTGTGTTTTCTAGATTATCCTCTGTAGATTCTACATCCGTATCCTCTTGTACTTCTTCTTCTGAACTTTCATTATCAATAGAAGAATCTTCGTTGTTAGATTCCTCTGACACTTCCGGTTCAGTATTTTCTTCGCTTTCTACATCAGCTTCTTCAGATTGTTCATTTTCATCTTCTGTAGTTTCGGATTTAGAATCATTCTCTGACACTTTTTCTGTTTCAGATTTTTCATCAATATAAACAGTTGCGTTAAGAACTTCTAACGCATCTTCAAGATCGTCATAGAAAGAAACTGAATCAATGTTTTTCTCGTTTGAGATTGTTTGTGAAACTTTATAAGTGTATGTTTCTCCATGCTTAATTTCATTTTCTTCTACTTCATTGCCATCTTTATCGATGATAGTCTTCACGATTTTATTTTCTACCTTTTTCATTTTAGAAACTACAAGGTTTGAATCATCATGTTTTTCATTACCTTCTGAATCACTCGTAATCATTTGGGCTGTGTTTTCAAAAACAAATTCATCTTCATTTAAGAACTCTGTAAAATCAAAATCATTTTTTACAGTAATTTGAACTGTTGTTTTTAATGATTTACCCACAAAATGTTTAGGTTCATTGGCAGTCCATTTAAATGATTCTTTTTCATCATCAATTTCTAATGTACCTTGTTCTGTCACGTCGTTACCATCTGCATCAAATACAACGACTGAATCAAGGTTAAAGCCGTCTGGTACGTCATCTTTTAGTCCTAAAATACTTGGTACTGTTTCGTTTCCGTATGTTGTATCAATTTGATACTCAAATGTGTCGTCAATTGATACTTCATTTTCTTCTACTAAGCCATCTTCTGTAACAATGCCTTTATTAATTTCTGGATCCACTTTTTCTAGTGTTGTTGTAACTTCTGGTGAATCAATCGTTTCATCATCTACAAAGAGTTGTGCTGTATTTTTGAAAACAAATTTACCATCTTCCTCAAATTCAGCGAAACTTACTGTATCTTTAACTGATACTGTTGGAATAACTTGAATTGTTTCACCTGCAAAGGCTTTAGGATCGTTTGCCGTCCATCTAAAGCTCTCATTGTCATTATTAATTTCTAATGTACCTTGATCAGTAATATCATTACCTGATTTATCTAACACAACAACTGAATTAACAGAAAGTGCGTCTGGTACATCATCGAACACACCTAGCTTTTCTGCGTGCTGTTTATTCGGGAATGTTGCTGTAACTCTGTATTGGAATTGATCACCAACATTAACTTCATTTTCTGATACATCTTCTCCATCAGCGTTAATAATTGTTTTATCTACTGACGGATCAACTGGAGTTGGTACATGTGTAATTGTAGTTTCTGTATCTTTTTGTTCTTTACCGTCTTTAGTAATTGTTGCCTTATTAGGTATTTGAATATTTCCATCTTCGGTTGTTACACTTGATAAATCTGCATCTGATTTAATGTTAGTTTTTACATTAAAACGGTACGTATGACCGTAAAATGATTGATCAGATAAGACCTCATCTTTCGCTTTAAATTTAATGTGGTTACCCTCTGATAAATCTTCAAATAAATGAGTTACATCTTCATCATCTTCATTAAATACTGTAACTTCGCCTGTTTCTAACACATCATTTAAAACATCTTCCATTACATATTCTTTATAGAAAAACTCTGGATATTCTGCAGGAACAGTATGTGAGATGTCGTACTCATAACGTTCATAGATGACGTTTAATTTATTTTCTAATACATCTACTTCATCACTATCTGTTACAAGCTTTGCTGGATCTAGCACCTCTGTGCGTACTGGTTTTTCAGCAGTATAACCGAAGTATTGTTCGTATTGTCCTGCCTCCCAATTAATAACTTTATCTTTATTATAATCTGACCAATCTTTCGACCACTTAAAATCAAGCGTATGGCCATCAACTAAAATTGTGAAATGTCCTTTGGGGTCATTTGTTTCAAGTGCTTGATTTTTAACATCTTGGAAATACGTGTAACCATCATCTTTTTTTGTAATATCAACTTCTGATTCAGCTGGTGCATAAATTTTACCAATGTTTTTCATCTGTTCTTCACTGAAACCCATCCCTTGTACAGCGTCAATATCAGTTACCGTCATGTAAGAACCTGTTAAATCTGTTGCTGGTTTACCAGTGTCTGTATACATATATTCAAAATTTAAATCGACATAGTCATAACCAGCTTGATGAAATCCAATGTGGTTATCTGCAAAAGAAAAGTATTCTCCACCTTTAAAACCTGTCTTTTTCCAATCTTTTACTGTTATTTTTAAATCAAGATCTCTACCTTTATAATTACCAATATTTGTGTAAGTAACTGAAAGATTATCTTTCTTATCATCTTCGGGTTCTACCTGTGTATGATAATCATTCCCTTCTTGATTTTTCTTTGAAAACCATCCATCCCCTTGTTGTGTAAATTTTGTTTTATCACTAAAACCTGCAATGACTGCATATTTTGAAGGTGCAACACTTTGTTCAGATGGAATTTCTGTTAATTCATGTTCGTGAATTGGTTTAGCTTCTGCGACGGTTGGTAGAAATGCTGTTGATAAGATCGTTAATCCTAATAACACGCTCGTTGCATTTCTACCTTTCTTTCTCAAAGAGAAACGTTGTTTAGTTTCTTGATAGTTCATGTTCTTTTTCAATTAATTTCCTCCTAATGAAGAAATATAGTAAGGACTTATCTTAACCATATTTCTTACACGTTCAATTTGTTTTTCTTTTTTTTGTTTGTTTTCTTTAACTGTGTCTTTTGATTTGTCGTTTTTTTCATCTTTGTTTTGTGTTTCCTGTGGCACTTCACGTAAATTATTAATAAACTTTAAATAACTATCAGCATAGATTAAGTTGATATTTTCGATGTTATTTATTTTTGCGACTGTTTCTATGTCTTGATCATACGTTTCAGATAATTCACTTAAAGTATCACCCCACTGTACGTAATACCAGTAATATTCATTAGTATCAGCTCTCACAGGGCTACTAATAATAAACATCATTACTGTTGCAACTAAGATAAACAGTGTGCTGTTTTTGTACTTATTTAACATTTCCATCACCTCCTTAAAATAAAAAAACCGCCTATTTTAGAAATAGACGGTTATATATTATATTTTATAAGTTATAAAATATATCTTATATCA
>NZ_CAVG010000075.1 GCF_000438455.1 Nosocomiicoccus massiliensis
ATTAGTCCTGTCTTAAAGCATAGAGATCATATTTTTTGATTGCTTCTTCTTCTGATATATTCTCTTTCTTTAAACGTTCGATAAAATCCCAACGTTTACGGCTTGTACGGTATATTTCAATCAATTCTTTTTGAGTAATATCAATTCCATTATTATTTAATTCTTTAATGAAATACTTGTCGATATTAATGATCATTTTTTAACACTCCATTTAATCATACGCTCTTACATACAAATGATTAAAAGTGAAATTACAAAAGAATTACTTCAAAATAGACATACTGGTTGTGTGTTTTTAAAAAAGAAAACAATATATTCTCATACAAATTAATAATAAAGATTAAACAAAACATAATAAAAATAAATGATAGGTCAGATCTACGTTTTAGGCTTTGAACGCATTAACCCTAAATACACCAGTAGGCTCATATCATCGCACTACGCTTGATCGCTTCGTCCTATTAATATAGGGATAATGGCAATCTAGTGTACCAGCAAAAGACAGTTTTTAGTTGACTGACAACTGTATTTTAAAATACGAAAAATAAATGTTTAATGACCATCCGTTGTTCCTAGCTAACTTTGGCTTTCGCATGATAGAACTTAATCTACTAATATCCAAGAACGGTCGCAGGGATACCACACATAACTATATTCAAATTTCAATGTACATGTATGCAAATTATCATTTGCATGTAAGAACGTATGATTTTTTACTAAAATTTAATTTTATTTTGCGAGTTGACTTTGCTTATCTTTTCTTAAAACAGAAATGGTTACTAACGGTTCTAACTTATGTTTTCGACCATATAAACGTCTTCCCTCAAAATTATTAACAAAACGAATATTGTCGTAAATTTTAGCAATGGGGACAACAACATCACTTAGAGGCGTATCGTATTCTAAATGCGTTGAAAAGACTTTTAACTTTCGAATCGCATATCCATTACCTAAATTAATATAGCTTTCACCACTAAAGGTATGAATAAAATGACCTTTCTTTTCAATCTGATCTACGCTCACAATATCTGAATAGTGATAAAAAATACGATGAGTGTTTCGATTAATTTTCTTGTGCATTTTAATTCCTCCTAGATATTCAAATTATTGAGTTTCAACTTAAGTTCAAGCGGGGAAAGGAATCGTTAAGTTGTAGCGTTAGTACTAGTGTTTATACCATAAAAAAGGGGGCTCACCACACCTTAGTGTGACAAGCCCCTCAAATAGTCGCTACAACTCTCTATAGGGTACTAACGCTTAGTACCTGCCCGTATAAAATGCAAAATACGGTACACATAATATACACATAACTTATAGGAAACTATGCATATTTATGATAGAATGAATTGTGAACGTGTAGCATGATTACACGTTCAACTATTGAGGGGGGCTTGACCACTAAATGTTGGTAGCATTTTGTGGTGACATGCCTGAATGTTGATCATCACTCAACATTCAGGTGCCCCCTTTTTTCTGGTACAAAGTAAGTACCAACCTCAAAATTCGAACATATGTTATTTGTTAATAATAGTATACGCATAACTTAAATAAAAAGTCAAAGTTATTTTACACTAATTTTTTTGTTCGTAAAGAGCGAACATATGTTCTATGTTCATTATAACGTTTTAAAAAAAATTATCAATA
>NZ_CAVG010000076.1 GCF_000438455.1 Nosocomiicoccus massiliensis
CAAATTCCAATAGAAATGTTGAATTTTTCCCGTTCTTATACTCTACAAAATATGTTTTTTCCTCAAACATACTTTTAGGATTATTCCCACACCCTGCTAATACAATCACACACATAACTAACATTAAAGCAATTACTATTTTTTTCATATCCATCCCTACTTTCTATTCTTTTAACATTTGATCATACATCTACTTCGCAAATTCACCGAGCAATAAGAGTAACATTACATAGAAAAATCCTAATACTAATATCACTGGAATCATCAATACAATTGCAATAGGCGTTACAACATACTGTACGAACAAGTAAAACACCATCACTACAGCATATAATCCCAAGGCAAATAAATAATATGCAATTACCAATTCAACTGCTAACAATATTGGATAAGTTATAAAAACAATTGTCCATGTTAAAAAAATTACTCTTAAAACCTAACTTATCTAACGTTAGTCCTAATATTACCATAGGTACTACCAATAAAATCTTTAATACATTAAGAAGAAATACTATTACCTTAATCATACTAAATCACCCCTATAATATCTTTATACTTATATTATTCTTCAACTACTCACACTATATATATATATGTATGGCAAAGTTGACCGTTAAAACTAAAAGTCTCGAAAATGCTTTAGTGACAATGGTTATAGGTATTTTATAGCAACAATTCTCGTTGTTCGATATGACGTTTATTTCTTTCGTTTCTAAACATATTTACGATGGATTCTAAGCGTTTTTTATCCTGTTCTTCTTCTACATACTGATAAATATTTTCCATTTCTAGATGGTTAAATGATGATCCTGTTGATTTATTTTTGACATGTTGAACTAGAGATATGAGTGAATAAATTTTAGTTACTGCATATCTCCCCTTACCAATTACTTTTGTAAAAATTTGGTTAGAAGCGTTAATTACTTTAATAATTGTTGCTTTTGATACGTTAAATACATTCGCAAGTTGTGATAGAGAAATTTCAACGACACCCTGCTGTGCATTATCATTAATGAATGCTAAAATATCTTGCTCACGTTCTTCTTGCTTACTATAAACACGTTCATGTCGAGCTTTCTTGTGCTTATATCTTGGATTAAATGCTGTTGATTTATATGATTTATTTGTCCAAGTTTCCATTAAATAATCAATATAATATTTATTAGCCCCTTGGTATTTACCAGAATATGCACTATAAACTGCACGTTTTACGTCATTTGGATTTAATGGATATTCTAAATATGTGTTGAACTCATCCATTTTATTTAAACAATCTTCAAGTACCACACCTGATTGAAAGTTCGCTAAAGAAAGCGTAAATACTGTGTTATTACGCCCATAACCATGTCCTGCATATATTTGTGCTTGTGTGATTAACTCTCTATACCAAGCTTCTTTAATTTGTTGTTTACTTGAATGAATCGTATTATCTACGACTAATTTAAAGTTAGCGATCACATCATCTGTATATTTCATTGACCAATTCATTAAATCTTTGAAATTATGTGTTTCTTCAAGGTTTAAATACTCAATATTATGTTTCGTTGGGAAACGAAAATAACCAAAATGATTACAGATAAGATCCACACCTTTAATCTCTTTAGAAAAGGCTTGTCTTAGATTTTGTGATATTTTTTTTGCTACTTGTAAACTCTTATAATTTTTACTTTTAGATACGTATACTGCTTCTTCTAAAACAAAGTAAGCATGATACCCTTTATCTGTTTTCACTAGAAAAGTAGGTAAAATATTAATATCTAACGCTACATTCATAATATCTTGTGCAGTTGCTTTTGGATTATCAAAATCAATCACAAAGGTATTGATTTGTTTTAAGTTTTCTTCGCTATGACCACTAACTACTCCGTTTTTACGTGATAAATAGTTAAAAACGTTTGGCGTGAAGTGTGTTAGTTGCTTATTACTCATTAATGTTTCGATTGAGCCAACTGTAAATCCACGGTTTTTAATCATTGCTTCTTTTGATGATGCACAGGCGATTTTACCGTAACTATTTATTTCTAATAACTGAGCTCTATTGTCTGATATGCCTTTTTTAAATAACACATTATATAAATTATATAGATTTACACTCATGATAGTTGCACCTCTCCTCATTTTTGATACAAAAATAGCGTTTAGCCACCTATGGACTAAACGCTTGAGAGTACAACTGATCTAAAACAATCTATATAAAGTGTCGTTTTACTTAAAAAAGGATATAATTATCCCTAAAACGATACAATTCTAGTGTGTTAACGTTGCTTTAAATTACATATTATGATATATTTTAATCATAGATTTTGTAACCTAAAAACGTTTAAATCAATCTAATTTTTAAACGTCTAGTCTGTTAGTGGCTTCAATCAGATTAATCTTGGGTTTTTATTTCTTAGGATCCCCATTCCTATGATAGAAATAAAATTAAGACTAAAACGATTGTTGCTAAATATTAAATTTTCTAATGCTCCGTAGCACTTGCTATGGAGCATTTCTTTTTTAGCAACTAAAATGCACTAAAATTGCTAAGCACGAAATGTGCATATTGATTGCCGATT
>NZ_CAVG010000077.1 GCF_000438455.1 Nosocomiicoccus massiliensis
ATCAATAGGCAACATAATCTTTTCACGTGATAATCTAAAATCATTCATCTCTCTATTAAAATGATATTTTTTACCCATCACTTTTAAAAGTGTATTGATAAATAAATAATGATATTTATTAAAATTATCATTAATAAGTGCAGTAACATGATCACTCGCAACAAATTTATAATTGTGATAGAAAGTAGAACCGACTGTGCCACTATTAGCGATGGTTGATACATTTTCAAAGCTTCTTACATTTTTATTATTACTAATGAAATTGTTAACTCCATTATTCATTCCTGTAGATGATATATATGGTATATAACCTTCTTTTGTATTCTTTTTGTTAATCTTTTACCTCTCCGTATAGTAAATAGTTCTTCAAGATTATAGACTTCCCATTTTTATCTTCTAAATTTAATTCTGTGCTATCTATTAACACGTTTTTAATGTATTTATTTTCTCATTAATGTATTCTATAATATATTTTTCTTCTTTATTAATTACCTCATTCCCTAAATACTCCATATATTCCCAATCAGGATTACCATATTTATCGACTGGAAGTTTAATAATCTGATTTTTTATTCTCTTTTGACTAAACTTATATCCATAATAGTATTTACCATCTTTGAAATTATTAATGGAGTTCACAAGAAAAAGCCCTAGTCCTTTTGACATAAATTTATCTCTTTAAGTCTTATAATTTCAACATGATCGGTAGCTATAAAATCATATCCTTGATAATAAATAAACCCCTCTGTTGCACTGTCAACTGTTAATACTCCACCTTTTTCTGTAGATTCGTTCTTATAAAAAGTATCAAGAGCATTGTTAGTACCAGCACAAGTTATACGTGGAATATTGCCATTACTAATAAGACTTTCTGGAGGGGTTGTTTTAGTTCCTGAGACAATAAAAATATCGCCAATACGAAATTCTTTCCATTTAAGACTTTCTAAGTTAATTATCATTGCTATTATCCTCTGTTTTTATTTTTTCAATTAACACTTCCAGTTCATCCTGACAATTAGGTTCTTCCCCAGTAAACAAGTACTCTCTATTATTCAATACCATTTGTAGTTCAAATGATAAATAATCTGATATTGTTTGCTCAAAACTCTTTTCATTTGGTATCGTATCATTAAAATAATAAAAAGAATGTAGCCATTCATCATCATGCTGAACAGTTGTTTCTACACAAAAATCATTTGATGATTCTATATTACCTCTCCAAACATTAAGTAATATCTCCTTCTTATCTACTGCAGAAACAGTTTCGACAAGTCCTCGATGTTTTTGAATTTCAAAACCATCATCTTCGAAATTAATAAACTTAGCTTTATGTAACTTCGGATGTGGTACTCCGACAGTAAATATTGCAATACATGCATTTACGCCAATTCTATAAAATGTATCTTTATTTAAGGTAATAACACCCTCCAAAGTATGGTTCTTTAATATGTTTTCTTTAATTTCTCTTTCATCTTTAGTTTTACCTGTCATAGATGACTGCGGGACTATTACCGCTACTCTAGCATGTTTTATCATGGAATCTAATAAATGTTCAGTGAATGCAATTTCATATTGATCTGGATATTCTTTAGAACCTTGCGATTATGGAGGGTTTATCATACCAACTGTATATTGTTCTTCCTGCAATTTATGTGGATTTTGTTTAAGAAAATCTTCATTAAGTAAGTTAGATTTACCATCCCCTCTTAATATCATATTAGTGGTAGCAACAGTAAACATTCTGGATTGAAGTTCAATCCCGTGTAGTTGATTTTGCCTTATATTAAATGAAGCAATCTCATATTCTTTTTCACTTAACTCTTCTTTTGCTTTTTCTAGCATATGATGCATGGATGCTATTAAAAAGCCACCAGTACCACAGGTAGGATCAAAAACATTATCCTTATAATCAACATCTAATAACTCACAAAATAAATCCGTTATATGACGTGGTGTCAAAACAATTCCTAATGATTGTCCATCACCACCAGAATATGACATAAACTCTCCATAAAATCTTCCTAAAATATCTTCACTAGAATTTGTATATCTGATATTAGTAAAAATTCTATTATATATAAATTCGGTATAGAACTTTAACGGTGTTTTTCCTAGCGATTCATGAAACATGTTTATTTGACTATTATCTTTAATCATTGTAAATTGATTTAATATCTTATCTAATTTTGTTTCTGGTGAAACATTAGAACGTTTTAAACTAGTTTCAATTGCTTCATATATTTTACTACCATCGGTTTTTAACTTATCCCCTGTTAGTTCTTCAATTGAAAAGTTCTTATATTCTATTTCATTTAATGCTAACAAAATACCTGATACAATAATGGGCTTATCTTGATCGCCTATAGAACCAAAAGTTCTTAATGCCTCATGTAACTCCTTAGCATCTTTTAATATCATTGCTAATTCTTTTTCTTTATTTGTTTCTTCTTTTAAGACTTCTCTTAAATAATATGTTTGTATATTTTCATGAGAAAATTGGATAAATGTTTCTATATCTTCAAGTTCAACATACCTACCCCTTTCATCAATAAAATACGGAGTTATTTTATGATGCTTCTCATTCCCAGATACACCAACCCCAAAGATTTTTTTGAAGTTAGTCTTTTTCGCAATGTTTTTTGCATACCATACAGCACCATTTACGGCATAGTTTTCTGTTCCTAATGTAGTTAAATCTAGTACATCATTATTGTCCATAAATATATGCCTACTTATTTCTGATTTGTTTTCTATTACAATAACAAAATCATTTACTACTCCTATGTATTCTGGCAACCCAGTTTTACCTGTCTGTCTTTTAGATGAGGTTGATAATGCTTTTTGTATTTCAATAACTGAACTTTTCTCTGGTTCTAAAACTTTCTCTAAATGAGCCTCTTTAATTAACTCCCATACCCATAAATCTGTTTTTCTTTCTACCATCACAATTTACCTCTCTTTACTATGTTGAATACACTTGTTTTACTAACCTTAGTCATTTTACATATATCATCTATTGTATACTCTTTACTATAGTAGAGTTTTCTTACTAAGTCTCTCGTTTTTTTATCAATCGGGGGTCTTCCACCTTTTCTACCTCTTGCACGTGCAGATTCTAAACCTTTTTTTGTGCGTTCACTTAATAGATTTGCTTCAAGCTCTGCAAAAGCACTCATCATAGTAAAAAACATTTTACCCATAGCTGTATTCGTATTAATATTTGTATCTAATATATGTAACTCAATATCTCTATTTTCTAGTTCTTGGGCAAGTTCAATTAATTGTTTTGTAGTCCTGCCTAAACGATCTAACTTTGTAATTACTAAAGTATCGCCAGAACGTAAATAGTCAAAACATTTATCAAGCTCTGTACGTCTTTCTTTTCTTCCACTTACTTTTTCTGAAAAAATTCTTTCGCAACCACTCTCTTTTAACATATCCATTTGACTATTTAAAGACTGATCTAAAGTTGATACTCTAGCATATCCTATACGTGTCATTTTCATCACTCCCTAAATCACACTATATAATAGAAGAAACTCAATACATAAAGTACATTAAACCTTTAAAACTATAGTATATGTACATAGATAATTATACTGAGTAAATGAACTATAAAGCAATAGAAAATAGACTATTTAGAACCAATCAATAAAAGAGTTCATAAAACGACCGTTTAATGAACTCTAAACATAAAAAAAGCACGGTGTC
>NZ_CAVG010000078.1 GCF_000438455.1 Nosocomiicoccus massiliensis
AATAAAATATCTAACTCAATTATAACATATAATATATATTATATATTATTGATATAGAATATTATTCTAATTCCATACCTTTACTACTTTCTTGATGTCTATAATTTTGAAGATATTGCTTCTTACTTAAAGGGATATTACGTTCATGCTGTTCATAAGGGTGTCCATTTCTTCTTACTAGTTCATCATTCCAATCTTTCACATTTTCCCTTTGAGGTGGAACTGCAAAATAGATTGGCATTTCACCTTGTTCATGATGAGATAAGTTGTTTTCTATTCTATCTTGATTAAATCTTAAACCTGCTTCATCATTGTCTACCCCGTATACAACGTTTGGAATTTTCCCTGTATTTTGTCCAACTTCTAAAATTTGCTGATAAATTATATCGGGATTATTGACACCACGCATAGAGATATACTTAGAATTTGGTGTTAATCCGTTTAAAGAAGCATAACTAATCGCATCTACCTCACTTTCAAAAAAGTAAAGGTTTCTAATATCTTTATTTGGACTTGTTTTGAATGAAAATCCATAGTCATTATTAGCACCACTTGCAATATGCTTATATCTTCCGCCATCTTGTTTTTTATAACTACCCTCTGAGTTATGTCCTACAATTTCTCCATTATTTACCCACGGATATACAGCATTATTTCTTTCGTCTTGGCGTATTAATCCTTTACTAATTAAAGTATTTATGAGATCTGGATTTAACTTCCTATCATTTATTAAGTACTCTCTTACTTTACTTGGATCTTTAACCATATTATCGAGTGGGAAAGCGTAGGGTTCTTTTTCTTTTTCTGTTTCCAATTTATACCGTGATCACTTTGAATACGTTGATTATTTTTAGAGTTTAATTCTATTACTGCTTCTCTAAATTTCATTCCAAAAAGTTCTTCATCTTGTAGTAAATTAATGATATTACCTCCACGTTGACGTGAATTCCAAAAGTACATATTTTTATCTGCATCTACTACAAAACTATCATGATCATCTAAATTAAAATACTTGCTGTTACCTTGTTGAGTTAATAAATAACCTTGTTCTTCTAAGTATTCTACAATCGGTACGTTTTTAGCATATTCTACTGCTTTATCGGTTAATCTACCCTTTTCATCAAATAAACTCATTAAAATTCCTCCAATTTTTCTAAATAATTTAATACAGCGTTTTTAACAGTGTTTAACACTTTTAGGACTAATAACATTCAAAAAATATTTTCGAATCATTACACCCCCCTTAAAATAAGATGTTTTTTTGTGAATCATAAAAAAAAGCATAAAAAAAAGAGAGAATATTTCAATATTCTCTCAATGAATGTAACTATCAGCGAGTTCTTGCTCAAAACTATCTATTGACTGACTTTTAATAAAATTACCTTGCACAATCAGACGGTTTACACCATCTAATGTCCCACAAGTCACTAAGGTAATTAAGGTTTTATCTTCTTCGTCTTCAATCCATTCAATTTGCGATGGATCAACATACTCTATTTGTTCTATTTCATATATATAAACATCCTTTTTATCAGTAGCATATATATACATACCTTTTTCAGCACGTTTAAGAGGACTAAATAAAGTATTTGAATCAGGCATTAAATGTCCTGCAACTGAATAATTACCTTTACCTAACACCATATTCGGCTTCATAGTTGAAGCACCTGTATATAGATTTTCGTTACTTACACCCTCGACAATTGGTAAATTCATATTAAGTTCTGGAATGAATAATTGCCCACGATATAATGATTTATTTACTGATGCATTACTTGGTATGCTACTAATAAATTTAACTTGTGACCAATCATACGTTAAATTATTATCTGCCATTTCTTTTGTTTCTATAAGATCTCCATTAGAATTTTTACTAGTTTGTTTCCATATACTTTCAAGCCATTGTTCATTATTATCTACTGTAGTTTCGTCATAATTTTCTTGTGCAACTGCTTGTGCTTTTTTAATAATATGAGGGTCTTTTAAGTAAAAATTAAATGGTTGGTAAAGCAATAAAAGTAATGCTGGAATTAGCATAACAACGACTGTAATAATCATTGATTTACGTTTTTTTCGCTTCTTCATATTTTCTTCTATTAATTCATGATAGTTCAATACTTAATCCCCCTTTTTATCGAATAATAATGATACTTTATATTTTTCATCTAATTTTAAGTACGCATCATAGTTCGTTCCTTTTTT
>NZ_CAVG010000079.1 GCF_000438455.1 Nosocomiicoccus massiliensis
AATATGTCAAAGTGTGACTTTTATCACTTTTTTTAAAAAGATAAATACACTACAATAAAGTTATAAGAATACGGAATTGGAAGGTGAATTACTATGGCTGATAAAAAAGTCGTACATCAAAATGATGACAAAGAAATTGTAAAGAACGAAAATGTCTCTGAAGATGTACATAATTTAGATTTACGAGGCACGTTTTTCTTTACGATGGCACTCGGCGCTCTAATACTAGTCTCTTGGCTAGGTGTATTCTGGTTATTCATGGAAAGAATGTAAAAAGGAAAGGTGAAATAAATGCATAAGTATGAAAAGATATGGTTAAGCTTTGGAACTGGTTCATTAATCTTATTCCTTGTTATTTTAGGAATTTCAGCAGTTCACCAAGGTCACTCACCTGCAGCATCAGGAATTGAAACGATTAACCCTGATCACGTGAGAGACGACGCAAGATTTAAAGAACCTGGTTTATATGAGTCACAAGAAGAAGGTTTCGATTATGACTTATACATGGTTGCTAGTATGTTCAGATATGAGCCTTCTGAAGTAGAAATTCCTAAAGGCTCAAGAGTTCGTGTAATGGTAACAACTCCAGACGTAATTCACGGTTTAGGAGTAGCAAAGACAAATATTAACATGATGGTAGAGCCGGGGTTAATCTCTAAATATCATGCAACGTTCAATAAAGAAGGCGAATTTTTAGTTGTATGTAACGAATATTGTGGGACTGGCCATACGGACATGACATCAATCATTAAAGTTGTCGGGAGTGAAGAATAATGGCGAAGTCTTATACTAATACTACACAAAACGAAATATACAAAGCAGACACAGTCATTAATAAAAAAGACGCGAAATTAGTTCTTGCGAACTTCTTATGGGTGATTTTTGCACTCGTAGTTGGTGGATTCGCAGGCGCATTACAAACATTTGTCCGTTCAGGATATTTTGAATTACCGTTTAATATTGGATACTACCAAATCTTAACGTTACACGGTGTAATTCTTGCATTAGTTCTTACATTCTTCTTTATTGTAGGATTCCAAACTGCTGTTGTTTCAAGAGCAATGGGTAGTTTAACTGACGGAGAAAGAAAGTCAGGTTGGATCGGATTTTGGTTAATGTCGATCGGTACGTTAATGGCAGCAGCAATGATCGCTACTAACCAAGCAACAGTATTATATACATTCTATGCTCCACTTAAAGCACACGGTCTCTTCTATGTTGGTTTAACACTCGTTATCGTAGGTACATGGATTGCAACAGGTGCTCAAACAAAACGTTACTTTAGATGGAAAAAAGAAAACCCAGGTCAAAAAACACCTGCGATTGCATACTTCGTTGTGATTAACAACGTCATGTGGTACGTATGTACTCTCGGTGTCGCAATATCAGCGTTAACTCAACTTATCCCTTGGTCATTCGGATTAATCGATACAGTTAACGTTAAACTTACACGTACGTTATTCTGGTACTTTGGACACGCACTCGTCTACTTCTGGTTATTACCAGCATATATGGTTTGGTATGCAGTATTACCTAAAATTATCGGAGTTAAAGGTTTTTCAGATAAACTTGCAAGACTTAGTTTCGTCTTATTCCTATTCTTCTCTATTCCGGTTGGTATCCACCACCAATTAGTTGAACCAGGAATCGATGCATTCTGGAAAGGACTCCAAGTTGTATTAACATTCATGGTTATCGTACCATCACTCATTACTGCATTTAGCTTATTTGCTTCATTTGAAACATATGGTCGTAAACAAGGTGCAACAGGTTTATTCGATTGGTTTAAGAAGTTACCATGGAATGATTCAAGATTCGTATTACAGTTTGTCGGTATGTTATTCTTCGTACCTGGTGGTATCGGTGGTATCATCAACGCATCTGGTCAAATGAACCAAGTCGTTCACAACACAATCTGGGTCGTTGGACACTTCCACATTACAGTTGGTGCACCAGTTGTATTAACTTACTTTGCAGCAATGATGTTCTTACTTCCGCATTTAGTCGGTGGTAGAATGACTAAACTTACAAACTCACTTGGATTATGGTTAGCATACACGTGGGCATTAGGTATGGGTATTATGTCATTTGCAATGCACATGGCAGGTATTAAAGGTGCGCCTCGTCGTTCAACATTCTCTGAGTACGGTGGGCATGAAGTTGCCGAAGAGTGGATCAGTTATCAGTTACTACAAGCAATTGGTGGTTCATTCTTACTCATTGCTATTATCATCGCATTCTTTGCATTCTTCTTATCACTAAGAACGCCAAAGACAGATGTGGTCGAAGAGTTCCCTATCGCTCGCTTCATGGACGATGGAGATGCACCACTTAAATGGGTTGAAAACTGGAGATTATTAATCATCATTACGATTTTCTTAGTCGTAATTGCATACACAGTTCCAATCTCACAAATCTTTACAGAAAACATTCCAGGATCACCAGGATTTAAAGCTTGGTAATCAAAAAAAAGAAGCTTAGCAAAC
>NZ_CAVG010000080.1 GCF_000438455.1 Nosocomiicoccus massiliensis
GATGTAATTCGTTTAATTGTCTGTTTGATACATATGACGGTGAATCCATCATTAAGTCTTGTGCACTACTTGTTTTAGGGAATGCGATAACGTCACGGATATTATCTGTTTTTGTCAGTAACATAACGAGACGATCTAATCCGTATGCTAAACCACCATGTGGTGGTGCTCCGTATTTAAATGCTTCGATTAAGAAACCAAACTGATCATGCATTTCTTTTTCTGAGAAGCCAAGTGCTTTGAACATTTTTTCTTGAAGTTCAGGGTCAGAAATACGAATTGACCCTCCACCGAGTTCATAACCGTTTAATACGATGTCATAAGCATTTGCTTTTACTTTTTCTGGTGTTGTTTCTAGTAGCTCGATATCTTCTTCTTTTGGTGACGTAAACGGATGGTGTGCTGCAACGAAACGTTCTTCTTCGTCATCGTATTCAAATAATGGCCAGTCTGTAATCCAAACGAAGTTGTATTTATCTTCATCGATTAACTCTAACTCTTTACCGAGTTTATTTCTTAAGTTACCTAAACTTGCATTTACAACAGATGCTTTATCTGCTCCGAAAAATACGAGGTCATTGTTTTCAGCGTTTAATAATTTTTTTAATTCTATTTGTTTTTCATCGTCAAAGAATTTAGCGATTGGACCAGTGAATGCGTCGTCGTTATATTTTAACCAAGCAAGTCCTTTAGCACCGTATAATTTTACGTACTCTTCAAGTGCTTCAATATCTTTTCTAGAATATTTGTCTGCATTGTTTTTAACGACGATTGCTTTAACAATTCCACCGTTTTCAACTGTAGATTTAAACACTTTAAAGTCGACGTTTTTACTAAATTCGCTAAGTTCTACGAGTTCCATATCAAAACGTGTATCTGGCTTATCTACACCATAACGTAACATCGCGTCGTCATATGTCATGCGTGCAAATGGTGTTTCAATGTCTAAACCTTTAACTGTTTTAAATACGTGCTTTAGTAAACGTTCGTTTAAATCGATCATATCTTCGACGTCAGTGAATGATTTTTCGATATCGACTTGAGTAAACTCTGGTTGACGATCACGACGTAAGTCCTCATCACGGAAACATTTTACGATTTGATAATATCTTTCAAAGCCACTTAACATAAGTAGTTGCTTATAAATTTGTGGTGACTGTGGTAAAGCATAAAATTCACCGTGGTGAATACGTGATGGTACTAAATAGTCACGTGCACCTTCAGGTGTTGATTTAGATAAGAACGGTGTTTCAACATCTACGAAAAATTCGTCATTTAAAAATTCACGAATTGCTGCAGTAGTTTTATGGCGTGTTCTTAATGTTTCTTGTAAACGTTGACGTTTTAAATCGACGTAACGATATTTTAGTCTGACGTCTTCACTTACGTCTTCATCTTCAATTTGGAATGGTGGAGTTTGCGCTTTAGATAATACTTTAAGTGTATTTGCAACGACTTCTAACTCACCCGTTTTAATGTTTTCGTTCACTGTCGACGGGTCACGTTTAACGACTTCTCCTGTGACTTCGATAACGTACTCTGAACGTAGTGTGTCTGCAATTTCAGTTGCATCTTTATGATCTTGATTAAAGACAACTTGTACGACGCCTGAAGCATCCCTTAAGTCGATGAAGATTAACCCACCTAAGTCACGACGGCGTTGTACCCAGCCTTTTAATGTTACTGTTTCGTTTAGTTGTTCTAACGTTTCTAATACGAGTGTTCTACTCATTATTTAATAGCCTCCCCTAAGTTTTCAATTGAAGTTTCGACTTCTTCTCCTGTTGCCATATGTTTTAATTTGACTTGACCAGTTTCAAGTTCATTTTCACCTAATACAATTGTATAAGTCGCACCTTTACGGTCTGCATCTCTAAACTGAGCTCCGACACCACGAGCTTTATAGTCCATATCGACAGTCAATTTATTTTTTCTTAACTGTGATAATAATACGCTCGCATAGTCTCTTGCCTCTTCCCCAATTGTTACAACATATAAATCTAGCGTATGAGGGTTTTTAATATCAATACCTTCTGCTTCAAGTGCGAGTAGTAAGCGTTCAATAGATAAAGCAAATCCGATACCTGTTTCTTTCGGACCGTCTAACAATTCTACTAAACCGTTATATCGACCTCCACCTGCGAGTGTAGTAATCGAACCAAAACCATCTGAAGTACTCATTAATTCAAATGCAGTGTGCGTGTAATAATCAAGTCCACGTACTAAATTCGGATCCTCAACATATTTTATACCGATTTTGTCGAGTTGAGATTTTACTTTTTCGTGATACGACAGCGATTCTTCATTTAAGTAATCAGTGATTTTTGGCGCCGTCGCCATTAACGGATGATTTTTATCTTTTTTACAGTCTAATATTCTCATTGGATTTGAGTCGATACGTGACTGACAGTCAGAACAAAACTCATCAATACTCGGTCTAAAATGTTCTTGTAGTGCTTTTTGATACTCTTTACGACTATCAAAGTCACCAATTGAGTTAATGTGTAACTCTAAATCTTTTAAACCAAATGACTCATAAAACGCCATGAGCATGCTTAAAATTTCAACATCGATTAACGGATCCTCAACACCGATCGCTTCTACACCGAACTGAATGAACTGTCTATAACGCCCTTTTTGTTGGCGTTCGTATCTGAACATCGGCTGATTGTAGAAGACTTTAATCGGTTGATTTGGGTCACCGTACATTTTGTTTTCAATATAACTACGTACGACTGTTGCTGTACCTTCAGGACGAAGTGTCATACTTCTATCGCCTTTATCTTTAAACGTGTACATTTCTTTATTGACGATATCTGTCGTATCTCCAACAGCTCTTACGAATAAATCAGTACTTTCGAAAATTGGTGTTCTAATTTCTTGATAATTGTATTTTTCACAAATGTCTTTAAGTGTGTCTTCAATAAACTGCCACTTATAAGAATCTTTCGGTAATATATCTTGCGTACCGCGTGGTATTTGTATCATAAATTTCCCTCCATAAAAATATCCCTTATACCGTTCAAGGTATAAGGGACGAATATATCGTGGTGCCACCCTAATTTAGTAATGGTTTACTCTTCATTAAAAATTATTTTATTAATATATAGAAGTGTCTGTAACATTTTAAAAATGCGCCACTCTCACCAAACATGACGTCTCTGCTCGCTCATTTTTAAACGTACTTCTTCTATAGTTAGATTAAATAAATTATAAATTAATATCGTACATTTAGTCAAATGATTATCTACTCTTCAAGATATATTTCTAAGCCATCTAATAGTCCTTTAACTAAACGATTTTGATAATCGTCAGTATTTAGTAAATAATCATCGACATCGTTACTTAAAAAACCGAGTTCGACTAACGTTGCTGGATAATCGAGTTGTTCTGTTACTTGATATCCCATAACTTCAACGCCATTATTCGGTAACAGTGCATAACGGTCTAAACCTTCGTTCATAGCAGTTGCTAAGTCTTTTTGGTTATCATGAGTGTAGAATGTTTTAAAGCCAGTAGGTTCTGGAGATTCAAACGCATCACTATGAAGTGAGATAAAAATATCTCCTTCGACTTCACGGTCATCGAGTTCTACTGTTTTATTAGAATTACGAATCATGACAACTTTTGCATTCGATTGTTTTAACACTTTTTCTAACTTTAGCGCAACGGATAACACAATCGTTGCCTCGTTTTCACCGTAGTATGACGGTGCCCCTGGATCTGTACCACCGTGACCAGGGTCAATGACGATTGTTTTTCCTTTAAAGTCATATTTCTTTTCTGTAAAATCAATCGTTATATTTTGATAATTATTTTTTGGTTCATATGATTTTACGATGTAAATAAATGAAAAAATAAATATTAAAGACGTTACAAATATAAATAACGGTTTTACATATACATGCTTTTTTGTTTTAAGAAACCAAATTAAAAATTGGCCGACCTTTTTTAAGAATGCCTTTAGTCCATTCATTAAATAATCTTACCTTCTTTGGCTTCATATATAATAGTAATCGGCCCACTATTTGTGAGTCGCACATCCATATGCGCTCCGAAAAATCCAGTTTTAACGAGAACTCCTGCTTCTCTTAGTTGCTCATTAAAGTATTCATATAACTCGTTTGCATGCTCTTTACTCGCAGCATCGACAAACGATGGACGGTTTCCTTTTCTGACATCTGCATATAACGTAAACTGAGAAATACTTAAAATTTCTCCTCCGACATCTTTGATCGACAAGTTAATTTTTCCGTCGTTATCTTCAAATACTCTTGCCTTTACAATTTTTTCAGCAAGTTTTTTTGCATCTTCTTTCGTAGATGTCTCACTCACACCGACGAGTAACATGTATCCGGTTTGGATTTCATTATATAACTCGTTTGTAATGACTGATGCATGACTCACTTTTTGTAATACGACTTTCACTTATAACACCTCATTTAAACACGCGCTCAACACTATATATATCTTTTAAATTTTTAATCTTATCGACGATACGATGTAAATCTGGTTTAGATTGAACCATAATCGAAATATTCACTTTCGCATGATTACTCGCATTCGTTTGGCCACTCACTTGGGTAATCGGAACTTTCTCACTAGACACGAGGTTTAATATTTCATTGACTAAACCATTTCGATCGAATCCGTGAATTTCTAAATTCACTTTATAGCGTGCTTTGTCCTCGATACTTCCGACCCATGAAACGTCGATTAAACGCTCTGTTTCATTTTGAATGTTCGCGCAACTTTTAACGTGAACTTTTACACCGTGACCTTTTGTAATGTAACCGACGATGTCATCTCCTGGAACCGGGTTACAACATTTTGCAAGGCTCACGAGCATACCGTCTAATCCTTCAACAATTACACCAGACTCTGAAGTCGTTTGTTTAAAGTCTTTTTTACGTTCTACTTCAAGAACAGGTGACGTATCTTTTTGTTTTAAATGACTCGTTAAACGGTTCGCAATTTGCTGTGGTGTCACACCACCATATCCAACCATTGCATATAGATCATCGATTTGATTTAAATTATATCGCTCTAGCACTTGAGCGACTATTTTTTCAGTTAATGCTTCTTCTAGTGTAAAACCGTTTAGCTTAATTTCTTCTTCAACTTGTAGGCGACCTTTTTCAACGTTTTGTTCACGGTCTTGCTTTTTAAAGAACGCTCGTATTTTATTTTTAGAGCTCGATGACTTTACGAGATTCAACCAGTCTAAACTTGGTCCGTATGACTGTTTGCTCGTACGAATTTCAACGATATCTCCAGTATTTAACGTAAAATCAATCGGTACAATTTTACCGTTTACTTTTGCTCCGACCATTTGATTTCCGACTTCTGAGTGTACAGAATACGCAAAATCAATCGGAACTGCGCCTTGTGGTAATTCCACGACATCACCATTTGGTGTAAATACATAGATCTTATCAGATAACATATCGCTCTTTAATGCATCCATAAATTCTTCAGCATCTGTATAAGACGACTCATTATCGACAATTTCTTTTACCCAGCTATTCGTCGGTGCACTTAACTTTTGACCTTCTTTATATGCCCAGTGTGCAGCAACCCCGTGCTCTGCGATTTCGTGCATTTCAAATGTTCTGATTTGTATTTCCAGTGGATCACCGTTTGGACCGACAACTGTCGTATGTAGTGACTGATACATATTTTGTTTCGGCATCGCAATATAGTCTTTAAAACGACCAGGTACCGGTTTCCAAATCGTATGGATAATACCAAGTACCGCATAACAATCTCTAATATCATCGACGAGTACGCGTACAGCGAGTAAATCAAAAATTTGATCAAACTCTTTATGTTGGTCTTCCATTTTACGGTAAATACTATAAATATGTTTTGCGCGTCCAGATAAACTATTTTTAATATGTGATTTTGATAATTCGCTTTCGATTTGTTCAATCGCTTTGTTAATGATAATTTCACGTTCACTACGTTTCTTTTTCATATAACTAACGATTCTAAAATATGCGCTTGGATCGATATAGCGTAGTGAGATATCTTCTAACTCCCATTTAATACTCGAGATACCGAGTCGGTTCGCAATCGGTGCGTAAATTTCAAGCGTTTCTTTAGAAATTCGAATTTGCTTTTCCTCAGGCATCGCTTTTAACGTACGCATATTATGCAGTCTATCTGCGAGTTTAACTAATATTACTCGCACATCTTTTGCGATTGCAACGAACAGTTTTCTATGGTTTTCTGCTTGCTGCTCTTCAAGAGAACGATACTTAACTTTTTCTAACTTCGTTACACCGTCAACGATAACCGCAACTTCTTCGTTAAACATATGTACTAAATCATCATGAGTATACGGCGTATCTTCGACGACATCGTGTAAAAATCCTGCGACAATCGTTGCTACATCCAGCTTTAACTCTGCTAAAATACCTGCGACTTGAACTGGATGTAAAATATACGGCAATCCATTTTTTCTAAATTGCCCATCATGAGCTTTTTCAGCAAGATCATAAGCATCTTTAACCATATTTAACTCATCATCATTCATATATGCACTACATAAATTAAATACATCTTCAGCAGTATATGGGTATTCTTTATCACTCATGATCTCACTTCCTTTAAAAGTCTTGTTATGTAAAAGTGCCTGATTGCTCAGGCACTATAATTATTATTCATTATATTCTAATAATGAGATAATTTCATAGTCTTTAATTTTATCTCGACCATTTAAATAATTTAACTCGATTAAAAACGCGAGTCCGACTACGATACCACCGAGCGCTTCAACAAGATGAATCGCCGCTTCAATCGTTCCACCAGTAGCAAGTAAATCATCTGTAATTAACACACGTTGACCTTTTTTAATTGCATCTTTATGAATTTCAAGTGTGTTTGTCCCGTATTCTAAATCATACTCATAAGATATTGTTTCTCTCGGTAGCTTATTTGGTTTACGCACTGGCGCAAAGCCAATACCTAACTTATACGCAACTGGACATCCGATAATAAAACCTCGTGCTTCTGGTCCAACGATAATATCGACGTCTTTATCTTCAGCGAATTTAGCAATTTGATCTACCGCGTAGCCAAATGCTTCACCGTTATCCATAATCGTCGTAATATCTTTAAACTGAACGCCAGGTTTTGGCCAGTTTTCTACTTCAGAAACATACTGTCGTAAATTCATTTAATAATCTCGCACCTTTACATTTAATACTATTATTTTAACATAATTCATACGTATACACATCGTTTTTATTCGTTTATTAGCGTTTCAATATATGTTTTTAACTCTGGTCTCGAGGACATTTTTAAAATCGTTTCTGCATTTAACTTTTCACTGAGCTGTTTAAAGTAAGTCGATTCGATGACGACGAGATCAGACGTTAAATTCTCATTGTAAAAAATGACGCCTTCATTTAATTTAACACGATTTAAATCATCTAAAACATTTAATACTTTGACGAGCATATCCATCGTAATGTGATGTTTTTTTGCAAATTGTGGTGCATATTTTTTTAAGTCAATCGCACCATTTTCAGCATTAATAATTGTTTCATACACATGTTCAATCGTTTGAACTTTAGGAATCCCACTAAAGAATAAATTATCTTTATCATCAAAAATAGCGACGAGCTTTGAAGTCTTTAATTGCTTCACTGATGCTTCAAAATTTTGTATAGAAATTGGTAAATCTCTAAAAATCACTTGGTCGACGTTATAACTAATCGTCTCACCGTAATGAAAATAGTTATCACCGAGCTTTTCTTTATCTTCAGCGATAAAGAAAATATCACTATTTTTATTAATACGTTTAAAATTTTGATTGTTTTTAGAACGCATATCAAATAGCTGCATATCTTTAATTTCAGCGTCATTTAATACGAGTTGAACTTTTTCTACACCGTTAAACTCATTGATACCGAGAGTTCCGATCATGTAAATTTTCTCGCTTTGAGATGTCTCGTTATATAACTTCCCGTAGTTAAATCCGATCACTTCAAAACTATAATCGTAAAGCGTCATTTTTAAATGCTTGTTATCAACACCGAGCTGGCGAATCGAATCAATTCGTGCACCACTTATCATGACTGTTGGTGCTAAAAATCCATGTCCAAACGGTCGTAATGCATTTAATGCCTTAATATCATCTGTCGTAACGTTTGTTTTCGTTAACTTTAAATCGACATCTTTAGTCGGTTTTGATGAAGATACTTTGTCGTTCATGTACGCTGTTAATTCATCTTTAAAATCATCCATGGATTCTACTGGTACTTTAATCCCAAATGCTTGGTTATGTCCGTGTGCCACATGTGACGCTTTTATATGCGACAATTCTTGCAGCAACTCTATCGTATTAATTGAACGCGCACTTCCAGTGTATACATCTTCATCTTTTGTCAGTAAAATTGCCGGTACACCGTAGGCTTCAACTATTTTAGAAGCAACGATTCCTAACACACCAGGATGCCATAACTCACCATAAATGACGTGAATGTTATCGTCAGCATTTAAAAACTCTAACGCTTCAGCGTACGTATCCTCAACCATTTGCTTCCTAGTATCATTTAACATCTCTATTTCTGAAGCTATCATTTCCGCTTTACTATAACTTTCAGAAAGTAAGAGAGATACTGATATACTCGCTTCGTCTATACGACCCGTCGTATTTAATCGAGGTGCAACCGTAAAACCGACCGTCTCTTCGGTAATTTCACCTGAAGATTTCGCCGCATTTAACAGTGCTTTTACACCAAAATTCGTATGACTATTTAAATAATCTAACCCATGAATGACAAAATATCGATTCTCATCAAACATCGGCACCATATCTGCAATCGTTCCGATCGCAACAAGGCTAATAAATTCATCTTCAACGTATCCTAGCGCTTCAATCACTTTATACGTAATACCGACCCCGGCTAAGTTGTTACATGGATAATTTCCATTTGGATGATTCGGGTGAATGATAACTGCATTTGGCATTTCCTCACTAAATTCATGGTGATCGATGACGATGACGTCTATATCATTCTCTCTTAGTAATTCAATTTCTTTAATATGTGTAACCCCATTATCCACTGTAATTACTAAATCAAAATTCCCGACGACTTCTTCTTGTAGTAAATCGTAATTTAAACCATAACCGTGATCGACGCGATTTGGGATAAAGAAATACACGTTATCATTTCGTTTTTTTAACGCTTTATATAGTATCGTCGTACTCGTAATTCCATCCGCATCATAGTCACCGTAAATTAAAATTCGACTTTGATTGTTAATATGCTCCTGGATTAACTCTGTCGCTTTGTCGATATCATATATGAGTGACGGTGAATGTGTTTCTGGCTCTAATATTTTCTTTAAATCGTCTTCAGATGTGAACCCACGATTTTCTAAAATCTGTTGACTGAGTTCACTTAATTTATATCGTTCGATAAGTTCGTCTGTAATAGACGATTCATTTTCATTTAAAATCCAATGATATGTTGACTCGTACATATAATCATCCTTTAAAAAACGTCTAGGCGATTTGCCTAGACGTTATTTTATACTAATACTTTATCATCATTACTACGTTTTTCTTCGTATACAACTAGTTTACCACCATTCTTACGAAGTTGTCTCTTTTTAAGGACACCCCATATCTGAATTGCGATAAATAGAGATGAGTACACACCACTAATTAAACCAACGAGCAATGCAACTGCGAACGTAAAGATCGATTCGCTTCCCATAAATACGAGGAACACAACGACGATGATTACTGTTATTACTGTGTTTAATGAACGTGTCATCGTTTGTCTTAATGACGTATTGATGAGGCGATTAATATCGTCTTCACTCTTGTATACTTTCATCTTTTTATTGTTTTCACGAATACGGTCTAACGTAACGATCGTATCGTTAATTGAGTAACCGACGATTGTCAGTACCGCGGCAATAAATGTAATGTCGACTTCTAATCTAAAGAAGCTGAAGACTGCAATCATTATAAATACGTCATGCAGTAACGCAAGAACAGCTGGTAATCCCATGCGCCATTCAAAACGAATCGTTACGTATATTATAATCGCTACTGACGCTATAAGTAATGCTTTAATTGCGTTTTTAACGAGCTCTTGTCCAACGACTGGACTTACTGTACTCGTCATCGGAGTTTCGCCGTACTTCTCTTCAAAGAACGTCTGTAACTCTGCGATTTGGTTTTTATCTAAATCCTTTGAGTAGCGCGCAACGACTGTCTTATCCCCTGACTTCGTTAAACTTTCTGGTTCAAGTCCAAGTTCAACTAAATCATCTCTTACAGATTGTTCTGTCGTATTAGACTCAGCGACAATATCTGCTCGTGTACCACTCGTAAAGTCAATTCCAAGATTCAGTCTATATATTGATAAAATCGCGATTCCTGCTACGATAATCAGACCACTTAATAGGAAGAATTTCTTCGCATGTTCTGCAAATTTAAGTCCATCCCAAACAGTTGTTAGATCTTGAACGTTAACACCTTCACGAATGTTATGAATATGTTTTTTCTTTAAACCGAATAGTTGTGGTTTGTTGTCCATAGAGCCAGATGAAACTAGTAAACGCATCAGTACACGAGTTAAGAATACTGCTGTAACGAAACTCATTAAAATAGATAGTAAGAGCATCGTAGCAAAACCTTTAACACTAGACGTACCGAAGATGAATAAAATAATCGCCGCGATTAACGTCGTTAAGTTCGCGTCAATAATAGTCCATAATGATTGACTCGCACCTTTTTTGTACGCTTCTTTAATACTTCGTCCAATTCTTATTTCTTCTTTTATGCGTTCGTATAAAATAATATTTGCGTCAACGGCCATTCCGACCCCTAAAATTAACGCTGCAATACCAGGTAGTGTTAACACACCGCTAATTAAGTTAAACATTACGAGCGTTAAGTAGATGTAAACGACGAGTGTAACTGACGCAATGAGTCCTGGTACTCTATAGAAAATAAGCATATAAATGAGTACGATTGCGACACCAATTAAACCTGCTGTTACAGTTTTATCGAGCGCCTCTTCACCAAACTGTGCGCCGACACTTGTCGAATAAATTTCAGTTAGTTTAACAGGTAATGCACCAGAGTTTAGTAGTGCTGCAATATTTTGTGCACGTTGTAATCCTTCTTTATCACCAAATCCTCCAGAAATCATTACTTCTGTTGAGTTAATTGGTTTATCCACTGAAGCTGCTGAAATATATTTAGAATCCTCTTTTTTAGCTTCTTCAACGAAAGAATCGACGCCTTCTTCAAAGTCCATCCAAATAACTAAAAGATTTGCTCCTTTCTGTTTTTCAGAAATTTCTTTTGTTATTTCATGGAACTTGCTTGCATCTTTTAATTTTAAAGATACAATCGGTTGGTTTAAGTCGTCATAACCTTGACTCGCCCCACCTTGTACTAAATCTTTACCAGATAGTAAGACATTATCTTCAACGTCACGAATTGTAAGTAGTGCTTGCGTTGAAAGTAATTCACGCGCTTCTTGTTGGTTTTCAACTCCGGCAAGTTGTACTCGGATACGATTTCCTTCTTCTATTTGAATGTTCGGTTCAGATACCCCGAGTACGTTTACACGTGAATCGAGTGTTGAAGCTGTCGCTTCGACATCTTTTTGTTCAATCGTATCGTCTTTTTCTAATGGCTCAACTTGGTAAAGTACTTCAAATCCACCTTGAAGGTCTAAACCTAAGTTTACGTCTTTAACTATATCTTTATAAGTAAGCCCAATCGCTGTACCTAAAAGTACGACGATAAGTAACATACTTATAATTCTACTTGGTTTCTTTTTCACAGTGTCACCCTTTTTATGTAATGTAAATTAATATATACATTATAACGATAATTTGGTTAAAACTAAATATAAAATAAAAAAAGCCGACATCTGTCGACTTTTAATTACTTAGATACTTGATGTAACGCACGGCGTTCAAATTTTAAAGTTGTGCCTTCATCGACTTTTAAATACATGTAGTTCGCATCGAAAGATTCAACGACACCTGTAAGACCGCCAATTGTTACAACTTCATCACCTTTTTGTAAGCCTGCTTGCATTTCATTTATTTGTTTTTGACGCTTTTGTGCTGGACGAATCATTAAAAAATACATCACAGCAAAAATCGCGATAAATGGTAGTAAAGTTACTAATAAATCCACGTGATTCCCCCCTCTTAAAAGTTTTTAGCATTCTCTTTATTAAGTCCATATGTTTCAAAGAAATATTCTTTAAAATCTAACAGACTATCATTTAATATTGCTTGACGAACGTCACTCATCAAGTTTAACAGAAAATGTAAGTTATGATAAGTCGTAAGTCTAGCACCGAACATTTCATTCGCTTTAAATAAGTGCCTGATATAAGCACGCGTATAATTACGGCACGTATAACAATCACAATTTGGATCGAGTGGACTAAAGTCGCGGCTATATTTTTGGTTTTTAACGACGAGACGTCCTTGACTCGTCATCGTCGTACCATTTCGTGCGATTCGTGTCGGTAATACACAGTCAAACATATCGATACCGCGAATGACTCCTTCTATTAAAGCATCTGGTGAACCAACACCCATTAAATATCTCGGTTTGTCAAACGGTAATAGCGGGACTGTTTCTTCTAACATTTCGTACATTAATGGTTTCGGTTCTCCGACAGATAGTCCACCGATAGAATACCCAGGAAAATCTAACGACGTAATTTCTCTTGCACTTTGCTTTCTTAAATCACTGTATTCTCCACCTTGAACGATTCCAAATAACGCTTGTTTTTTATCGTTTCCAGATTTCACATGGTGATTTAACCCACGCTCTGCCCATCGTGTCGTACGTTCTAACGAATCTTTAACGTATTCACGAGTTGCTGGAATTGGTGCACATTCATCGAATGACATAATAATATCTGCACCTAAATCGTGCTGAATATCCATTGCCTTTTCAGGTGTTAAAAATAACTTTGAACCGTCTAAATGACTTCTAAAGTGTACACCTTCTTCTTCGATTGTACGAATGTTCGATAAACTAAATACTTGGAATCCACCAGAATCTGTTAAAATCGGCTTTTGCCAGTTCATAAAATTATGAAGTCCACCCGCTTCACGGACGAGATCACTGCCTGGTCTTAACCATAAGTGATACGTATTCGATAAGATAATCTGACTACCCATTTCTAATAATTCTTCTGGTGACATCCCTTTTACTGTTGCAAGCGTTCCGACAGGCATAAAAATCGGTGTTTCAATAATGCCGTGCGGTGTATGTAAACGCCCAGCACGTGCACCAGACTGTTTACACGTATGAACGTGTTCATATCGTATTGCCATAATTTCACCTCTAAATGATTAACATCGCATCGCCAAAACTAAAGAAGCGATACTCTTTCTCTACTGCATGATTATATGCTTTTAAAATATTTTCTCGTGTAGAAACCGTACTTACGAGCATTAATAATGTCGATTTCGGTAAATGGAAATTCGTAATAAGACCGTCTACAGATAATATTTCTTGACCTGGATAAATAAATATATCCGTCCAATCACTCGTCGCTACGAATTTTTTATACGTTCTAAAATTCGCTTCTAACGTGCGCGTCGATGTTGTGCCGACACTGATAATACGATGTCCCTTTTCTTTTGCTTCGTTCAATCTTTTAGCAGTAGATTCTTCTATTGAGTAAAACTCACTATGCATATCATGCTCTTCAACGTTTTCTACTGCGACTGGTCGAAACGTACCAAGTCCAACATGAAGCGTAATGTAGACGATATCTACACCTTTTTCTTTTATTTGACTAAGTAACTCAGTCGTAAAGTGTAGCCCAGCTGTCGGTGCAGCTGCACTTCCGCTATGTTTTGAAAATACAGTTTGATATCTTTCGTTATCTTCTAATTGTGCTTTGATATATGGTGGAAGTGGCATTTCACCGAGTCCATCTAACACTTCTTCTAAAATACCATCATATTGAAGTTTTACGATATAAATACCGTTGTCATGCTTTTCTAACGCAGTTGCAGTCAGTTCACCGTCACCAAACACGATTTCTGTCCCAATATGTACGCGCCTAGCAGGTTTAATGAGTACTTTATATCCATTCGTTTCAGGATTAAGTAATAACATTTCAACGTGACCACCACTATCTTTTTTATGACCATGGAGTCTCGCAGGTAGAACGCGTGTATTATTTAATACGAGAACGTCATCTTCTTTTAAATAGTCGATTATATTATAAAAATGACGGTCTTCAATTTCACCAGTTTCTTTATCTAACACTAATAATTTAGAATCCGTACGGTTTTTAAGCGGATGTTGTGCGATAAGAGATTCTGGTAAGTGAAAATCAAAATCGGTTAATTTCATGATTCATTATCCTCTATATGTTTGTGTCGTTTAAAATAGTCATAACTTTTTGCTGTCGCTTCACGACCTCTTGGTGTACGTTGTAAAAAACCACGTTGGATTAAATACGGTTCGTATACGTCGATTAACGTGACGACTTCTTCACCTATTGATACAGCGACTGTTTCTAAACCGACAGGACCACCGCCATACGTGTCGATAATTGTCGTCATGACTTTATGGTCGATTGGATCGAGTCCTTCTTCATCGACTTCTAAAACGCGTAGTGCATCATTCGTCGTTTCTAGTGAAATCGACGCTTCACCTTTCACCATTGAGAAATCACGAACACGTCTTAATAAACGGTTCGCAATACGCGGGGTTCCGCGACTTCTTCTCGCAAGTTCATATGCAGACGTTTCATCGATTTTCACGTCAAAAATATCCGCGGTACGTTCAACAATCGTTTGTAACGCGTCGTTTGAGTAGTATTCTAATCGTAATTGTATTCCGAAACGGTCTCTAAGCGGTGCGGATAAACTACCAAAACGCGTCGTTGCACCGACTAACGTAAATGGTGGTAAGTCAATACGAATACTTCTCGCTTCGTCGCCTTGACCGATGACAACGTCGATAAAATAATCTTCCATCGCAGAATATAAAATTTCTTCGACGATACGTGGGAGCCTGTGAATTTCATCGATAAATAAAACATCTCCAGGTTCTAAGCTCGATAATATCGCTGCTAAATCTCCCGCACGTTCAATTGCAGGACCTGCAGTTGTTCTTATATTAACGTTCATTTCATGTGCGATAATATTTGAAAGCGTCGTTTTACCGAGCCCTGGTGGTCCGTGTAAAATGACGTGATCGAGTGGTTCCTCACGCATCTTTGCTGCATCTATAAAAATTTGTAAATTCCTTTTAATCGTATCTTGACCGATATATTGTGATAAATATAACGGGCGAAGCGAGAGTTCTTCTCTCGCCTCACCTTCTATTAACGACTGATCTAAAATTCTATCGTCCATGATTATCGTCTCCTGTTCTATTCAACGATATGTCTTAAACTTAATTTCACTGCCTCTTCGACAGTTGTGAGTTCTTGTTTTGATAAATATTTTTCTAACGATTTTAACTCACGTTTACTGTATCCGAGTGCTTTTAATGTTTCAAGTGCTTCCTCTACAATGACGTCGTTTGAACGCGTAGATTGTTGTGGTTTTACCTCAGCTTTAAAGTCTGCTTTTAACTTCCCTTTTAAATCTAAAATAATTTGTTGAGAGGTCTTTTTACCTATACCAGGGAATTTTTGTAAATACTTTTGATCTTCGTTTTCAATCGCATTTACGACTTCAGACGGTGTTGACGTCGCGAGAATTGCGAGCGCACTTTTTGGTCCAATTCCAGTTACTTTTAATAGCGACTGAAACATTTCCTTTTCACTCATACTGCTAAACCCATATAGTGTGAGACTATCTTCGCGAACGATTTGTTCGACGTAAATACGCGTCTCTTGATTTAAATACTTTTCAAAGTGATATGGATTTGCAGCAACGATTAAATACCCAATACCAGCTGTTTCCAGTGTCACATAATTCGCATGAATTTCTGTGAGCGTGCCTTTAATATACTGATACATATTTTCACCTATTCAATAAATTCAAATTCAAAGTCTTTAATTCTAACGACATCTCCAGATTGTACACCTTTTTCTCTTAACGCGTCATCGATACCCATCGAACGCATTTGACGTGCAAATCTTCTAACTGCTGCGTCACGCGAGAAGTCTGTACGCATAAATAGCGTCTCGATTTCTTTACCGTGAATTTCAAATGTTCCGTCCATACCACGTTTAATTTCAAACGGTGCTTCTTGTTTTTCATGTCGATATACGACGCGAACGTCTTGATCGATAGTTTCTTCTTCCTCTTCAGGGACATAATTTTCTAACGTTTCGATAATTAAATCGTTTAACGCTTGAATACCTTCTCCAGTTACAGCTGAGATTTCAACGATTTTAGAATCCGTCTCGACTTCACGTTTAAATCGTTCAATATTTTCTCTATCTTGAAGTACTTCGATTTTATTTAAAGCGATAATTTCTGGTCGTTTTAATAATTTTTCGTTATATTCTTTTAATTCATTGCGTATGATTTTATAGTCTTCCACTGCATCTCTATACTCTGTTTCTGCGATGTCGATGACGTGCACGAGAACTTTAGTACGTTCGACGTGTCTTAAAAACTGTATTCCAAGACCTGTTCCGTCAGCTGCACCTTCAATTAACCCTGGTAAGTCCGCCATAACAAATGACTTATCTCTAACAATTACAACACCTAAATTCGGTTGAATCGTTGTAAATGGATATGACGCAATTTTAGGTGTCGCGCGAGATACACGACTTAATAACGTCGACTTCCCAACACTTGGAAATCCTACTAAACCGACGTCTGCCATTAACTTTAATTCTAATATAAGGTCGAACTCTTCTCCTGGTTCTCCACCTTCAGCAAAATCTGGTGCCGTATTTCTACTCGATACAAAACGAGAGTTCCCTCGTCCACCGCGTCCACCTTTTGCGATGACTGCACGCTGAGTATGTGTCGTTAAATCCGCAATGACTTCTTCAGTTTCAGCATTTTTTACGACTGTACCTGGTGGTACTTTAAGAATCATCGGATCACGACTTTTACCGTGCTTATTTGAACTCATACCAGATTCACCGTGCTCTGCTTTAAAGTGACGCTGATATTTAAAGTCCATTAACGTATTAAGTCCTTCATCGACTTCCATAACGATATCTGCACCGTTACCGCCGTCTCCACCTGCTGGACCACCCATAGGTTCATATTTTTCTCTTCGGTACGCAACGATTCCATTACCACCGTTTCCTGCTTTTACATAGATCTTCGCATAATCTGCAAACATACCGACACCTCCATTCTTATCTATTATACATAATATACTGACATAAAAAAAAGCATCAGCGAATCGCTGATGCCTGTTTTATTACGCTTCGTAAACAGATACGCGTTTTTTGTTACGTCCAACGCGCTCAAATCTTACGACTCCATCTACTTTAGCAAATAATGTGTCGTCTCCACCTCTACCAACGTTTACACCTGGATGAATTTTAGTTCCGCGTTGACGGAATAAAATTGAACCACCTGTTACAAATTGGCCATCTTGGCGTTTCGCACCAAGACGTTTCGCGTGAGAGTCACGACCGTTTCTAGTAGATCCTACCCCTTTTTTCGATGCGAAAAATTGTAAGTCTAATGTTAATTTAAACATTCAGTCCACCTCACTTTTAGTTACCTTAATATAGTCTTTATACGATTGTTCTATAGTTTCGAGTGATATAATCATCGTTTTAAGTATTAGATTTACAGATTGGTCGTATTCTTTTACTTCTAAAAAGAAATACCCACCTTCATTGTTGATATCTAACACCGGTTCGACATCTGTCAATTGAAATATCGCATTCGTATTACCAAATACTACACTAGACGCTCCAGCACAAACAATATCTTGTCCATGTTCTCCATAATCGGCATGACCAGACATTTCTATGCTTTTAACAACGTCATCTTTCAACTTGACTTCAACATGAACCATTACGCATCAATCTTTTCGATTGTAACTTTTGTGAATGGCTGACGATGACCTTGTTTACGTAAGTAGTTCTTTCTACGTTTGAACTTAACGACGTGGATTTTCTTGCCACGACCTTGTTGTTCAACTTTTGCAGTTACTGTAGCACCTTCAACGACTGGCGCACCGACTTTAACGTCGTCTCCACCAACTAAAAGTACGCGATCAAAAGTAACTGTGTCACCTTCATTAGCGTCAAGCTTTTCAACGAAGATTGTTTGACCTTCTTCTACTTTAACTTGTTTACCGCCTGTTTCGATGATAGCAAACATACTTTACACCTCCTAATTATAAGACACGCCATATAGGTGGATTAAATAATCACTTAAACCTGTTCTGAGCGGTTGATGTTTACAAATTCATCAACTTCTAAAGTATACACATACTAACTGCTCTAGTCAATCTTTTTATGCATGTTTTGTGAATACATTTTTTCTTATTTTTCTTAATACGAGTACAAAGATGAGAAGTGGTATATATAGTAATGCATTTAATAATAAACTCGGTACTGCACGTAACGCAATATAATCAAATACTGGTAAATCTATATACCCAACTACTTTGTATATCCCATATATATATAAATCAAATAAAAACGTATTGACGATAACGACAAAGAATAAACCTATCATATCTCTATAGAATACTCTAAATGCTGAATGCATAAATAATACAAATGCGACAAATCCAAATAAATGAATGCCGTAAATTGAACCTGTATATAAATCTAAAATGACTCCGAATACGATACTAAAAAATATGCTATACGATCTCCCGAAGTAAATCGATACGAGTAATAACATCATAAATAATAACTTCGGTACAAAATAAACGTCAGAACCTAACAGTGAGAATGGGCTCACTGAAGCGAAACTAAAATCTAAAAACAATACAGTAAAGAATCCGATAAATAAAAAAATTGAACGCATCGTTATTCTTCACCTACAGTTTCAGGCTCTCGTTTAATGACAAATATCATGTCGAGTTCATTAATATCGCTGTCCATTTTAACACTCGCATTTTTGCTTAAACCATATTTATCGTTTACCGAATCGACAACTTCACCGACGATAATCCCTTCTGGAAAAATACCTGTTAAACCGGATGTGTATACTTTTGAACCTTCTTTAATTTTACCGTCGTTAACGATATTACCGACGAGTAACGTATTTCCGTTTTCATCATAACTTTGAATCGTACCGTAATGTCGCTTATCTCCGTTATGTATTTCAACAGAAATATTTTTCTTTGCAGCGTCTGTCGTAATCATTTCCACAAAACTTGAACTTCCATTTGCACGTTTTACAACCCCAATTAGACCTTTTGGCGTCATAACGGCCATACCTTCAGATACACCGTGCTTCGTTCCTTTATCGATAGTAAAACTATTTAACCATTGATCCGGTGAACGTGAAATAACACGAGCATTGATTGTTTCATAGTCGATTTTAGAAGATACATCAAGTGCTTCTTTTAATTTTTCATTTTCTTCTTCAAGGCGTTTTAAATCCGCTTCAAGTTGCGGTAACATATCTAACTTAGCTTCAAGTTCTTTTTCGTTTTTTGACGGTCCGAATATAAAACCTAATAAGTTAAACGGAGTTTTCATTACTTTTTGTGTCGTAGCTGTCGCATCACCAACGAACATCTCCGCCTTTGTCGTATGTGTACGAACAGATATAGAAAACCCTATCAATAAAATAAGGAGGATGACTGAAAAGACAATCGTAATCATTTTATTCTTATTAAAAAACTTCAAAACTCCACCTCCATAATTATCATTATTTTACCATATCTAATTGAAAAATATACGCGTTTAAAAGTTTATATTAAATAAAATTCGAGATAAACTTGCTTTTCTTTAAACATTAAAATATAATGAGTATATATTAGACATAGAGAACGACAGTGCCTAGCAAATGTCACTCACCGGTAGCACACCTAAGTGCTAGATATCATATTATTATCTGTTAAATGTAGACTCAGAACGTCTACGCAAAAGACCCACTAAATCGCCAATTTAGTGGGTTTTATTTTGTAATAATGTACATAAACCGATACACTAGTAATCGTAATATAAAACGGAGGCTAAGCATGACACTAAAAACTTTCATCATTGTACTCATCATCACACAAATATATTTTGCATACCATGCTTTCCTATTTAAAAAGAAAGAACAGCCTATGGTCAATGTAAAAGATGATAAAGCAGAAATTAACGGTCAAGAAGTGAATACAAAAATATATTCGTTCGTCTTAAACTACGGTCCACAAATGCGCAGACACTTTAACAACATTTGGTTTATCATTGCGTTTTTCATCATCGGTTCAATCGTCATCGCACCATCAATACCAGACTATGCGAGATACGGTAGTAATTTAACGTTTGTCATTCCAAACTTAATATTATTTGGACTGATCGTATCAGTATTAACAATTATCATTAATGTACTTTTAAAAGAATATATGATTGCAGGGACAGCACTATTTAACGCAATCGCGATGTATATCGCATATTTCCAAATGAACTTAACATTAAATATGGATGGCTTTACTGAATTCGTATTAACACTTGTACTTGTATTTAACACAAATAAAATGTTAAAACTTCATAATGGCACGTATCCATTCTTTACATGGACGATGATAAATCACCTCATTGCGTCAACGCTAGTGCTCTTACTTATGTAAAATAATCCCCAAGAGTTTAATTCTCGAAACTCTCGGGGATTATTTTTAATCTCTATTTTCTTTTCCATATTTCAAAAGTATGTGGATGCTTGTTGTTTTCATCTACAATACCATCCCAAGACCTCAGAAGTTCAAAATCATCATAATTAAAGTCATCAGGAAAATATACGTTACCGTAAAATGCGTCATGAATGACTGTACGATATAAATAATCAACATCTTCTTCAAACAGTTTAAATAAACTTACACCGCCGATAATATAAAAATCTTCAGCGTACTTTTCATATAACTCTAAAACTTCTTCTTTACTATTAACTACAATCGCACCGGGTGCTTCATAATCTGGATTATGAGTTAACACGATATTACGTCGACCTTTTAACGGACGTTTCGGTATTGACTCATATGTCACGCGACCCATGACAACGTCTCCTTGCATCGTCACTTCTTTAAAAAACTTTACATCTGCAGGAAGCCTCCATGGTAGTCTGTCTCCTTTACCAATTAAGCCGTTTTCATCTTCAGCATATACATAAGCAAGCATAGAATCACCTCATTCCATATCGTTTATACTCATATACCCTCTTATTAAAAAGTTAAAAACAGGTGGCATTAATATTAATTTAACTCCATCCACTCATCTTTTAACATCCCATAAACAACATGATCGACATAATGATCATATAACCATTCAACTTGTCTTAACGTCCCCTCTTCAATAAACCCTAACGTTTCAGGAATTTTACGACTCTTCACATTTTTACTTGCAGCACGTATTTCAATTTTATTTAAATTCAGTTCAGAAAAACCGATATCCATAAGCGCACGCACAGCACGAGTCATAATCCCGTTCCCTTGAAACTCTTCACCGAGAAAATAGCCAATGTGACCAACTCGTGTCGACCAATCAAACGAATTAAAACTTAAAATACCCGCGACTTCCCCTTTAAATAAAATAGCAGTCACCATACCCTTATTATCGACGTAATTCTGCATCGAAGACTTAATAAACGCCTTCGTATCATCAACCTCTTTAATAAAAGCAGGCCACGGCAACCACACTTTCAAATAATCACGTGACTTATCCGTCAACTCAAAAATAGCATCCGCATCACGATGATCCACCAACTTCAAAGAAATATCATCGTCAACTTTATATGTAAACATAGGAACACCTACCTCAATAGTTATTATGTATAAAATTAATATTCTGTAATTTTAACATAATATATTAAAGCATAGTGAGTTACAAGTCCCTATGCAATCATTACTAGATTAAAAACAATCCATCTCTTTTAGGCTAATGTATTTACCATTACCAATGATAATGTGATCTAAAAAGTCGATACCAATCAATTCACTACTCATTTTTAGTCGTTTACTAACTTCAATATCTTCACTAGAAGGTGTTGGATCACCACTCGGATGGTTGTGGACACATATAAATGCTGCAGCACTTCTTTTGACCGCTTCTTTAAAGATTTCTCGTGGATGAACTACCGTAGTATTAAGTGATCCTTTAAATACTGTTTCTTGATGAATCACCTTATATTTAGTCGATAAATATAAGACGACAAAGTGTTCTTGTTGGAAATATCTCATTTTCTCCATTAAAAGTTTCGACACGTCATCTGGAGAATGAATGAATACATCATCTTCTAAGCTATGACTATGCATTCTTACAGCAAGTTCAATCACTGCCAATATTTTTATCGCTTTAGCTTCACCGATACCATTAATCTTAGTCAGCTCCTGATACGTAACATCTCTTAAATCGCTGATTTTCTTTAAATTCTTTAACACATTATCTGCGAGTGTTAAGCTGCTCTCATTCCGACTACCGGTATTTATAATGATTGCTAAAAGTTCTCTATTTGTTAAATTATCCGCACCGTATATTTTTAATCGTTCTCTCGGTTTATCAGAAGACATCATTTCTTTAATCATTAAATCATTCATAAGAAACCTCCAAAATATATAGTTGATAAATCATCATAAATAATAAAAGTTAGAATAGTACTAGTTGCTACAAAAGGTACATACGGTATTTTACGATTATCAGGACTATTTATAATCTCCATAATAATCACGTAAAACCCACGACTATAAAAGAAAATAACAAGATAAAACTAAATAACATCATAGGAGTGATT
>NZ_CAVG010000081.1 GCF_000438455.1 Nosocomiicoccus massiliensis
ATATATTAACAGAATCGCGATATTTTTGTTAATTAAATTCACCAGAAGTTGTTATAAGATACTTTAAATGATAAAACACACGAAATCCAGAGAACATTCCTGCAACACCCCAGCTAATTCAGCGCTTTTCAGCCAACTATTCCAACAATTATCATTACTACACTCAAAACTCTTCTCTTTCCTCGATTTTTAACTTATTATATCCTTCTTATTTACAAATATTTGTCTCTGGAACAAATTTTTGTTAGATATAATCATTTATTTAACAAAAACGAATCTGAAATCATAAAATATGTTCAATATAATTTTTTATCTAACAAAAAGAGGTCTAAAAATAGAAAATCTGTTAAATATATCCATATATTTAACAGATTCGCAATATTTTTGTTAATTAAATTCACAATAAGTTGTCATAAGACACTTTAAATGATAAACAACACGAAACCCGGAGAGTATTACCCCAACTCCCGCACTAACTCACTGCTTTTAATCCTACTACACCAATGATGATGACTACTAAACTTAGTACTCTTCCAGGGCTCTTTGATTCTCCGTAAAACACCATGTTTACAATCACTGCTGCGGCTGTTCCGATTCCAATCCAGACTGCATATGCGATACTGACTGGGAGATAGTTAAACGCTTGGTATAGTGAGACAAATGCTCCTCCGAATCCTCCAAAGAATAGTATAAAGTTTTTCACTGATTTCTTCTGACTAAATCCGTTTAACCCTATAACTCCGACGAGTTCTAATATTGCTGCTAAAAATACGTATATCCAGCCCATTATTCAGTGACCTCCTTTTTGTTCGTATCGTCTGTTAGATTAAGTGCGATGACTCCGAGTACTAATATTCCGATGAAGAATATTTTCGCGAGTGTTAGATGTTCATCGAAGAAATAGATGTCCATTAATGCTGTTCCGACGGTCCCTGCTGCAGCAAATATTGCGTACACAGTTCCTGTTGGTAATGATTCACACGCTTTTGATAAGATTAAAAAATCTAAAATAATAATTGGTACGAGTATCGCCCAGTGCCACCATGTACTCGCGACGTTAAATCCGTATATCCAAACGAGTTCTAGGAAACTCGTTATAAAGACATATATCCATGCTTTATTCATAAAAATCCCTTTCTAAATGAAATGAATGACTATCAGTCATTATAAAATAAAATTAAATACTACTTTAATCCGTTTAAAATAAACGTAAACAACTCTTCTTTATAGTCATTTACATTTTCTTCACTTGCTTCATCATATAAGTACATCTGTTCAGCCAATGATTCTATCGAGCCGATTAAAATTTTTGATATAAACGCTGTATTTACCGTTTCTCTAATTTCACCGTTATTTATATGTGGAATTAGTAATTGTTCTATAAAATCATATAGTGGTGCGTATATTTTTTCCCAGTCGCCGACATATTGTGTTTGCGTAAGTCCTGAGTAGATGAGTGTTGTCAGTGATTTGTATTCTTTTGTTATATTAAAAATCGTATCGATTACTGATTTTATTTCTTCTTCAATTGAGTCTCCAGAAACATTTTGTGATAGTTCTTCTAACATTTTCTCTACCATCACTTCAGCAATTTTAGGCATTACTGATAGTTTTGAATCGAAATATAAGTAAAACGTACCCTGTGCGATCTCTGCTCTTTTAACGATTTCAGACACCGTTGCTTTCTCAATTCCTTTTTCTAAAAAGACTTCGATAGAAGACTCGATAATTCTTTCCTCTTTGTTCAATTGACTCACCTCCGAAAAATGACTGATTGTCATTCATATATAATAACACAAATTTTCTAATTTTAGAAGATAAAAAACCACTAAGATCTCTCTTAGTGGTTAAGGGTCTATAGATTTTTTGTTAACTTTTTAACGTCACTCACGATTTCTTCTTTAGGGAAACGCTTGTCTCCACTATCTACACCTGAGTAGTCTTTGATGATTTTCCCGTTTTCATCGACGAGATAAAATGATGTACCGTGTGTAATTTGGTCACTACCTTCTGGTGGTGGTGCGACGATTGTTTTAAAGTTTTTCTCTGAGAATTTACGGATAAATTCATAGTCATACCCTGTAACGAATGTCCAATCTGCATTTAAATCATTGATATGATATAGATCGATATATTCTCTTAATACTTCTGGTGTATCTCTTTTTGGATCCACTGAAAAACTTAAAATCGCATAGTTTTCTACGCCGTCTTTTTCAAGGTCTTCTACAACAGACGTCATGTTATGTGTCATCGGTGGACATACTGTCGTACAGTTTGTAAAAATAAAGTCTACTAAGTATACTTTTCCATCCATGTCGGCTTTTGTAAATGTTTCATCGTTTTGGTCAACGACTTCAAAGTCATCCATCGTATTGCCGTATCGGCTGCTTACGTCTACTTCTCCAGCTTTAGAGCATGCAGATAAAACAATACTTGATAGTAAAACGAGTAATAGTAATCGCTTCACGATTATCCCCCTCAATATGTTCTATATAACTTGATTATCTCACATAACCTTTTTATATCATATTGCCTTTATGACAAATAAGTTACAATATTTGTCGTACTTCTTTCGTTTTCTGTTTCTACATATATAATGTTTTGAAGTCGTGTTTTTAGTGCCTCAACGTGAGATATAATTCCGACCATCTTGCCTTTCGTTTGAAGGTCAACTAACGTGTTAATCGCAGTGTTAAGTGTTTCTTCATCTAACGTTCCAAACCCTTCGTCAATTAAGAGCATATCCATAGTTATACTACCCGCTTCATGTTGAATGACTTCAGAGAGCGATAAGCTAAGGGCAAGACTCGCTTGAAACGTTTCTCCTCCTGAAAGTGTTGCGATATTTCTCGTTTCGTTGTTAAAGTGATCGAATACGTCGATGATGAGTGCGTCTGCTGCATTAAACGTATCTTTTCGTCGCAATTCATAACGGCCATTCGTCATTTCTGTGAGTCTCTTATTAGCGTAGACTAAAATCAGTTCTAAATAATGAATCAGAACGAATCGTGATAATGTTGGATGGGTTGAATTTCTACCTTCACTATTACCATTTATAATTTTTGCTAAGACTTCGAGCTCGCGAACACGTTTCTCGTCATCATTATATGTGTTGATAGAATCCGTTAACTTTTCTTTTAATGCTTCGTCACTATTTAATTGATATTCAGTCTCTGTAATAACGCGTTGTAACTCTTTCTTTTGTTCTTCTAACTCTTTTAGCTTTTCTTCTTTTAATGTGACATCGATCGCTTCAAAACTTGTGAGAGATTCTTTTAACGTGTTTAATTTTACTTCTAGCTCGCGCACTTTACTGTAAAACGTATCGACTGATTGCTGTAACGCTTCGTCATCGATTTTAAAATACGCTTCAATATTCGTTCGGTCTACTGTGTCATAAGTGTTTAAAAATGATTCAACTTTTGGTGTATACTCATTTAAATCACGGCGAAACGATTCAATATTTTCTTTGACTGATGATAACTCTGTATTTAGTTTGGCGATATTTACTTCAATATTTTGTCGTTTGGACTCCGCTTCTTTTAACGTACGCTCATGAAGGTTAACAGAATCCGTTAGTAGAGTGATTTTCTCTTCTAACGCTGTATAGTCATTTAGTCCAGTCTCCGCAATAAATGATTCCTTCGTTAGTGTAAGATTTTTTAGTGATTCGTTTTTATATGTGAGTGCCTCACTTGTTTTTAATCGTGAATCTTTAAGTTCGTTAATTTCATTCATTAACTTCTCTTTACGTTCTAACTGTTCACTCACATTTTTAAGCTGTTCATCAATATTTTTAAGTTTGAATTCTAGCTTTGCGAAGTCTTCTCTTAACTGATCCCCATCATATTTAACGTCACTAATATTTGATCGTGCCGCTTCAATATGAATCGTCAGCCTATCGATGTTTTTAGAGAACTCATTTTCTTGATTAATTAGTTCAGTCAACCTGTTTTTTGTCTCTTCATCCATAATTTCTTTGTGATCTGGATATGTCTCGATTACTGAGTGACACACTGGACACGGCTTACCAATTTCTAAATGAGACAGTAAATGATTAATAGCGTCGTTTGTTTCGAGTGAAATGTCATTAAACTGTTTGACGATATTTTCTTTTTCTTTTATTGAAGCAGATAATTGTTCAGACACCTGATTTCTTTCTTGAATATAAGACTCTAGTTGCTTTATTTTTTTATCTTCAGCTTCCTGTACTTCAATATCTCTTTTAAGGACGCCTAGCGTTAGTTCAATAGAATGTTTTTCTTCTTTTAAAGCGTTCAGTGCATCAATACTCGCGTCGTTCGTTTCTAATTCTTTTTCTT
>NZ_CAVG010000082.1 GCF_000438455.1 Nosocomiicoccus massiliensis
CTTTAATTTTAGATAGTTCATTTACTAATTGTAATGTACGTTCTGTTTCTTTAATTTCGTCAGATTGTGCACGCAATTCAGATAATGATACGTTTGTTTTATTAAATTCTAATAACCGTTCATTATGCTGCTCGTCTTCTTGAATTGTTTTAGATAACTTTTCAATGTATAATTCAACAGGCTCTATTTCTTTTTTCTTTTTATTTAACACACGTTTATCTTGTTCAATTTTTTCTGTAAAAGATTTTAATGACGTGTTGAATTCTAAAACTGGTTCTTTTGAAACAGATAATAACTGCGTTTCAATTTCTTTATAAAGTAATTGTCGTCTATTGTCTTTATCTTTATATTCTTTATAAATACTTTTGTACACGTCGTTAAAACGTTCCGTACCAAATAATGTTTTTAAAATTTCTTCTTTGTCTTTCGTATTTGCAGTGAGTAACTTTTTAAATTCTCCTTGTGGTAATAGTGCAATTTGTCTAAATTGTCGCGCTGACATATGAAGGAGTTCTTCGACGTATTTTGACACTTCCTGTAATCCGGATACGATGAGTTCACCGAAGTCATTGTATATTGCTGCTTGGCCTGTCGTTGGATTTTTGTTCGTTCTTTTTTTGTATGTCAACGTACGTTCGATTCGGTATTGTTTACCACGATGATAAAAATCTAAATTAACTTTTGACAATTCATCATCACTTGCAAACTGGCTTCTTAAAGACTCACCACCTCTACTCTCTGTAGAAGCTGTCGCAAATAATGCATACGTAATCGCATCAAAAATCATAGATTTCCCAGATCCCGTGCGACCTGATATTAAAAATAATGAGTCGTTTAAGCGTGTGAAATCAATCGTTTCATTTTTATATGGACCGATAAACTCCATCTGTAATTTAATTGGTTTCATCTGTAATCCCTCTTAAATGTTTATTAAACGTTTCAAATTCAAACTCTGTCGGTTCACGACCTGTAAATTTTTCATAAAACAACTTAAAAATTTGATCGTCAGTCGTGTTATTAGTGTCTATCTCGATTTCATCGTTTTCATAGCGTTCAATTTTTCGTGATAATACGAGCGTGTTTTTATACAGTTGTTTTAACGCTGTCATCGGTTCCGTGAACCCTTCCATATCGGTTAACTCAAATTTGATGTATGCATCTTTGTCTTCAATCTCTACTTCACCGGTAATAATATCTTTAAAACTTCCTTTAAAATAGATGAGGTCGTGAAGTAATTCAAATTCGATAAATTCAACTGTGTTCTTATCAGTATCAATCACTTTAAACCCTTTTTTATCGTTCGCTTCATCGAAACTATATTTCATTATCGCACCACTATAAAACGTTTTTTCACTATTAAATGCATTATGTCTATGTAAATGACCGAGTAACGTATAATCGAACGGTTCAAAAATTGTATGTGACACTTCTTCAGTTAAACCGATCGTAATTTTTTCCTCGGATTCTGATTCTTTACTCCCAGAAACAAATAAATGACCGACGAGTATATTATTTTCTCGTTTAAAATTGTTTGTAATCTCATCTATCACACGGCGGTATGCTTTTTCGAACGTATCGATCGTATCGTCATTAAAATAATGTCTCACTTCAGGTATTTCAATATACGGTAATAAATAAAAATCAACGTCATTAAACGTGACTGGTGTAAAACAGTTTTCAAGTTCAGTGTTTACGTAAAAGTGATTCGCTTGAAACCACTCGCTACGTGCGTCGATATATGGTTTACTATCATGATTTCCACTAATTAAAAATATTGGCTTTTTACGTACTAAATTGATTTCTTTTAAATAATAGTTTAAGACGTTCATCGCTTCTTGAGACGGTTGTTTTTTATCGTATAAATCTCCTGCAATCACAACCGCGTCCACATCGTTCTCATCTATATATGTTAATAACTGGTCGAGCACATAGCGCTGATCATCAATTAAAGATTGGCGGTTTAAACGTTTCCCGATATGCCAATCTGCTGTATGTAAAATTTTCATAGTAGCACCTCTTTACTCATCATTCTATACGAGTTAGAAAAGTTTTAAAAACAAAAAAAAGCCCCGAAGGGCTTTTTGTTAGTTCGATAGATTTTGAAGTGCCATCACTACTTGGTCGAGCTTTCGTTCCATACGGTGCAAGAGGAAGAACGTGATGACGATAGGAAATCCAACGTCACTAACGAGTTGTGTAATATCCATTTACACGAGCGTTTCAACGTCTTGAGTGACAATTTTGGCACTCTTTAGACGTACCGGTGCACCGTCTTTTGAAATTAACGCTTTTGAGTCGATAATTTTTTGAGCTTCTAACTCGACTTCCTCTTGAGAGAGTCCATCTTTTGGTTCATTAATCGTGAAGTTAAATACTCCTTCATATTCTGTTTCAAATTGTAAAATAAGTTTTCTAGACATTTTGTTTCCTCCTTAATTAGTTTACTTCTTCCGTAATGACTTTAAATACGTTGACGTATTTTTCTCCTTTTAAGTTACCGTATGCTTCACTTAATCGTAGTAAAGCATCATTTCCTGTGTGTACTGAAAGACGATTTAACGTACGTGTCTTTAAAACTTCTTTACCAGACATGTCTTCCTCTTCATACACAAATTTCGCTGCTAGTGATTTAATCATGTGTCTCACCTCCTTACACCCTATATATCGTTCCATTTAGAAAAATGGACATAAATATTTTTATTTTCTATAATCTAGTTAAGAGGTGAAGGACGTGTATAGTGATTTTGTCATGTGGATGATCGCCTTATGGGGATTCTTAATGATTGGACTCCTTGCGATCGGTGGCTATTTTATGTTTAGAAAGTTTTTAAAAGCATTGCCGAGAGAAGATGGATGGTCAGAACTCGATTGGCAAGAGTATTATATAGAACAAGCATTACCATTATGGAACGATGAAGCACGAGAACTGTTAGATGAACTTGTGTCACCTGTACCACAATTATTTAGAGACGTAGCGAAACAAAGAATCGCCGGACGCATCTCAAAAATCGCGTTAGATGAGAAGGTAGATACAATTCATTTAGACCAAATCATGAAAGGTTATATCATCGCGACACCAAAAAGAGATCACGGTTTTATGAAGAAAAAACTGGACGAGTTAAACATCGACTACAAACCATACGAGAAGCTCTTTGAACTCGCAGACGATGAAAAACAAAAATTCTCTATATTTGAACAAACAGAAGCATTAAAAAAGGTTGAGTAATTGAAATGACTCCTTTAAAGTTGAAACTAATAATCAACTTTAAAGGGGTTTTTGTATGATATAATAGTGTAAAAGTACAGAAAGGATTTAGTTATGAATATTTATATAG
>NZ_CAVG010000083.1 GCF_000438455.1 Nosocomiicoccus massiliensis
GAGTAACCCCCATTATAATCGCACCGATCGATGCGATTATAAATAGCGTATCCTCATATTCTTTTAGTAAAGCGAATAATTCATTCATTTAAAACCCTCTAAACTCTCCAAAGTACGGTGATAACCAAATAATAATCTTAGTCAGACCGTCAAAGTATAATAAAATACCCATTAAAATCATAATTACGCCGCCGACTTTCATTAGAATGCCAGAGTATTTAACAATCCAACGTGTACGAGAGACGAAGAAACTTAATATGAAAAACGGTACTGAGAATCCTAAACAATAAATGACCATTAACATTAATGCATTTTCTGGCTCTGTTGCACTCATCGCAAAAATTGCACCGATAATTGGTCCGTTACATGGAGTCCACCCTGCAGCGAACGCCATACCGATTAACACAGATCCTACAAACCCACTCGGTCTATTTTTAAATTCAATTTTTCTATTTTTATTTAAGAAATCGAAGTTTAAAATACCCGTAATAATTAAACCAAATACGATAATTAGTATCGCACCTATTTGTTGAATTAGTTTCGAATATTCGATGAGTATACCACCGAAAAATGACGTACCAAATCCAATTGCGATATAAATGATACTAAACCCAACGAGGAAGAATAACGTATGTAAAATTGCACGTAAGTTAAAATTACGATTTTGAACTTCATCAAAACTCATCCCAGTAATGTATGAGATAAATGCCGGGAATACCGGTAATACACATGGGGATACAAAACTTAGCACGCCTGCTCCAAATGCTAAGAAAAAAGTAACTTCACTACCCAATGTTCTGCCTCCATTTCATATATATTAAGTGTATCATCTAAACGACTGAACTGCTCTATTAACAGTAATATATATATGACAAATTATCAAAATAAAAAGCACGTCTCTTAAATGATTCAAGAGACATGCTTCATATCAGTTATTTTTTAACGTCTTTCATGTTTTTATTCATCATAGACATCATTTGGTTAATTTTCTTTTGTGAAGGTTTTTGACCCATCTGCATCATCATCATTCTTAACACGTCTTCGTTAATTGGTGGGTTTTTCTCTAAGTAATCCATCATATACTTTCGTGCCATATAAAAACCAAGTGCTGTACCAGCAATTAGTGCGACGATAACGATTAAAATCCAAATCCAAGTTGCCAAACGACTCACCTCTTTCCAATTTTCAACATTATAATTGTACATGAATTTAAAACTACGTTCAATGCATTTAAAACATCCTGTACAGTGTACAGGATGTTTGTTTTAGTCTTCTAAAATAATATTTACTAAGTTATCGACTGTGTAGCCGTATTTTTCCATTACGTAATCTCCAGGCGCACTTGCACCGAATGTGTCGATCGTTAAGTACTTACCGTCAAGACCGACAAATCGTGCCCACCCGATACTCGCTGCCATTTCTACAGCTGTTCTATTTTCGATATGTTTATTTAATACGCTATCGATATACGCTTTATCTTGTTTGAAGAATGTTTCAGTATCTGGTAATGATACGACTTTAATGTTTACGTCTTTTTCTTTTAAAACTTTTGCCGCTTCAATCGCAAGTGCAACTTCACTACCTGTTGCAAACACAATTGCGTCGTCTCCATTATCATATGCAACGTATCCACCACGTTTTACCCCTTCAGCGAGCGTATCTTTGTCGATATCTAACGCTTCGACGTCTTGACGCGTTAATACGAGTGCGGTTGGAGTGTATTTAGATTCAACTGCACGTTTCCAAGCTTCACGTGTTTCGTTACCGTCAGCAGGACGAATGACGTTTAAATTTGGAATTGCACGAAGTCCAGCGAGTTGCTCGATCGGTTCGTGAGTTGGTCCGTCTTCACCGACTGCGATTGAGTCGTGTGTAAATACGTATGTGACTGGTAACTGCATTAACGCACTTAAACGTACCGCTGGTTTTAAGTAGTCACTAAACACAAAGAATGTACCGACGTACGGTAAAATTGCACCGTGTGCAGCCATACCGTTCGCTGCAGCTGCCATCGCAAATTCTCTTACACCAAACCAAATGTTACGTCCGCTGTAGTTACCTGGTAAGAATGCTTCTTCAGCATTGACTAGTGTTTTGTTTGATGATGCTAAGTCAGCTGCTCCACCGAATAACGTTGGAATGTTTTCTGATAGTTTTTGAATGACGTCACTTGAACTGCCACGTGTCGCCTTTTTAGAGCCGACTTCGTATGTTGGTAAGTTCATGTCGTAATCCACTGGTAATTTACCGTTAATTGCATCTACTAACGTATTGTATAAATCTTCATTGCTCGCTTTATATTCTTCCATTAAAGCGTTCCATTCGTTCTCTAACTCTTCACCACGTTTGTTTAACGTTTCGTTAAAACGCTCATATACGCTATCATCTACGTGGAATGACTTTGTGTGGTCTAAACCATAATGATCAAACGCACTCTTTCTTTCATCTTCACCGATTGGTGCACCGTGTGAATCACTTTTACCTTGTTTGTTCGGCGAACCATATCCGATAATCGTTTTAACTTCAATTAATGACGGTTTATCTGAAGATTTCGCGTTTTCAATCGCTTGACTGATCGCTTCTAAGTCGTTACCGTCTTTTACGATTTGATAGTCCCAGTTATATGCTTTAAAACGACCTTCGATATTCTCAGAGAAACTCATATCTAAATCACCGTCGAGTGAAATATCGTTAGAGTCATATAATACGATTAACTTATCGAGCGCTAAATGCCCAGCAAGTGATGCAGCCTCATGTGAAATACCTTCCATTAAGTCACCGTCACTTGCTAGTACGTACGTATAGTGATCGATAACGTTATGTTCTTTCGTATTAAACTTCGCTGCTAAATGAGCTTCAGCCATCGCCATACCAACACTCATTGCAAAACCTTGGCCAAGAGGACCTGTTGTAATTTCTACTCCGTCAGTATGCTTAAACTCTGGGTGTCCTGGTGTTTTAGATTCGTATTGACGGAATTCTTTAATGTCGTCCATAGAGATAACACCAGAAAAATGGAGTAAGCTGTATAACAGCATGCTTCCATGTCCCGCACTTAAGATGAAGCGGTCTCTGTTAAACCAGTTTACAGATTTACTATTAAAGTTTAAGTGGTCTTTCCATAACGCATACGCCATCGGTGCAGCCCCCATCGGAAGTCCTGGGTGTCCTGAATTTGCTTTCTCAATTGCATCGATAGACAATGCACGGATTGAATTGACAACTAATTGGTCTGTTTGATCAAAAGTCATAGTCATTTAAATCTCCTTAATTATTTCTTCTTCTTTTTTGAATATCTTTTACTTTTTGAGGTGTAACATCGTTACCCTCTGGATCAATCACTGTCGCATTTTCAATTTGCGATCTAAAGCTACTTCTAAAGTTTTCTAAATACTCTTTTCTTAGTGCATTCAGTTCTTCAAGATCATCTTTAGTAATCTTTTCTTCACGCTTTAACTTCGCTAAATGGTTCAGTCGTTTTAATTTTTTATCATCTAACATGATGACTCATCCTTTCTACTTAAATTTACCATAAAAAAACGCATTCGGCTATATTGCCGATGCGCAAATATCATATATTATCTGTTTAACGTTTTACTTGCGAATTCAAGTGTATCGTTCGTATCACTGTTCGCTATTTGATCTTGTACAAAAAATGCTGCTTGTGATGACCCGAATACATGATCGAGATCATAAAGTGGTGCATGTATATAAAAATCGATTAAAAAGTATATGCTTAACGTGATAAGTAAAGCTGTAATCGCAAGTATTGTAATTTGTTCTTGTTTAACCATGTTTCATCTCTCCCGAACATTTGTTTGTACTATTATATTAATAGAACACGTGTTCGTTGTCAAGAGATTACGAACAAATGTTTGTACTCAACATATACTTATGCTAAAATTGAGTTAACTCAATATCGGAGGAAATATTATGGAACAATTAACCGCTCGTCAAAAAGAAGTACTTCAATATATTAAGCAATGTGTAAACGAACAAGGGTACCCACCGAGTGTCCGTGAAATTGGGAATGCGATTGGCTTACAATCGAGCTCTACTGTCCATGGGCATTTAAGTAAATTAGAAGAAAAAGGCTACATCAAACGAAATCCAACAAAACCTCGTGCAATTGAAATTGTTGGTAATGAGTTTGAAGAAAAAGTAGCTGTCATTCATGCACCAGTACTCGGTAAAGTTACTGCTGGGTTACCGATCACTGCTGTTGAAAACGTCGAAGAATACTTCCCACTCCCAGAACATTTAACTGCTGGACATAATAGTGAGGTATTCCTACTTACAGTTGTCGGAGATAGTATGATTGAAGCAGGAATTCATGACGGAGATAAAGTCATCGTTAGAAAGCAGAACATCGCACATAACGGGGAAATTATCGTTGCGATGAACGATGAAAACGAAGCGACAGTAAAACGTTTCTATAAAGAAAAAGGCTACTATAGACTCCAACCAGAAAATAGTATGATGGATCCAATTATTTTAGATTCAGTCACAGTACTTGGTAAAGTAATTGGTCTATATAGAGAGTTATAATTTTTATTAAGATAAACATTGTTTTCTAATGTTTATCTCAGGCTGTAGACAAAGTCTCAAATGAGATGACGTTTACAGCC
>NZ_CAVG010000084.1 GCF_000438455.1 Nosocomiicoccus massiliensis
TATATAAAAGGATGGTTATTTTTATAGCCAAATTGTCTTTTCTCGTTTATCAGTACGTTTTCTAAGAAGTTCTTTTGCGTTGTCGTTTTCTCCAAAGAAAATTGCCCCTACAACTTCTTCGTCTTCTTCAATGCCTAGTGCTGATTTTACTTCTGTAGCATTATAAACTGGCCCAGTCTTCCAAATAGAATCGATGCCCATACTCGTCGCTTGAACGAGCATATTTTGAATTGCTGCACCGACTGCTAAAATATCTTCTTCGTATTTACCGCGTGTCTTATTTTTATTTTTACTATAGACCGCTAAGATGACAGTTGGAGCAACCATCGTTTTACTGATCATTTTAACTTTCATACGCTGAAATTCTTCTTCACTAATGTCACGATTTTTTTGGAATTCCATCGCCGCATCATAAAACTGCTGCATATTTTCTCCTTGCATAACAAAGAACTTCCAAGGTTCAGTAATGTGATGGTTCGGCGCTTGGATTGCCGCTTCTATAATCGTTTCAACCGCTTCTTTAGAAATCGGTTCTGTCTTCTTAAATATCTTCGTACTTTTTCTATTTAAAATTGGTTCAATTACGCTCATTGGCCATTCTCCTTATTGAAATTCGTGTAGTGATTTAAATTGTATTTGAATATCGTCGTGAACACTTACGTTCTCGTCTCTCGTTAGTAATACCATCGGTTGGTCCCGATATGTAAATGAAACAAACGCATCCCCTCCGACGATTTCAACATCGTCGACGGTTACTGGAATGCCATCGTCAACGATTTTAATATCTTCTCGTCTAACAGCGAATAATTTACCGTCGCCTGTAAAAACGTTCATCGGGTACGTTCCGAAAAACTGCGCGACGAACGGATTATTTGGATGATGATACACTTTAGAAACGTCACTAAATTGCTCGACTTCACCGTCTTTTAAAACGAGTATTTTATCGCCTAATTTCATCGCCTCGTTATGATCATGCGTGATATATATAATCGTCTTCTCTTCTTCAGTTTTAATGCGTAAAATTAAGTCAGTAATTTCGCGTTTTAAACTCGTGTCAAGGCTAGCGAGTGGTTCATCCATTAATATAATATCTGCATTTGTCGCGAGACTTCTAGCGAGCGCGACACGCTGGCGTTCACCGCCTGATAGTTCGTTTGGAAGCTTATTTAAATGTCGCTTAATACCAAGTTCAGTCGCAATCGTTTCGACGTGAGTTCTGAGCACCTCTTTACTCATATGTTTCTTTATACTAAACTCGATATTTTGTTTCACTGTTAAATGCGGGTACAGTGCAAGGTTTTGAAACACAAATGTTAAATTACGGTCCTTCGGTTTAGCATCGGTCATTCTTTGACCATCGATATACACTTCACCATGTGACGGTTCAAGGAGTCCAGCAATTATACGTAAAATTGTACTTTTACCTGATCCTGACGGACCGACAATTACCAAACATTCTCCTTCTTTTATATTTATATTTATGTCTCGTAATGCACTCGTATCTTCGAAATGCTTACTCACTTGAGTCAGTTGTACTTTATCCATAATTATATTATACATAAATTGCTTACATATTGAACTAAATCGAGAAATCTAGCATAATATAGATGATGAGCGATTATGCTTAATATTATTTTAGGAGTGGGAATTCATACATGTCACATTTAGACAAAGTTAAAAACGGTAATGGATTTATTGCAGCGTTAGACCAAAGTGGAGGTTCAACACCTAAAGCTTTACGCTTATACGGTATCGCTGAAGATAGCTACGATACTGAAGAGGAAATGTTCGATCTTGTACACCAAATGCGTACACGTATCGTAACGTCACCAGCATTTACTAGCGACAAAATCTTAGGTGCAATTCTTTTCGAACAAACGATGGAAAGTAAAGTCGACGGTAAATACACTGCTGAATACTTAAGAGACAAAGGTATCGCGCCATTCTTAAAAGTAGATAAAGGACTTGCTGATGAAGAAAACGGAGTTCAGTTAATGAAACCAATGCCTGAGCTTGATGAGTTATTAGACCGTGCAAATGAACACGGCATCTTTGGTACAAAAATGCGTTCAGTGATCCATGAAGCAAACGAAGGTCCGATCAAAGAAGTTGTAGAACAACAATTCGAAATCGGTAAGAAAATTTTAGCAAAAGGATTAGTACCGATCATCGAGCCTGAAGTTGACATCAACTCTAAAGACAAAGAAAAAATCGAAGACATTTTAAAAGTTGCGATTTTAGACGAGTTAGATAAGTTAGAAGAAGGACAAGACGTCATGCTTAAACTGACAATTCCTTCAGTAAGAAATAACTTCAAAGAATTAGTCGACCACCCACGCGTCATTCGTGTCGTTGCATTATCAGGTGGATATAGCCGTGCAACAGCAAACGAACTATTAAAAGAAAACGAAGGAATCATCGCGAGCTTCTCACGCGGGTTAACAGAAGGATTATCAGTCGATCAAACTGATGAAGAATTCAACAACCTACTCGCTGATTCAGTAGAAAAAATCTACGACGCTTCAGTAAACAAGAAATAATTAAAGATGATAAAACCGAAATTCCGATGGAATTCGGTTTTTCTATTTTTGCGGTTGTTTCATCAGTTAGATTTAGCTGCGTGGTGAGTTGGTGTGGTGGAATCGTCGGCGAAAATTGAATCTCTCCGATGATTATGGTAATCGTCGGTGAATTCCATTCCCCACCGACGCTAACAGGACTTTCGTCGGCGAAATTTCTATTCGCCGACGGGAATTACCGAATCGTCGGTGAAATTCGTGATTTCCCATTTTTCGCCGACGATACTTCATTTTGCGTCGGTGTATCAAAAACTCGCCGACGATAATCTCCACAGCGACGGTGAGTTTTTCATCTCGCCGACGATTCGAGAAAAAATAGCAAAAGAACTCCTGCACCTCTCCTAAAAACCATTTGAAAAGTTTATAAAATCAAAAATATGTGTTTTTAGAAAATATT
>NZ_CAVG010000085.1 GCF_000438455.1 Nosocomiicoccus massiliensis
CAATTCTTTTGTATCCGCTTCCTCTAATTATGAAAAAAATTATGATGAAATGCATTATAATACCAACAGTGAAGTGGAGCAAAATTCTGCATCTGCTGTAGCTATTTTTGTCGGTGGTGTGTTAGTAGGTTATTTAGTTGATGGTGTTATAGAATATACTACTGGACACAATGCATCATATTGGGTTGCAAATGGATTAGAGTGGGTAGAAAAAGCTCTTGTTGGTACCACTTATCCACCTGGCTACTATATCATCGTTACAAAAGAAGGTAATATGAGCGTCTGTGATTCATCAGGTAACTGTCAAATTAATGCAAATAATTTAAGTAAATTATGAGGAGTTGATTTATAATGAAAAACTCGAAGTACCTCGGTATATTCTTACTCGGTTTTCTCGTTGCATTTATTTTAATTTACTTGTTTGGAAACCCTTTAACTTAGAATAGGAGTTTATGATTGAATTCACGAAAGTTTTTTATCAAATTAAAAGTCCTTCTCACTTCATAACTATTGAGAGATAATCTCAAAATATTATGACTTGTGAAGGACTTTTTATATTTCATTGTTCTTCTCAAAATTATACTAGCAATTGCGAAGTTACTACGATTAGAGAATTAATGCATGTTTTTGACTAAAAAGTATTTTACATACCTATACCAAATGAAAATAGTACTAAAGCTAATAATACACCTAAAATTGGAACTAAAACTGTCATAGCCCCAAAAGCAGGGTACGCATCTTTATGTGTCTCACCTGCAATAGATCTAATAGTAGTTACTGCATAACCACCATGAGGTAATGAATCTAGAGTACCGGAAGAGAGTGCGACCGTTCTGTGTAATGCCTCAGCGTTAACTCCCATATCTAAATAATGAGGTCCTAATATAGGTAGAGCAATCGTTTGCCCACCAGATGATGAGCCAGTTAATCCTGCTATTATCATTATTGCAAATGCTCCTCCGATTAATGGATTCCCCGGCAGATCAGTTAAAGCAGTGACCGCTTTGTCAAAGGCGGGAGTAATTTTCGCAACACCACCAAATCCTACTACAGCTGCTGTATTACCTATAGCGATAATAGCACCCTCGGTACCTTCACCAACAGCTGTCCAAAAATCTCTAAAGTACTTCCTGTTTAATAACCATGTAAATAAAATACCACTTGTTAGAGCTAATATTAATGCATACTGTTCAAATCTTTCATGAAATATGTATGAAACTATTAAAACAGATAGCAATGGTATAACACTTAAAATAGGGTTAGGTAGATGACTTCTTTCTTCTCTATGATCTGTTTCTCTTTCAATAAAAAACTCACCTTTTGAAACTGCTCTTTTAATCATCCACATTAACCAAAGATATCCAATAATCATCATAAATACTGCTACTATAAGACTAACTTGCCAAGCAGCATATGGGGATGTGTTTAAATACGGTATAGGAATCCAATTTTGAATTTCAGGAGATCCTGCAGATGTCATTGTAAATGTTGTTGACCCAAATGCTAAAGCTGCGGGTATAAATCTACGTGGAAAATTAGCTTCTTTAAATAAACTAACTGCCATTGGATATACTGCAAATGCAACAACAAACAAACTAACTCCACCATAAGTCAAAATAGCACATGCTATTATAATTGCAAGTACAGCTTTCTCTCTTCCTAGTTTAGATAATATCCATTCTGATACACTATCAGCAGCACCACTGTCCTCCATTACTTTTCCGAATATAGCTCCAGCTAAAAACATTAAATACCAAGAAGTAATGAAACCTGCAAATCCATTCATATATCCAGTGACAAAATCAACTTCTTCATTTATGGTCATTTGTGGGAAAAGAGGGACACCATTTAATAATGCTACAAAAAGAGCTGATAATGGTGCAACTACCAATAGGTTCATCCCTCTCATTACCAAAATAGTTAAGAGAATTAAACCTCCCACTAAACCTATCATACCTATCATAATAACCCTCCCTAAAAATGATACTAGTTCTTCATTTAGTTAGTTCCATACTTTCTAACTCTTAATTTTGCCTGTTCAGCATGGCCTGCAAAATTTTCTAACTCACAAAGTCTTGCTGCATACTCACCAATTAGTGCACTTTGTTCATCTGATTCAATACGTTGGTATGTTACTGTTTTTATAAATTTACCAACCCATAATCCACCTGTATACCTAGCAGCACCCTTTGTAGGAAGGGTATGATTTGTTCCAATTACTTTGTCACCATATGCGACGTTTGTTTCTGGACCTAGGAATAATGCCCCATAATTCGTCATATTTTCTAAGAATAGGTTTGGATCTTTTGTTAAAACCTCAACATGTTCAAATGCTAATTTATCTGCTTCCTTTATTGCTTCGTCATAGCTATCTACAATTATCACTTGTCCGTAATTTCTCCAAGAAACACTCGCCACTTCTGCTGTTGGTAATGATCCCAATTGTCTTTCTATTTCATCCATTGCTTGGCGTGCAATTTCTTCACTTGTCGAAATAATAGCCCCCGGTGACGTTGGTCCATGCTCTGCTTGCCCTAGAATATCTGTCGCAATCATTTCTGGATCACTTGTTTCATCTGCTATTACTAATGTTTCAGTTGGTCCAGCTAATAAATCTATTCCTACTCTTCCAAATAGTTGTCTTTTAGATTCTGCTACAAATGCATTACCAGGCCCAACTATCATGTCAACTGACTCAATACTTTCAGTTCCTATAGCCATTGCCCCCATAGCTTGAATACCACCTAAAATATAAATCTCATCCGCACCCGCTTCGGCCATAGCATAGACTGTAGCCTTAGGTATTTCACCATTTATCGGAGGTGTGCATGCAATCACTCTTTTTACACCCGCAACTTTTGCTGTTAACACGCTCATATGTGCTGACGCAACCATAGGATATCTCCCACCAGGGATGTAACATCCTACACTATTAACAGGTATGTTTTTATGACCGAGAAACACACCTGGCATAACCTCAACCTCAATGTCATTTAAAGATTCTAATTGAGCTTTTGCAAACTTTCTAATATTATCTTGTGCAAATTTAATGTCTTCTTTAGTTTGATCAGATATTTCTCTTTTGATTTGTTCAATCTGGTCTTCACTTAATCTAAAAGATTTCGGTTTCCAACCATCAAATTTTTCAGACAATTCTTTGACTGCTTCATCTCCTCTTAGTTCAATGTCTGCTAGAGTAGCTTCTACGATAGCGCTTACTTTTTTGTCCTCTTCTTTAATACTTTCTTGCTTCATTCCTTCTTTAATAATCTTAGCCATGATTTTCTCCCTTCTTTGCATACGTATGCAATTAAAAATAAATAAAATATATTATATTAATGAATATATTATAAACCGCTTTCATCGTCAAGAGTTTTATGAGTTGTTCTTCTAAGTACTAACTTTCCACGAACAGTAACCTTTTGTGGACTGGTATACATTGAGTTATGTTTTAATATCTCTATCGTTTTTTCAATCATTTCATCAATAGGCTGCTCCCAAGTGGTTAGATCATTAGATTCCCAATCAGACATTTTGATATTGTCATAACCAATTACTATTGTTTCTTCAGGCACTTTAACTCTATATTTCTTTAGTGCATCTAAGGCTGCAAGTGCCATGATATCATTGGCCGCGAATATAGCTTTTGGCTTGATTTTTTTAATCATCAACTCTTCTACTTCTCTGAACGTTTTTTCATAGCAAAACTCACCACAAATAATTTTTATATCTATGCCCTGTCTTTTTAAATAATTTCCAAAAAATTCTTTCCTTTCCTTATTTGTTGATGTGTTTTCTATGCCTGAAATATAATAAATATCAGTTTTAATCTTATGTTGCAAT
>NZ_CAVG010000086.1 GCF_000438455.1 Nosocomiicoccus massiliensis
CAGCCTTTAACACTTTTTCTTTTGCTTCAGCTGATATACTAGCATTAGGAGTAAATGCTCTTGATACTGTAGATTGCGATACATTCGCTAATTTTGCAACATCCTCAGATGATACTTTATTTCTCAATATAATCACTCTTTCAAAACAATATAATTTCATTAGTAATACTAGTGTTATAATTGCATTTTGTATAAACAACTATTACAAAGAAGGTTAAACTATGACTTTAGAAATATTATACGAAGACAACCATGTCATTGCTGTGACGAAGCCGAATAATATACCGGTTCAGGCGGATGATTCGAATGATAAAGACATGCTGACGATCGTAAAAGAATATATTAAAGAAAAGTACAATAAGCCAGGCAATGTCTTTTTAGGTCTCGTCCATCGCCTCGACCGTCCGGTTGGTGGTGCAATTGTGTTTGCGAAGACGTCTAAAGGTGCGAGTCGCCTTTCTAATGAAATTCGTAAACAGACGTTCGAGCGCAAATACTTAACGGTCATTGAAGGCCATCTAAATAATAGCGGTACGCTTGAAGACTATTTAGTTAAAAACCGTAAGACGAACACGTCTTATGTCGCAAGTAAAAATACACAAGACGCAAAGCGCGCAGTGCTCGATTATAAAACAATCGGTGTAGATGAAGCACTCAGCCTACTCGAAGTTAAACTTCATACCGGTCGTTCGCATCAAATCCGCGTTCAGCTTTCAAATCAAAATACTCCGATTTTTGGCGATCAGCGCTATAACAAGCGTAGTACAGTCGGTGAACAAATCGCTTTATGGAGTTCTGAAATTCGCTTTAAACATCCAACAAAAGATAAAGTCATTACAGTGTCAAGTAATACACCAAACAAATACCCTTGGAATAGATTCACGAATTAAGTTTGTTAAACTTAATTCGTGTCTATCATTAATGTGCCGTAACTCACGACGAGCTTCACTTTATACTCCCCAACTCCGAGGATTTCTCCATCTACCGTCTCGTCGTATCCTTCAATATCGAGTAATCCGAATTGCTCTTTTAACGTTAACTCGTTATTTTTAAACATCTCTTTTAACGTAACCATCGCGTTACCTGTCGCAACTTTTCCGTCGATATGTTGATCTGGATTCACATTATCTAAAACGAGTTTCCCGGTACTGACGTTAAATTTTAAATGGTTCGTATCGACGTCATCAATTCGCATCTCTCCCGTTTGAAGATAACACGTCAACGCATCCGCTTCTACTCTCTTCACTAACACTTGCCCAACATCATTTTTAAACAGTATATCTTTCGCTTTTATACTGTCCGCATGAATTGAACTGTAATGCTGTGTCATTTCAAGTCGATCGATATCTTTATCCGGTAAATAGATGTCTAATCGCGTGTTTTTACTTGCATGAGACAGCTTTAAATTCAGATGAAAAACCCCGTCTTTAATTTCATATTGAACGTTTTCCAAATCGATGTCTTTCGTTACGTTAATATGCAAATCCTCATCGTCTGATTCATACACATAAACCGGGACAAACGTCGTCTCAAAACTAAAGTGCGTAATATCTTCATCAATCGTTAAATCTTTTTTACTATATAAATACTTTTCAGCAAGTGCTTCTGGGGCACCTAATTCTTTTATTAGTGCGTCATCATCTTCACTGTCTCGAAAACGATTCAGCAATCCGTCGATTATTTTATCTTGTCGTTTGGTTGGGAGGGATTGTAAATGATACTTCACAGTCCCTAAATACTCATATCGGTCCATTTCGTGGCACCTTCCTTTTTAAAACTAATTTTCTTATATATACTAGCTGTAAAGACGTAAAGGAGAATTCTCATGACATTATTTCATCACGATTCATTATACTATAGCGAAAAAGTAAAACAAAAAGAAGTCAGCGTAACAGAGCTCGTCGAGCGTGCGTTACATAATATCGAGCATTACGACGACATGAACGCGGTCGTTCATATACAAAAAGATAAAGCACTCCGTACCGCACAAGAAATGGACAGTACTTTAGGTACTTTATCTTCAGAAGAAATAAAAGCATTACCTCCATTTTACGGAGTGCCAATTGTCGTTAAAGACCTCGGACAAGAAGAAGCTGGAGTATCTGCGACAAATGGTTCACATTTATTTAAAGACTACGTTGCGAAAACTTCGAGCAACTTTGTCACAATGCTTATCGACAACGGGTTTGTCATCGTCGGACGAACAAACGTCCCAGAATTTGGATTTAAGATGGTGACGGATTCGGATCTTTTCGGAAATTCATATGCACCATTTGGTCGACCACTCTCTTCAGGTGGATCTAGTGGTGGCGCGGCAGCTGCGTTAAAAGCTGGACTCGTGCCTGCTGCTTCAGGGAGTGACGGCGGTGGATCGATTCGTATTCCAGCAAGTTTTAACGGTTTAATCGGCTTAAAACCGACGAGAGGACGCGTCACAAGTGGTCCAGGAAGTTATAGACAGTGGCAAGGTGCATCCATCGATTTCTTTTTAACAAAATCAGTGAGAGAGACGTACGAACTCCTTAAGATGATGGATGAGCAGCCACCTGCAGCGCCGTATATCGCTCCACCACTTACGATACGCGAACTTACACCGCCTAAGAAACGCTTAAAAATTGCGTATAGTCGAGAGTCTCCAATTGGTTCAGAAGTGAACATCGAAGCTGTAAAAAGCTTAGAATATACGGTTGAAGTGCTAAAGTCACTCGGTCACGAAGTTGTAGAAGACACTGTACTAGTCGACGGGCAAAAAGCAATTCATTCATACTTTACTATGAACATGGTAGAAACTGCTGCGATGTTTAAATCGATGGAACAAAGTTTAGGTCGTTCAATTACAAAAGACGACGTCGAACTTATCTCATACGGTATGTATTATGCAGGCTTAAAAGTACCTGGTTGGATGTATACACAATCTCTTAGCTACTGGGATACGTTAAGCGAACTCTATCATCGCTTTTTAGACGATAACGTATACGACTTTTACTTAACACCGACAATGAACGGTCCAACTTTAGACATCGACGAGTTTAAACCGTCAGACGAAGCATTTAAAAAACTCGAAAATATAGAAAATTTACCAGACGATGAAGTCTCACACATTTTTGAAGATGTCTTTAAAACGAGCAGCGCGTATAGTCCGTACACATGGACGATCAACTTAACCGGACAACCCGCAATTAGTCTTCCTCTATATAATACAGACGAAGGCCTACCTGTCGGAAGCATGTTTATCGCACGTAAAGGTGAAGAAGATAAATTACTACAGCTCGCTTTAGAAATTGAGAACGCCGGACGATTAGACACGAAAGTTTTTCATCCGAAGAAGCGTTAACGATATTGTTATAAAGGGAAGAGTTTGATATTATTTATACACTAATAAATTGAATGGAGATTACTATGGACCTTTTAAAACAGCGCATATTAAATGACGGTGAAGCATTAAACGAAAATGTACTGAAAGTTGATTCATTTTTAAATCACCAAATCGATCCTTTATTAATGAAAGAAGTGGGACAAGAGTTTATTACTCGATTTGAAGACGTCGAGTTCAATAAAGTGTTAACACTCGAATCTTCTGGTATCGCGCCATCTGTGATGGTCGGTTTACTTTTAGATATCCCAGTTGTTTTCGGACGAAAAAGACAATCGTTAACGTTAAGCGATGACTTATACACGTCACAAGTGTTTTCATATACAAAACAAGAGACGAACACGATCGCAGTAGCGAAAAAGTTTTTAAGTAAAGTTGATAAAGTACTCATCATCGATGACTTTTTAGCAAACGGTGAAGCGGCGGGCGCTCTTATTGACGTCGTTGAGCAATCCGGTGCAGAAATTGTCGGTGTTGGAATCGTCATAGAAAAAGCATTCCAAAGCGGTGGTAAAATTTTACGCGATAAAGGATACCGCGTGGAGTCACTTGCACGCATCGAGTCGATGTACGATAAACAAGTTAAATTCGTAGGTGACAATTAATGGAGCAAAGACAGCATCTTAAAGATGCTTCACTCGGACTGCAGCACGTACTTGCGATGTACGCAGGCGCCGTGATTGTGCCGTTAATCGTCGGATCTTCGATTGGCCTTACGACTGCACAGCTGACGTATTTAATCTCAATTGATATTATGATGTGCGGTGTCGCTACGATTTTACAAGTATGGAAAAACAAATTTATGGGAATTGGACTCCCAGTCGTATTAGGATGTACGTTTACCGCCGTCGGACCGATCATCAACATCGCAAATACATATAGTATTCAAAGTGTGTACGGGGCAATTTTATCCGCAGGATTATTCGTCGTTATCGTCGCAAGATACTTTAGTAAACTGATAAAATTCTTCCCTCCAGTTGTAACAGGAACGGTCGTCACAATTATCGGTCTAACACTCATTCCAGTTGCTTTAAATAACTTCGCTGGAGGCCAAGGTGCAGAAGATTTCGCATCGATTGAGAATGTCGCACTCGGATTTATTACACTACTTATCATACTAGTCGTATTAAAATTTGCACGCGGATTTTTCGCATCCATCGCGATATTAATTGGAATTATCGTCGGGACAATTATCGCAGCATTTTTCGGTCAAGTCGATTTATCTCCAGTAAAAGATGCATCATGGTTACACTTACCGGTCGTCTTTTACTTCGGAACACCAGAATTCCACTTAGTACCGATACTGACGCTTATATTAGTTGCGATGGTGAGTTTAGTAGAATCTACAGGGGTCTATTTCGCGCTCGGAGATATTACCGATAAAGAAATTCGCGAAAAGGATTTAAAACGTGGATACCGTGCGGAAGGTTTTGCGATTATGCTCGGAGGATTATTTAACTCCCTACCGTATACGACATTCAGTCAAAACGTCGGACTCATTCAATTGTCTGGCGTACGTAAATTAAAAATTATCTACATCGCAGGAATTATGCTCATGATTTTAGGACTGATGCCAAAAATCGGAGCAGCGACACTCGCGATACCAGAATCCGTCTTAGGCGGCGCGATGATTGCGATGTTCGGGATGGTCAGTGCATACGGAATCAAAATGCTTAGCACAGTAAACTTTGAAAACCAAAACAATTTAATGGTCGTTGCGATCTCACTCGCACTCGGACTTGGAGTTACTGCGGTACCAGACGTCTTCAGCAGTCTCCCGTCAAGTATTTCAGTCATCACAGAAAGTGGAATTGTAATGGGTAGTTTATCGGCAATCATTTTAAATATCGTATTAAACTTTAACTTACAACCAAGCGATGAAATAAAAGATCAAATATATGAAGCGGCAGAAGATGACGCAAAATAATAGAGCGCACTCGAGGGAGTGCGCTCTATTTTTGTGTGTTTCGGATGTTGTTTGGTGAGGATTTCTTGGATTTTCCGAAATCGTCGGTGAATCTTCATTCCCACCGACGCAGACAGCACTATCGTCGGCGAAATTTCTATACGCCGACGGGAATCACCGAATCGTCGGTGAATTTCGCGAATTTCAGTTTTTCGCCGACGATTCATCATTTTGCGTCGGTGTATCAAAAACTCGCCGTCGATAACCTTCATAGCGACGGGGAGTTTTTCATCTCGTCGACGATTCTCCCGCACCTCCCTTAAAAAGATGAAAAACCACTCTAAATCTCTATTTTCTATAGTATTCTCTATGAAGTTTCTTTACTCTATCTTCAAATTCTTTGACTGGACCAATCACTTCGATATCTTCCGCGATATCTGTAATCCTTAATGGCTTCACGCGTCCAGCTTCTATACCGAATTCTTTTTGCCACTCTCTAAACTGCTCACTACTCGTCGCATAGACAATCTTACCTAGTCCGTTTATTGCATGTGCAGTTGCGCACATCGGGCAGTGTTCGCCTGAAGTGTACACGACCGATGCTTTTCTTTCTTCATCAGATAAGTTCACACTCGCCCACTGCGCGATATGAAGTTCAGGGTGCTTCGTATTATCGCCACTAGAAATTCTATTATGGTCTTTAAATAATACTTCACCCTTATCACTTACAAGCACTGAACCAAACGGTTGGTCTCCTTTATTTAATGCTTCTTCTGCAAGATTAACAGCGAGTTTGAGATATTCTTTTTCTTTATTTGTCAGCATAATTACACTCCTAATCCTTTCTATATATACTACTATTCTAGTCTGAAAAGAAATATAAATCACTGAATAGAGTCAGTCAGAAGCGCTACTTCTCTTATTATTTTATAAATTTAAGTTTAAAAATATTTCAATTAGGTAATTTTAAGTATAAGGAACACTGCCGTAACGGTTTTTGATTAAGTTCCTTAAATATGTCCCGATAGTAATTTGTCTTTAATTACTACATATCTGAGAGGAGAAATTTATATGAAAAAATTTTGGATGGTCCTGCTGGCCCTATCTTTTATAACACTCGTTGCGTGTTCTTCTAACGAAGATAAAGACACGGATACTAGTAATGAGTCAGCGGACGAAAAGACAGAGGAAGTTGAGAAAGAAGAATCGACAGACACTGAGAATGAAGAGAACAGCGACTCATCTAAGAAACCAGAATATGATGAGTCGAAAGCTACGACTAACATCATGAAAAAAGAAGCAGATGGCTTACTTAGTACAATCGAAATGAAGCATGCAGATGACGTATTACTAGAACAAAACCAGGTCACTGAGGGTAAATACAGTACGCTTGGTGTGAAAGACAAAAAAGAGGCGCAAGAAAAGATTAAAGAATTTGGTGATGAAGAAAAATATAAAGACCAAGAAGGCGTCGAATACTCAGTAGAATTTAATGATGATACTTTCATCGAAACATTCAAAGTCGACTACACAGTCGCAGATCTCAGTGTAGTGTCATCACTACCTGACTCTGGTATAGAATCACAGTTTGTAAGCTATGATTTAAGTGTAGATAACTTTAAAAAGCAAGGATATTACCTTGAAGGTGAAAAATCGACTGAAGTATTCCTTCTCGAACAAGAAGGCTATATTTACGAAGTATCTGTTTTACAAGACGGAAACAACAAAATTTTAAAACAGACAACTTATAACGAACAGTCATATGAATCACTTGGCTTAGCAGATAAAAAAGCTGCAGAAGAACAATTTAAAGATATCGCCAAAAATTATGAAGAGTTAAACAAACTTGACGGTGTGAATTTTGATATGAAATTCGAAGATGATAAATTCACTGTAGAAGGCGTCATGGACTATGAAAAAGTTAAAGAACTAGATAAAGTTCTTCAGTTAATGGGTATTGAGCAAGTAGATGAAAGTGCAAAAGAAGAATCACGAAACTACACTGAAATCGCGATGGCCCTTTTAGGAAATGGATTAGAACATGTAGAAACAAAGAAATAACATAAAAGCACGCAAGCTGAAAAATCCTTCAGCGCGTGCTTTTTATTTTGAAAACTAATCCTTCTTATACGCAATCATCCCTGCACTTACAAAAAATAAAATCCCTGGCACGATGTAAAATAAAAATAAGAATCCACCGAGTTTTTCTGGTATCAGTGCCGCGAGTAGCATCATGATGAAGCTGATTAAAAGAAGTATTAAGATTATATTTCTCCGAGTCATTTAATAACCTCCTCACAGTTATATAGTTTTATCAACGGACTTTTGAAAGAGACATTTTTAATGTTCTTAGGATATGGCCATCAAAGTCATCATTATATTCGTCTACAATTTTAAAGCCTAGTTTCTTATAGAAATTTACCGCATTGATATTATCTTGTTCAACTTCTAGAAAGATTTCTTCAAAATTTTTGATTGACTCAATACTATGAGCTATCAGCCGACTACCGATTCCTTTACCATGATAATCTGGTAATAAGTATATTGCTGATAAATCATATGTGTTTGGTTGTTCCGTTTCTTTTAAATTTATAAAACCAATGATTTTTTCATCGTATTCGGCAACGAACATAATTTGATAAAGTCGTTTTTTCAACATCTCATCACTATATGCAAACTCTAGAAAGTTGTTTTGTACATCTTCT
>NZ_CAVG010000087.1 GCF_000438455.1 Nosocomiicoccus massiliensis
TGCTAGTTAATGTTAACCATTATTAGTTTTTGATAGTTATTATAGTTTTTAGTCAGTTAATTTTAATATTATTTTTCATCATAAAAAACTCCTCTAAAGCTGAATTTTAATATTCAACCATAGAGGAGCAACTTATTTTAAGCGAGTGTTAAATATATATTACATCATCCCTGGCATACCGCTCATGACCATGTCTCCGATGTTGTCTTCTTCTGGTATATCAGCAACAACCGCTTCTATTGTTAAGAACATTGATGCAATTGTTCCTGCGTTTTGGAGTACTGAACGTGCCAAGTTTAAAGCATCTTCAATCAGTAGCTTACGTTCTTTCATTTCTGTTTCTGTAGTTACTCCTACTTTAAATATTTACTAAACCTATTCCCTAGAAAATCTTCGACAAACAGAAATTTATATAAAGTTTCTATAATATAAAAAACCAAGACAAATGTCTTGGTTAAAATGTGGAGAGACCGAGTCCTTCTTGAATTCTGTATAGAATTGTTTTCATTATACTATCTTCAGCTTCTTTCTCATAATCGAGTGTGTAAACACCATCTTTGTTATTCCAAAGTCTATCGTAATAGTCGTTCATAGAAATCATTTCTTCGCTGTCTGATTTTGCCTTAACAACGAGGTCTGTCTCTAAATTTAAGTCTTTTAGGTTACGTCTTGTGAAGTTAGCTGAACCCAGGATTAAAGTTGAATCTTCACCATTATCATGCATCATAAACTTTGCATGATACTGCTCGCCATGAGATTTATACCAACGAATTTCTGGAGGGTTTTTATAATTCATTAACTCACTCGCAACCGGCTTGTTTGGAATACCATTCTTCTCATTACCAAAGGCATCTTGGTTAATATCCAAAATAATTTGCACCTTTACGCCGCGATCTAACGCCTCCTTCAGTGCTTTAATAAACCCGCGATCTGAAAGATAAAACACACCGATTTTAAGAGAATCCCCCGCTTCAGCTTGATTGACTGTATCGATTAGCGCTTCTCTAATTTTACCTTCAGTGACGAGAGAAATTTCGTATTCACCCGTGTTTTCATCAGTTTCGACTTCGTACTTCTTAATTTTAGATGTATCATATCCTGAAAAATCTAAAACAGCTGTTTCACTTTTTAATAGATCGTTCAAAGTATCTCCAGAAAACTTCACAGCGATATTTGAATGTAAGCTCGAACCATCATGCGGATTTAGTGACGCAATGACGGCCTCTTTCTCATTCATGATTGTCTTGCGGTGATTGGCTTTGAAGTTTAAGAGTCTTAAATAACTCCCAATACCCACTTTGTCATCCATCGGACGAAGTGCGTTTGGTAAAATTTTCAGACCACCTGGTTTTATCCAAGTAAAAAATGTCCTGTAATAACCACCGTATAGATAGTTAGAATCTCTTAATTTAGACAGATCCGTTTCGACAACATCAATTCCAGCATCACGTAATTTATTGTATACGTGCGTGTCATATGTACCATAAAAAGAGTTGATGGGATCTGTGATGACGGTAATTGGAATATCAGAATCTTTCTTCTTCTGAACTAAACGGTCTGCAAAATCCTCTGATAACGTAGGAAACTCCAACGTGTCGTGATTATAGTCATCATTAAATAAAAACATGTCTAAAACGATAAAATCCTCAGCATTATCAATCACTTCGTACATTGTATCAACGATTTCCTGCTCATAATGGACAGCACTGTTTTTATCCTCATAAGTCACATCATAGAGAATATCCAAATCATCTGTTTTAACAAAATCAGACTGCGTAGAAATCCCGTCAGGGAGCGGCTTAACGAGCGAATAGACGCCAACGAAAAGCGGGATAGCAACGAGAATCGCCACCACACCAATAGTCAACCCGACAAACCTTCGCCTACGATAATTCTTTTTTGTCATAAGAACACCTCACGATACCTATTTGATTTTTATTATACATGAAATGAATGAATTTACTTTTAGAAAGGAGTAAACAGATTGTAAATTATCGTTCAACTAATTTGTATTGATTTAAGAAATGTTTATAAAAAAATTTAAAATCGCATTCAATATACTAGCAGAATTTATGTTAAGTTAATAATGTATTTAATATAAAAAGGGGGATTTTAAGATGATCAAAGATAGTATTGCAATTATTGGTGCTGGTAATGGTGGAATCACTGCAGCTGCAGACTTAAAACAAAAAGGCTTTATTGTATCTCTATATGGTGATAAGAAATCTGAAGGAAAGTTATCAGAAATTAAGAAACAAGGTGGAGTTCATTTAGAAGATGAAAATGGTTCTAATTTCTATGAAATTGATCTTGTAACAACCGACATTGAAGAAGCAATTAAAGATTGTGAACTCATCATGCTTACGGTCCCTGGTTTTGCAATTGAATCCATCGCAGAAACTTTGGCACCTGTCGTTCTTGAATCACAAGCAATTTTAATAAATGGTGCAAGTACTTTAAACTCTCTTAGATTTGTTAAGACTGCTGAAAAACTAGGCATAAAGAAAAAGTTCCTAATAGGAGAAACTAACTCGTTAACTTATGGTACACGCGCATTCCCTAGGGAGGCAAGGGCTGAGTTGTCATTGCGTGTGAATAAAATATTTGTTTCTGCATACCCTAAAGAAAACACAGGTAAGCTTTTAGATATCGCAAATAAATATTATTCATGCTTTGAGCCTGCAGAGAACATTTGGCACACTACTCTAGAAAATGGTAACCCAGAGGTTCATCCAGGTCCAGCTCTATTAAACGTTGGAAGAATAGACTATTCAAAAGGCGATTTCTATTTATACAAAGAAGGAATTACTGAACATACTATAAAGCTTTTAAGAGCAATTGAAAGCGAAAGAATTCAGATTGGGAAAGCACTCGGATTTGAATTAGAAAATGCGAGTGAAAGTAGATATAATCGAGGTTATTTTACTAACAACACTGATGATCTACAAACTCTCTTTAATAAGAGCCCTGTATTTACACAAATTAAGGGACCTGAATCTGTAAATTCTAGATACTTTACAGAGGATATTTCTGATGGTCTAGTTCTTTGGTCTGATCTAGGAAAAGTAACCAAGATACCTACACCAAACATTGATTCAGTCATACAAATTGGAAGTACAATATTAGACAATAACTTCTTTGAAACAGGATTAACATTAGAAAAACTTGGTCTGGAAAATAAAAGTATAGACGAACTAATCAATTTAGTTTGATAGATTAAGGAGGAAAATTATGAAAAGAAAACCAACATTTTTAGAAGCGATTTCTTGTTTTATCGTTTTAGCAGTTGTAATTGGAGTTGGTTTTGGTTATTTTAAAATCCCAATTCAACCACTCCTACTCATCACTGCTCTATATGCTGCTCTTATTGCACTTCGAGTTGGAGTCACATGGAATGAAATGGAAGAAAGTATTGTAAAAAATTTAAAAACTGCAATGCCAGCTATTTTTATTATCTTCGCCGTAGGTATTATTATTGGTACTTGGATTTATTCAGGTACAGTACCAATTCTGATTTATTATGGGTTACAGATGATAAACCCAACTTACTTTTTAGTAATGGCATTTTTAATTGCTGCAGTTGTATCAGTAGCAACAGGCACGGCATGGGGGTCATCAGCAACTGCAGGTGTTGCACTTATGGGTATTGCGGTAGAATTGAACATTCCACTTGGCATTGCCGCTGGTGCAATTATCTCAGGAGCAATATTTGGTGATAAACTCTCACCTCTTTCAGACACTACAAACTTAGCAGCATTAGTTGTAGAAACTGATTTGTATAAGCATATTAAAAATATGCTATGGACAACAATCCCAGCATCTATTGTTGGTTTGATTGTTTGGTTCATCGTTGGGCTTGGGTTAGATTCATCACAAGTCAATACATCCAATGTCGATAAATTGCTTAATCAACTTGACTCCATTTTCAATTTTAATATATTCATGCTTCTTCCCTTTGTCCTCATACTTTGGGGGGCATTTACAAAAAAACCTATTGTGCCAGTCATGTTTTTATCGTCATTATTAGCAATTGTAATTGGAACAATCTCAAATGGTTTCTCTATTGTTGATGGTGTTATTGCTATGTCAGATGGTTTTAATGTGAGCATGGTTGCAGGAAATATGGAGTTTTCAGATTCAGTACAGTCACTATTAAACCGTGGTGGAATATTCTCTATGACAACAATAATCGTTACGATATTCTGTGGTTACGCATTTGCAGGTATAATGGAAGTTGCTGGATGTTTAGATACAATCCTAAATTCTATGGTTAGATTTATTAAAAATACAGCTGGGCTCATTGGTTCAACAATTTTAGGTAGTTTAATTATTGTATTCACATCAGGAGTAGCATCAATCTCAATTATTATGGTTGGTGTATTAATGAAGGATGCATATAAAGAACAAAACGTACCTATCGAAAACTTATCTAGAACTCTAGAAGATGCCGGAACAATGGTGCTAGGATTTGTACCATGGGGCGTCTCTGCTATTTATTACTTAGAAGTGCTTGGAGTTGGAGTTGGAGATTACTGGATTTGGGCGGTGCCATGTTACCTATGTATAGTATTCGCTATGATTTATGGAATTACAGGAATTGGTTTAGGAATGAAGAAAAAAGAAGCATAAAACTTTATTGAACTATTGATTATTATTAAATTTAACCAATAAAATAAGCTTTAATCATGAAAAACCCGTATTTCATTGAAATACGGGTTTTATTATGAAACTAGGAATGAAGGAAATCCTGTTGGCATTCTTATTTTTTGTTTCATTTCTTAAAAGTTCCATCACTTCAAAGGCACGGTCAGAATCCAGTGAAGCGGTCGGTTCAAATGGTTTTTCTACTTTTAAAAACGGAATGAGATTAGATGCTTGCAAGACAAATTCAATTCATTCATACGCACTTTAGAGCGTTTTTTCACTTAAGTGAGAAATTAAGGTCCCATTAATACTCACATTTCCATCAATCGATTATGCCCCTATCGCTTTTAAGGGATCAATTTTAAATATCGTAAATACAGAGAATACAGCACCGATAATTGCAACAACGATTAAAATAAATCGGAGTTTGTTTTTCATGATTTCATTCCATGCCTAAAACATATACTTTACCCCTACAACTAAATTTCTTATTAATAACTTATATCGTACTCGCTATACAATAAGAATTTAAAAGTCTCACTATGTTTATAAAAATCTTATAAAATTAAAAAACCTATCATCAAAAAAGATGATAGGTCAAATAGATTACATCATTCCTGGCATGCCACCCATGCCCATGTCTCCGATGTTATCTTCATCTGGGATATCGGCGACGACCGCTTCTGTTGTTAAGAACATTGACGCGATTGATCCTGCGTTTTGGAGTGCTGAACGTGTCACTTTTTTAGGGTCTACAATCCCAGCTTCAATCATATTAACCCACTCGTCTGTTTCTGCGTTGTAACCGACTCCACCTGTTTGTTCTTTTAGTTTCGTTACGATGACTGATCCTTCGAGTCCTGCGTTTTCTGCAATTTGTCTCACTGGTGCTTCGAGTGCTTTTAGTACGATGTTGATTCCTGTTTGTTCATCGCCTTCAGCGTCTAGTGCTGCGACTTTGTCATACACTTCGATTAGTGCAGTTCCTCCACCTGATACGATGCCTTCTTCTACTGCTGCGCGTGTTGAGTTTAACGCGTCTTCAATACGTAGTTTACGTTCTTTCATTTCAGTTTCTGTTGCCGCACCAACTTTAATGACCGCAACGCCTCCTGAAAGTTTTGCTAAGCGTTCTTGAAGTTTTTCTCTATCGAAACTTGAATCTGTGTCTTCAAGTTGTGCTTTAATTTGAGAAACGCGACCTTTAATTGTTGTTTCGTCTCCGCTTCCTTCTACAATTGTCGTGTTTTCTTTATCGACATGTACTTTTGAAGCTGTACCGAGCATATCTAAGCTAGCATCTTTTAACTCGAGTCCTAAGTCTTCAGTGATGACTTGGCCACCTGTTAAAATTGCGATGTCTTCGAGCATTGCTTTACGACGGTCACCAAATCCTGGTGCTTTTACAGTGATTGCCGTAAATGTTCCACGTAATTTGTTTAAGACGAGGTTCGCAAGTGCATCCCCTTCAACGTCATCTGCGATAATTAAAATCGGACGCCCTTGTTGAACGATTTGTTCTAAAATAGGTAGTAAATCGTTTTGGAAGTTCGTGATTTTTTTATCTGTAATGAGGATATATGGATTATCGAGTTCTGCGATCATCTTTTCAGAGTCTGTCACCATATATGGAGATGAATAACCTCTATCAAACTGCATACCTTCAACGACTTCTAACTCCGTGTTTAACCCGCGAGACTCTTCGATTGTAATGACACCGTCATTACCGACTTTTTCCATCGCTTCAGAAATGAATTCTCCGACTTCTTTATCGTTTGCTGAAATCGCACCGACTTGAGCGATCGATTCTTTATCTTGTACTGGTTTTGAAATGTCTTCTAGTGCTTTGACCGCTTCTTCAACTGCTTTTGTAATCCCGCGACGAATGCCAACAGGGTTTGCGCCTGCTGTTACGTTTTTAAGGCCTTCCTCAATCATTGCATGAGCAAGAATTGTTGCTGTTGTTGTACCGTCTCCTGCTATGTCGTTTGTTTTAGTCGCAACTTCAGATACGAGTTTTGCGCCCATATCTTCAAAGCGATCTTCTAACTCGATTTCTTTTGCGATTGTCACACCGTCATTTGTAATGAGAGGTGCTGTAAATTGTTTATCTAAAACGACGTTACGTCCTTTAGGTCCGAGTGTGACTCGAACTGCGTTCGCGAGTTTTTCAACTCCACGTAACATCGATTGACGTGCATCTTCAGAAAATTTAAGTTCCTTTGCCATTCATATCTCTCCTTATTCTACTACTGCTAAAATATCTTGTGCTGGTACGATGATATACTCTTTACCTTCGTACTCAACTTCTGTTCCAGTAAATGAATGATAAACGACTTTGTCGCCTTCTTTTACTTCTATCTTAACAACTTCTCCGTTATCTAACGTGCGTCCCGGTCCAACCGCGACGACGACACCATAGACTGGTGCTTCTTTTGACGATTCTCCAGTTAAAATAATACCAGAAGACGTCGTTTCTTCTTTTTTATATTTACTAATATCTAAAATTACTCGATTTTCTAGTGGTCTTAACATCGTAAGCCCTCCCCATTCTTCCGTCTTTTAGCACTCATTCGCTTGATGTGCTAACTGTGTTTTATCATACATCAAAGATAGTCAAATTTCAAGTTGTAACACTCGTTTCCTATGTTTTTTTATCGCTTCAAGTGTTAGTATTATATAAGGAACTGTTACATAGGAGGTCTTTATGAGAAGTTTATATAGCATACTGATTATTGTCACATTTGGAGTTATCCAATTTATTGGAGTACCGCTCCAAATCTATTTTGCAATTACAAATCCAGATGCAGATGTGATGGAAATTATACAAATGTATATGCCATATCAATTTGGGATTTACGTTTTCGGATTAATCGTCGTACTCATTCTCGGTAATATCCATAAAAATAAAAACATGTTTGAACTCGGTGAAAAGTCCACACCACTTATGACAATTGTTTGGGTGTTCGGTGGATTAGTATTAGCATTCGTCGCTCAATTTGTTACTGCAACCATTAATATTAAATTACTCGGAAACCCTGAAGAGAGTGCAAACACACAGCTTATTATGGAAATGATTACTGCGATGCCGTATATGGCAATCTTCGTTGCGATTATTGGCCCAATTATCGAAGAGTACGTATTTAGACGTGCGATTTTCGCAGAAATTTATGAACGACTACCAATGAACCGTGTCGTTTCGTTTTTAATCGCAGGACTAATTTCCGGATTAATATTTGCGGTCGCACACTTTGACTTTACACATATTCTTGTTTACTTAGGAATGAGTTATGTATTTAGTTTTGTATATGTGATGACGAATCGTCTACTCGTTCCAATTCTCGTTCATATGTTAATGAACGGAACGGTTGTCGCTGCACAAGTATTCTTTAAAGATGCGATAGAAAATCTCGAACAATTACAGTCTAACATTATATTAATCGGCAAAGTAATCATGTCGATCTTCTAAAAAAAACGACTCAAGCAAGGCTTGAGTCGTTTTCATTTTAAGTACATTTGATAAAATTTTACAGATTTCACTGTGCAATTTTTATTGTATTTATGCCGGTTTTTTGCAACATAGTCATATAAAGAATTCCTTAATTTTCTTGGAATTAGCTTTGTCACGAGTAACGGTTTAAAGTAATCATTTGCGTCCACTAAAAAATGAAGAACTGCGTCTGATTTTTCATATACTTTATGTTTTGAAATATATGACACGTGATTTGAATTCACTTCAAACGTTAAATCTTTTATCCACTGACTGTTAAAATCTGTCACATATAGGTCTTTGTTTTTATTCATTTTAACTGCGAAATTCACAAATCGATTACATAACTGACATTCACCATCATAAACTAGTACTTTTTTCATATAAACTCTACACTTTTCTTTTATAATAATCTATAATGCTAAGCTCATTCTTGGTCCAAACGCTTCGTAATGAATTTTGCTCATATCATATTTATTAGATTCACAAGCATTAATCATTGCCTGGTTAAATCCTAAAGACCCTGATATATAAATTGAATAATCATCGTAACCTTTAATATCACTCTCATTTAAATAACCTTCGTCTTCAGTATATCTAATCGTAACATTCACTTTATCTTTTAATGATTCTAGTTCCTCTTTAAAAGGTAATGTAGATTCATCATGAGTCGATATGATTAGATCGATGTTTTTATTATTTTCTACAGCACTTTCGATCATAGACATAATCGGTGTTAAACCAACTCCTCCGGCAATGAATAATAAGTTTTCATCAGAATCATTTAATAAGAAGTCTCCGGCTGGTGCTGAAAGTTCAATGACATCTCCACTATTTAACTCATCAAATAAGTAATGAGAAACGACCCCCGCTTCATCATTTTGACCTTCCCGTTTAACAGCAAATTGTAAACCATTTTCTGTATGAGTAGAACAAATCGAATAGTGTCTTAACGCTTCATACGGATAATCGATTGGCTTTACTTTGACTGTAATGTACTGTCCTGGAAGAATCTCTGGTAATTTCTCATTGTTATCTACTGTAAACCTAACGATATCTTCCGTTAGATACTCTTTATTTTTTACAGTGAATGGTTTAAACCCGTCCCATGCAGCCTCATCATACATTTTTTCTTCTACTTCAATAAATATTTGAGCAATTTGATTATAATACTTAGCCCATGCGTTAATAATATCATCAGTTGCCGCGTCACCAAGTACTTCTTTAATACCTATGAGTAAATATTTACCAACGATAGGATAATGTTCTTTTTTTACATTTAATGCACGGTGCTTATGACCAATCCCTATGACTGCAGGTACAATTGCTTCTAAATCATCGATGTGCTCAGCAGCTGCAAGCACTGTATTAGCAAGTGCCTTTGGTTGATCACCAAACTTTTGATTTGTCTGGTTAAACATATTTAATAATTCATCATGTTCTTGGAACATACGTTTATAAAATGTGCTTGTAATTTCACTGCCATACGCTTTTAGTAATGGAACTGTTGCTTTAATGAGTTCTTTTTCTTTATTCGTTAACATAACAATCACTCCTAATGTAATTCTAACATCTATACATGACAATAAAAGTAAAGAACCTTGACAATGTCATGTCAAGGTTCTTTTAGAATCCGCGACCGGCACCTCCACCGCCGCCGCTTCCTCCTCCGAAGCCACCAAATCCACCGCTACCACCGGAGAATCCTCCTCCATTTCCACTTTGTGGGAAGAATATTGGAGTGCCACTACGTCGGTACGACGGCTGGCGTCTTCCTCTTGGTGGTCCGCCACCACCATTGTTACTTATAATGTATAGGAATAGCACAATTATAAACACAATGACAAATGTACGAAATAAGAAAGTATAAAACGAATCATCATTCGATGTCTTTTCAGGCTGCTCATTCGTAAATTCACCTGTAGTTTCATCGTAGCCATATGCTTCTAGACTTTCTTCATAGAGCTTTGTGTATAAGTTTTTAAGCGCTGTATTATAGTCGCCTTTTTTAGCCGCTTCGAGTGCGTAATCATCGATAATTTTACCGATTTTTGCATCGTTTAAATACCCTTCAATTTCATATCCAACTTGGACATCTATTCCTCGGTTATTAAACTCATTGTCGTTGTCGTTATTAAATAGTATAACGATACCGTTATCTCTATCTTTTTTACCGACACCGTATTCTCGAAGAGCACGAAGTGCAAAGTCTTGACGATGCTCTTGACCTGTTGAGTCCATCGTCATCAGCAACATTTCTACACCGGTCCCCTTTTCTAAATGGGTCCCGAGTTCATTTAACTCAGAAATTGTCGATTCATCTAAAACGTGCGCATTATCATGAACAAAATAATGCGACGTATCGAGTTTCGGCATTTCAATGCGTGCTGCGTTTGCGATTGGTGTTGTTAATATAATGATGAGAAGAAGTGGAATGATCCGCTTCATTACTCATCACCAGAGTTATCCTCTTGGTTCGTGTTAAAATCTACACCTGGTACTTCTCTAGCACCTTCACTTGCTTCAAAGTAATCTTTCTTCTCAAAATTAAAAATCATAGCGATAATGTTCCCTGGGAACACACGTGTTTGTTTATTATATTCATTCACTGATTCGTTATAATCTTGACGTGCGACTGCGATTCTATTTTCAGCGCCCGCAAGTTCATCACGTAATCCTGTAAATTGTTCGTTTGCTTTTAAATCAGGATAATTTTCAGCAACAGCTAGTAAACGAGATAAAGCACTCGTCATTTGATCATTTGCTTCACTTAACTCATTTACTCCGTTTGCACCAGCTAAACGTGCACGTGCATCCGCAACATCTTGAAACACTTCTTTTTCGTGTGAGGCATAGCCTTTAACTGTTTCAACTAAGTTTGGAATTAAATCTCCACGACGCTGTAGTTGCGTTTCGATTTGTGATTCTTTTGCATTCACTTGTTCATCTAACTGAACAAACGTATTATATTTTGGCATGATGAGGATTGCTAATACAATAACAAGACCGAGTACAATACCAATTGGGGCTAGTAATTTTTTCATTGGAAATCTCCTTTTTTTAAATGTAAATTAATTATACTAAACTAATATTGTGTACGGCTACTTTTAAAGTCGTGAACATTTTTAATATAATATAGTAATATAATAGTACCCCACATCAAGGAGTGAGAAACTTATGGTAACAAAGTTTAAAGATTTTGAGTACAAGCGACCAGATTTTGATTTATTTAGAGAACAAGTCGATGGACTCTTAAGCGCATTTCTAAAAGCAGAAACAGTTGAAGATGCAGAGGTCGTTATCGATCAGTACAACGAGAAAATTAAACACATCCATTCGATGATCACGATCGCAACCGTGCGTGCATCTATCGACACGAAAGATGAGTTTTATCTCGGCGAGCGTGATTTTTACGACAACAACTTGCCAGTACTATCTTCTGTAACAAATGATTATTATAAAGCGCTGGCAAACAGTCCGTTTCGTGACGAGTTAGAAGAAAAATACGGTAAACAGTTATTTGCGTTAATCGACAATGAGATTAAAGGATTTGACCCTAAAGTAAAAGATTTAATGACTGAGATTAACGTGTTAACATCGAAATATTCGATTTTACTTTCATCTGCTGAAATTGAATACGATGGAAAGAAGCTAGCACTTACAGAGTTTTCACCGTATATGATTAACGATGACCGTGAAGTGAGAAAGTCTGCGATGTATGCGAAACAAAACTTCATGAAAGAACATCTCGATGAAATCGATGATATTTATGATCAACTCGTCAAAAAACGTCATGAAATGGCAGTAGAGCTCGGATTTAACAACTACACAGAACTCGGATATGTTCATATGAACCGTATCGATTATAACCGAGAGATGGTAGAAAATTATCGTAAACAAGTACGTGACTACGTCGTACCTTACGTGACTGAATTAAGAAAGCGACAAAAAGAACGTATCGGTGTATCAGACTTAAAATATTACGACCTTGCATATGAATTTAAATCTGGAAACCCAACACCTAAAGGTGGCACTAAGGCAATTATGGAAAATGGTGCAAAGATGTATAGAGAATTATCTAAAGAAACGGATGAGTTCTATACATTTATGACAGAACGAGAATTATTCGATGTCGAGGCTAAAAAAGGAAAAGAAGGCGGCGGTTATTGTACATTCATAGAAGATTATGAAGCGCCGTTTATATTCTCAAACTTTAACGGTACACAAGGAGATATCGAAGTGCTTACTCACGAAGCAGGTCACGCATTCCAAATGTATTCGTCACGTCACTTCTCAGTTCCAGAATACATTATGCCAACATATGAAGCATGTGAGATTCACTCGATGAGTATGGAGTTCTTTACGTATCCATGGATGGAATTATTCTTTAAAGAAGATACGGATAAATTTAAATTCTCTCACCTTTCAGGCGCGTTAGAATTTTTACCGTACGGTGTAGCGATCGATGAATTCCAACACGTCGTATATGATAATCCTGAATTAACACCAGAAGAGCGCCGCGCAGAATGGAAGAAAATTGAAGCAGTATACTTACCAGATAGAGACTATGAAGACATCCCTGCATATGTAGATGGTGCTTTTTGGCACGGTCAAGGCCACTTATTTGCGTCTCCATTTTATTATATCGACTACACGCTCGCACAAGTGTGTGCACTACAATTCTTTAAGCGTGTAATGGATGACTTTGTATCCGCATTTGGCGACTATTTAACGCTGTGTAAGCTCGGTGGTTCACTACCATTTGGTGAATTAGTAAAAGTTGCCAACTTAAAATCACCGTTTGAGGACGGAACGCTAGAAGAAGTCGTTGATTTTGTAAAAGATTATTTAAATCATATCGACGATAAAAGTCTATAGAAAAATGCCACATCATCAAAGATGTGGCATTTATTTTTTGATTTTTATTTTATTAGTTTTTCTTACTAATAGCATGAGTCCTGTACTTAATAAAATAATCTCTATTACGTATAGTAATTCTATATTTTCATGAACACCTGTATCTGGTAACTCTTTTGCACCATGAGGTGTTTTCTTCTTTTTAGAATCCTTTGATGATTTAGATGTCGAATTTTTATTAGACTTTTCACCTGACGAAACAGCTGTGTCAGGATTAGAGTTATCCGTTACGAGTGTATCATCTGAAACAATTGGGTTATTATTTCCAGGTTTTTCTTCTACACCAATCGCGTCGAGTACGTTATCATCCGCTTCTTTTACCTGTTCGTCAATTGTGTCGATGATATCATTATTATTCGGCGGATTTTCCGTTTCTTCATTGTCTTTTTCACCTGGTTTATTTGTTTCTGGTGTCTCTGATTCTTCTGGTTGATCAGTTTCATTTGAGTTATCAGAGTCAGTAGATTCATTAGGGGCTTCTTCTGATGGGTTATCCGCATCATTCGTTTGATTTTGTTTTGTTTCTTCTTGAGTTGCTGAGTTTTCAGTATCTGAAGCATTCGTTTCTTCATCTGCAGAAGAAACAGGTGCAATTAATAACATAATCAGTACCGAAAATAACAATAATTCTTTTAGTTTCATAAACCTGCCCCCTCGTATTCGTTATCTTTAGTATAGATAAATATAGGTAGTTTTTCTATCGACAACAATATTTGTTACATAACTTTAATGCTTATGAAACAATCTATAAATACTTATGAGAGAATGTTCTGTTTTTTATATTTAGCGAGGTATATAAATATAATATCGAGTATCATATATAACCCGATACGGCTCGTCATCATTAGGTTCGTATTTGTCACTTCTTCAGAGAAAAACACTGTATAATCCGATAAGCGTTCGACTCGATATGAGTTACCATCTGTAATCGATACTGTTCCTACTGAATGTTCATTCGCTAGTCTCAACGCTTTCATAATTTCCGGATTGTCTTTCGTGCTAATCGTAATCATACAATCTTTTGATGTAAATTTTGATAAACGACTACGCAACGTCGTTAAATCGTTTACTACAAACACCGGTATATCTAATTCGATTAATTTACTCTGAAAGTCTAAACTTACTGGAAGACATTCTCCCGCACCAAATAGTACCACACGTTCTTTTTTAGCAATTAGCTTTGTGACGTCACTTAGATTCTTTCTATCAACTAGTGTGTCATTACTATGTAACACCCTTAACGTATTTTGAAATACTTTTTGGAAAATCTTCGACTCATTATCTGATACGATTTGCACATTACTCGATAAAGGATTTTCATTAATAGAATGAAGTTCTTTCGCGAGTTCGACTTTTAATGATTTAATTCCTGATAATCCAAGTCTTTTACTAAATCGAATCACCGCAGCGTCACTCGTTTGACTCTCTTTAGATATTTCTTGAACTGTCATATGAGTCACGTCTTCTGGATGTTCTAATATAAAATCTGCAAGTTTTAACTCAACTGGTGTGAAATGTTCATACCTTCTACGGATAAGTTCTAATACTGAAAACATGAGTGCTACCTCCAGTTGTTTAAATCTTCTTGCGCTGACTAATGACAGGGTCTTCTTTGAATCCTTTTAATGTATAATGCGTCATTTCGACGTAACAATCACCGTCTTCTGCCATCACTTCCACACCGATAGATTCTTCACGCGGGAAGATTCTTGCTGTCATCGTATGCTCTCCGTCATTTATAAAAATCTCAATGGATGAGCGGTCCATAAACATTTGTAGTCGTTCGAGTGGTTTTGTTAACTCTATACTTCTAGTTGTCCCGTCTACTCCTGAAATTAGTGCGCCGCTAAACGTACGATCAAGTGTTATCTTTTGTTCCTCACTGTTATAAGATACAATCGTTTCTTCACGATTACTCTTTCTTAGTAAGAAGAATAACTCACGTGCATTATTTTCTTTGATATCGATGTTTAACTCGTAACTGTCCCCATAAAAATCTGTAAGTGGCTTACGATGTTCGTTAAAGTATCCAATTGCTTTTAACTCGTTTCTTCTTAACTCTTTTAAATGTGGATGCGGAGTTTGAATGAGTCTATCTCCATTCACCGTTAACACTCGAGGAATTGTCAGTGCATTTTTATAGCCTTCAATCTCTGTAGGATACTTACTCTCTTCAGCTGACATCCAAGCGACTAAAACACGTCGTCCTTCTGAATCCAATGTCGTCACTGGTCGGTAAAAATCAAACCCACCATCAAATTCTCTATAATCATCGTGATTAACAAATAACGATCCATATTCAAAGTCATTAATGACATAGCCGGACTGATAAATATTCCAAAAATGATGTTTAAACTTATCAAGGCCTCTCGGGTTAAAAATTAACACTTCGGCATCATCTAACGAAAATAATTCCGGTGACTCCCAAAAATATCCAAACATATCGTAACCTGTATTGACTTCACCTAAAAACTTTAAATCTTCAAGTGATTTACCACGGTACATGATGATTCGACCAAACTCTTCGTCGTTCATCGTTCCGATCATCATATTGATTTCACCATCGTGAGTAAATACGTATGGGTTTCTAAAAAATTGTTTGTAACCAGGTTCAACTTCCCTTAAAATCGGCGCGGGATATTTTTTGATTTTAAAATCTGTATCGATAACACCTGCACGTTGATATGTATGAACTCCATCTGATTTTTGCTGTTCACCAGTAAAAAAGAGCGTCAGTTCATTG
>NZ_CAVG010000088.1 GCF_000438455.1 Nosocomiicoccus massiliensis
ATTTTTATGATTGTCATGAGCTTGCAAAACGTTGAAAAAAATTACGGTTCAACAGAAATTTTAAAGAATATAAATTTAGAAATTAAATCGAGAGAAACAATCGGTATTGTCGGTGGAAATGGTGCGGGGAAAACAACTCTCATGAAGATTATGGCAGATGAATTATCATATGATAGTGGTAATATTGTTACACCAAAAGATGTTTCTATTGGCTATTTAACACAAGAAATGTCACTAGAATCCGACAAAACGGTACGTGAAGAAATGAATTTAGCATTTAGTCACGTTTTAAAAGTAAAAGATGAGATCGATATCGTCACAGAGTGGCTAACAAATCATGAGTATACACACGAAGATTATAACGACCAAGTGAAACGTTTAGAGTATCTTCAAAACTTTTTTGAAGCTCATAATGGCTACACAATCGACGTTGAAATTAAAACTGTCATTACTGGACTCAACTTTAGTTTAGAAGACTTAGACCGACCGATAAATGAGTTTTCTGGTGGTCAAAAGACGAGATTACAACTCGGGAAAATGCTTCTTTACCGTCCGGACATTTTATTACTCGATGAGCCGACGAACCACCTTGACCTAGAAACTGTCGAATGGCTAGAAAACTATTTAAATCGTTATACTGGATCCGTCGTCGTTATATCCCACGACCGATTTTTCTTAGACCGTATCGTCGATAAGATTTATGAAATAGAATTCCAAAAAGGAAAATTATATCACGGTAATTACACGAATTATCAAAAACAAAAAGAAGAAGATTATAATCGTGAGCTTGGTCAATATAGGCGACAACAAGATGAAATCAAACGACTTGAAACGTTCGTCGAGAAAAACATCGCACGAGCATCGACAAGTGGTATGGCTAAAAGCAGACGAAAAATGCTCGAACAAATGGACCGAATCGATTCTCCAACGCGCGACACAAGGCAAGCACAGTTTCACTTCACTATTGAAAAGGAAAGTGGAAATGACGTACTACGTGTGAAAGAACTTACGATTGGCTATGACGAAGTTATCAATGATGACTTAAACTTCTCCGTTGAAAAAGAAGATCGTTTACTCGTTTTAGGACCAAATGGTATCGGTAAATCGACTCTCATTAAAACAATCGCAAAATTACTTCTCCCTCTCGGTGGAGACATCCAGTACGGGACAAACGTATCGATTGGTTACTATGATCAAAAACAAGCAGAATTCTATTCTGAAAACACAATACTTGAAGAGCTGTGGAAAGAGTACCCTCATTTTCAAGAACAAGATATTCGTAAAATACTCGGACAATTTTTATTCACACAAGATGATGTATTAAAGCATGTCTATCAGCTAAGCGGAGGAGAAAAAGCACGCATACAACTGGCGAAACTCATGCTACAAAAAAATAATTTGCTCCTACTCGACGAGCCTACAAACCACTTAGACATTCAAAGTAAAGAGATGCTAGAATCAGCGCTTATGGACTACCCAGGGACAATTATCGCCGTATCACACGACAGGTACTTCATCAAAAAACTAGCAAATCGCATTATGGAAATGGATAGGCAAAAAACGAAAATCATAAATGGTGACTATGAATACTATCTCCATAAAAAAGAAGAGGAAGAAGCACAACGTGTATTTGTTGAAGTAACAGTGGAGAAAGAGACTAACGACGATTACCTAAGACAAAAAGAACTTCGTAGCCAAATACAAAAGCTATCGAGAGAAAGCGACAAACTTCAACAAAGAATAGAAATAATCGAGACAGAAATTGAAGAAATCGAATTAGAAATGACACAGCCAGAAGTATTCAACGATTTTGAGAAAACAAATGAACTAAATGAGAAGCTCGGGTCATTGAATACCGAACTCGAAGATAAGTTATCGGAATGGGAAGAAATAGAGGTTAAAAAATCAGAACTCGAATAATTCTCCACAACAATACACACACAATCCATAAGTTATGCACAAAGTTATCCACAACTGTGCATAACTTTTTATTTTGTCGTATTTTATATAAAAAAACACATCAGATTTAGGCTGATGTGTTAGTATGATACTTCTTCTATATCTATATAGTTATATCCATTTAAATTTAAATCTGCGAAATCTCCACGTTTATACTGTTCGTACGCGACAGCTCCGATCATTGCAGCGTTGTCGGTACAGTATTTTAAACTCGGTATATATAATTCTACTCCGTTTTCTTTTGTTAACGTTTCGAAACGATCTCTGAGGCCACTATTCGCTGCGACTCCACCAGCAACGATTAATGTCTTAATATTTTCTTCGTCTAAAGCGCGCATTGTTTTTGTCGTTAAGACGTCTACGACGCTTTCCTGGAAGCTTTTTGCAACATTTGCTGGTTTAATTTCGATATTTTTCTGTCTTTCATTATGAAGTGTATTGATTACATTTGATTTTAAACCACTAAAGCTAAAGTTATATCCCTCATCTTGTAATGCACGTGGGAAATTGTACGTATCGCTGCCTTCTTTAGATAGCTTATCTATTTCTGGTCCACCTGGATAAGGTAATCCGATTACTCGAGCGACTTTGTCATATGCTTCTCCTACCGCATCATCTAGTGTTTCACCGATTACTTCAAACTGTAAATGGTCTTCCATTTTAACGAGCTCAGTATGACCACCTGACACGATTAACGCAATGAGTGGGAATTTTACGTCATGCTCTAATTGATTTGCATATATATGTCCTGCGATATGGTGGACAGGAATAAGTGGTAAATCATGTGCGTACGCAAATGCTTTCGCTGCGTTTACACCGACGAGTAACGCTCCGATTAAACCTGGTCCATATGTTACTGCAACCGCATCAAGTTCTTTTGGTGTGACGTTCGCCTCGTGAAGTGCCTCTTCTATCACTCGAGTGATAGACTCAACGTGATGTCTTGATGCGACTTCTGGAACGACACCTCCAAAACGCTTATGACTCTCTATTTGGCTCACGACGATATTTGAAAGTACAGTGTTCCCATTTTGTATGACACTCGCAGCAGTCTCATCGCAGCTTGTTTCTATCGCCAATATATTAATATTTTTTTTCCATCTAATCTCACCCACATGACATGTGCATCTTTACCTGCACCGTAATAATCTTTTCGTATACCACCATATATAAATTCTTTAGATTCATATAATTTAATCGCATGATAATTATTAACATTTACTTCTAATGATATTTGACGCACAGTTGGTTTACAATAATCTATAACAAAATCCATCAATGCATTCGCATAGCCATTTCCTCGCGACTCTGGACTGATCGCAATCGTTGTAATCTGTGCATCATCTACTACAATCCATAGGCCAATATAACCTATAATGACGTCATTCTTTTCTGCGACAAAATAATGTGCAAAAGGATTGTTACACAGTTCATGGACATATGTTTCTTCTGTCCATGGTGAATCTGGAAAAGATACAACCTCTATTTTCTGAACTGATGAAACGTCTTCAGAATTCATCGGACGGATTACGATTGATTGTTTTTCCAATTTCTCTCAGCCTCAGTTAATCTTAAATAATCTGGTACAACATCATGCGCATCGACTTTCGTTAAAAGATCATCATCCATTCCAATAATTGATGAAATTCTTGGTGTAGTATGGACACCGTCAACTTCAAATGACTGTGTTTCAAGTGTATTATGCACAATAACAGCACCGTATTTTAAAACGAGATCCGAATACTCTTTTCCTGTTCTAAGCTTAGGTTCTTCTAATACGTCGTATCCATTTTGATCCACGTCATATATCGCACTAAAACAGTTTCCACGTCTTGCATCCATCATAGGTGCAACTACACCACGATAGCTCGCAGCTAATACGAGTAAACTCGACACTGTATAAACTGGTATATTTAATGAAACAGCTAACGTTTTTGCAACTGTTACTCCTATTCTTAACCCTGTATATGATCCTGGACCATTGGCTACAATAATTCGTTCTAACTCAGACTTATCTACATTCGCAAGTTTAAGTACCTCGTTAATAACTGGCATTAACGTTTCTGAATGTGTGCGTTTAATATTGATATTAATTTCAGCTAATAACACATTATCTGATACTGCGACAGACAACGAACGATTAGAAGTATCTATATATAATGACTTCACTTATAACACACCTACTAATTCCTCGTATTGTTTCCCTTCAGAAATAATTGAAACCTTTCTTTTACTATCATCAATACGTTCAATATTAACTTTCAAATATTCTTTAGGTAAAAATTCTTCTATAAAATTATACCATTCAACTATTGTTATATCATAATCATTGAAATATTCATCAAATCCTAAATCTTCATCGCTATGTTCTAAGCGATAACAATCCATGTGATGTAAATAATTATCATCTAATTTATAAGACTTAATAATATTAAATGTAGGAGAAGTAATTGCTCGTTTAACGCCTAACGATTTACCTAAAAATTGAGTAAATGTCGTTTTACCAGCCCCTAAATCACCACTTAAAAGAATAACTGTTCCTCGTTTAATATACTGTCCAATAGTTTCAGCTAATTGTTTAGTATCATTTAAATCATTTATATAAATAGTTTTATCCATAATAACCTCATAATATATAAAAAG
>NZ_CAVG010000089.1 GCF_000438455.1 Nosocomiicoccus massiliensis
AACGAACAGTCAGCTTGGTCAGAAATTCATCGTAATTCAAAATATAAATATCGTAAAAAATTAAAGAGATATCAGACATAAATTTTTCAGATATTTTGCGAGAAACTTTAACCAATAATCACGAAAAGTTACGAGCAGAATTAGAAAATTATATAGCCACTTCACATCATGATAAGCTATATAATTTTGACACAAAGAACTTGAACTTAGACTAGCCGTGGCTAGTCTTTTTTTGTGCTAACAAAAAACAAAGGGGCTTGGGGATACTCCCCAACAAGCCGGTATATTCAGAACGAAGTGGCTAGAATATACGACGCTTGCCAAACCCTTTGAAATCATTTAATTTATTGATATGGATATAGAGATAAATTATAATAAATTTATTAATATGATTTGAAAGGGTGGGTTTTAATGAGCGAACAAAATAAATCTGTGGCTAGCGGAAAATTGCGTAAGCCGGTCCGCAAAGAGCCAAAACAGATTTCTTTTAGAGTGAGCGAAAACGAATATTCAAAGTTAAAACAATCTGCAGAAACTTTGAATATGAGCGTGCCACAATTTGTGAAGAGTAAAGCACAAGGGAGTAGACTTGTAAGACCAAAATTCGACAAAGAAACTCGCACACAAATTGCAAAAGAATTAAGCGGAATTGGTAACAACCTTAATCAAATTTCTAGAGTGCTAAATATAAAAACTCAAAAAAATGAAGATATTCCTAATGAAGATTTGATTAGAAACTTTAACATTTTAAGAGAAGAAGTGAATAAGTTATGGCGATCACTAAACTAGGAAACACAAAATCAACATCACGAGCAATTAACTATGCTGAAAAACGAGCAACTGTGAAAGACGGTTTAAATTGTGATGTAGAGTATGCGAAATCATCTTTTAAGCATTTGAGAGCATTGTACGGCAAAGAGAATGGCATTCAAGGTCATACAATTATTCAATCGTTTAAGCCTGGAGAAGTCACAGAAAAACAATGTAATGAATTAGGTCTACAACTCGCTCGTGAAATTGCTCCAGATTATCAAGTCGCTGTGTATACGCATAACGATAAAGAGCATATTCATAATCATATAATCATTAACTCTGTAAACATTGATACTGGAAAAAAATATCAGAGTAATAAAGCACAAAGAGAGTTAATTAAACAAAAAAATGATGAGATATGTAGAGAACATGGGCTTTCAGTCCCAGTTAAAACAAGTACTTTAAGATATACGCAATCTGAAAAAGGGTTACTGGAAAATGGTAAAACTAGTTGGAAAGATGAGATAAGACAAGCAGTAAATATTGCTAAAAGCCAAAATAACGATTTTGAGAGCTTTAAAAGTCATTTGGGTAGTTTAGGTATAGAAACTAAATTAAGAGGCTCTACGGTGTCTTATTTGCACCCTGAACGTGAAAAATGGGTGCGTGGGAAAACTTTAGGTGCTGATTATGAATTAGGGGGGATAGAAAATGAGTTTACAAGACAAACTGAATCAACAAAAACAAATGACTGGGACAAATTCGAGCAAGACACAGAATTCAGAAGAAATAAACGAATTAAAGAAACAGAACGAAATGTTGATGAAGAGAATGATAGAAATAGAGAAAGATCAGGACACGAGAAATCGGAAGATAGACCGATTGTTAAGCGAACTCGACGACTCGATGGAGGCATGGAATTATAAAATAGCAACGCTCAAAGATAGTACCAGCAGTCATTTAGTTACTTCTCAAAAAGAAAATTATAACCAAGTGAAAAGTCTGTTAATCGAACAAACCAATTTAATCATGCAAAACCATAAAGAGCGTAAAGAACTACAGAATAATTTTTATAAGTTTAAAGCTTATTCTCTACTTACTTTGCATGTGATTGCGATGATTTTACTGATAGCCGTAATCTCTAGAGTTTTAGCTTACGGAATTTGGGAAGGACTTCGACTAAACATCATGTGGGAAACAGAAGAATGGTACTGGATGCTTTTATCTATTTTTATTGTTGTTGCTTTAGTATCAGCAGTCATTTATCTAATCTATCGTGGAATTAAAAATAAACCGTATTAATAAAAATAAGACATGTGGTTTATGCCGAGAAAACTTTTTGTTTGGAAAAGCAATCGTATTAAACTTGAGTGCAGTAGTGGTTTACCACTGCTGCAACTCAAAGAGTTTATAGATTGCGTAAGGTTCCGAACAAAAAGGAAATTGGAATAAAATTAAAAAAGACAGCATATCAACTGAATGATATACTGTCTTGAAGAAAAGAAAATTGAAAAGATAAATAGTTAGCCACCTATTTATATCTCAAAATAAACAATCTCTAATTTATGCTTTGTTTACGTAGTTATATTATAACACGTAAATATAAATAGCAATATTTTGAGTACTCTTTTCTTTTTTTCTAATTCGAAAGATAAGGAGTATTTTTTATGGATAAATATAATGAAAATCAAGGTAATGGCAAAAAAGAGTTAACCGGACTATCTAATAGCCGGTTAACTGCACAAGGGCTTGTGCACTTACCTAAAAAAATAGCCGTAGGGTTTGATAGAATCACTGTCGTAGGTTATCTTATCGAAAGTCGAGAAAAGCAATTAAAAAAGCATGTTGAGAGAGACCCTAGAATAAATTTACGTGATACTGGTTTTGATAAGTTTAAGGCTCATGCTTTAGATAATAAAGTATATGTTGAGTATGATAGACGACTTGCGAAACAGTTTAATCGTAGTGAAATTAGAGTTGAATTTAATCCAAGTAAATTATCAGACGAAGAAAAAGAATTTGTTCAATTCGTATTTTTAAATAATATGCGTGGTAAGGAATTTTCAAGAATAGATTTAGCATTTGATTTACCAATTGATTTAAATGACTGGTATGTTATGTCAGATAAATCATTAAAGAAAACTATCTTTTATGGTCGAGATGATAAACCAGAAACAAAGTATTTTGGAGTTCGAGATAGTGAACGCTATATCAGAATTTATAATAAGAAATTGCAACTAAATGAAGTTGATAAAAAAGAAATTGAAGATGAATACTTATGGAGAATTGAATTTGAACTAAAACGATCCATGACATCAAAATGGGATAAATGTTTTGATGATTTGCATATTTTACAACCTAAATTAAGTTTAATAAATAACTTTGAAGAAAAAGCAAAATTATATTATTTGATTAACGAACAGTCAGCTTGGTTCAG
>NZ_CAVG010000090.1 GCF_000438455.1 Nosocomiicoccus massiliensis
AGTTACTTTTAATAGCAACTTCTTTTTATCGGAATTAACGTTGACATATTGTCATTCAGTTTTCAATGTTCAATTGGTGCGCTTTTGAAAAGCGCAATATTTACTATAGCACGTTCATTTTTAAAACGCAACTATTAAATTCAAATTTAAAACTTTTTGTTTCCGTTTTGAATTTCTTTATTGTGATTGCTCACAAGATAGTACTATACATCGTCTATATTTTAAATGCAAGTGTTTTTTAAAATTAATTTAAAAAGTTGAGTAGAAATCATTCTACTCAACTTTATTTAGATTTCTGTTCTATATTCTATCGCTCTCGATAGCGTTACTTCATCGGCATACTCTAAATCTCCACCGATAGATAATCCTTGTGCAAGTCGCGTCGTTTTTATACCAATCGGTTTAACGAGACGTGTAATATACATCGCAGTAGTTTCGCCTTCAATATTTGGATTCGTCGCGAGTATTAACTCTTTAACGTTTTCGTCTTTTAATCGCTCGATTAAACCCGGAACATTAATATCCTCTGGACCAATACCATCCATCGGTGAAATCGCACCATGCAGTACGTGGTATAGTCCGTTATATTCGCGCATCTTCTCCATCGCAATGACGTCTTTTGTGTCTTGAACGACACAGATCATCGAGCGGTCACGGTTTTTGTCCCTGCATATATAGCATGGATCTTCGTCCGTAATATGACCACACACCGAACAATACTGTAGTTCTCGTTTGACGTCCATCAAACTTTTAGAGAAATCGACAACGTCTGTCTCTTTCATATTGAGAACATAAAACGCGAGACGTTGTGCTGTTTTCGGACCGATACCTGGCAACTTCATAAAACTATCAATGAGTTTTGATATTGGTTCTGGATAATACATTTTACATCAGCCCTGGGATGTTTAGCCCTTTAGTATGTTGACCAAGTTTTTCTGAAACGAGTTCGTCCGCTTTATTTAATGCGTCATTTGTCGCCGCTGTAATTAAGTCTTGTAGCATTTCGATATCTTCTGGATCAACAACTTCCTCGTTAATCACTACATCTAAGATTTCTTTATGGCCTGACACTGTTACTTTTACCATACCACCGCCAGCGCTACCTTCTATCTTTTCTTCTTTTAATTTTTGTTGCTCTTCTTCCATCTTCTTTTGCATTTTCTGCATTTGTTTCATCATGTTTTGCATGTTACCCATTCCGCCACGCATTTATAAAACCTCCAATAATATATTTACTGTATTTATTTTAATCGGACTGACCTTTTATTTCAACGATACTGCTATCAAACAGCTCTTTTGCTTTGTCAGAAGACTTTACTTCCTTCACAGTTACTTCTCTAGATTCTTTAAAATTCGCAACATATTTCTTTCGAACGTCTTCCCAAGCCTCTTTTGGTACTCCGACTACTTTTACTTTCTTTCCTATTATAGGATGAATCAGTCGTTCTAATTCTTCTGTTTTATTACTATCGTTGTTTATAAGTTCAGAATGTACCTCGTTTTTAAACCTAATAAGCACTTTCGTTTCACTCGCAGTCACAGGATCTGAGTCTTTAATAAGTGCACGAAGTGAGTTTTGTCCCTGTGCTTCAACGTGTTGTATAACATTTGCCCATTCTCTTTTAATTTTCCCTGTATCTTCATGATTCGCTTTATCGAGTACTTCTTTAATCTTTTCAAATGAATATGGTTTGTTACGTGGAATTTTTCTCTCTGGCGCCTGTCTCACTGGGGCACCATTTTGAAGTGCCGCTTCAAGTGCATTCACTTTTCTTTTTAATGCTTCAATTTCTTCATTATTAGATGAATGAGATTGATTGTTTACTCCATTATCTTTCTTCAGAACTTCGATCATTTTCACAATGACCACTTCAAGATGAACAGACACATTGACACTAAAGCGCATCATGACCATCGCATCGTTTAAAATATCAATCATTTGATAAAGCTTGGAATCATCCACTGTGTTTAATGCGTATTTGTCATCCTCATATAGAATCGTATCTCTTAAATAATAGACGAGTTCATGGACAAGCCGAATCGGGTCTTTTCCCTCATCTATAAACTGATGATATTTCATAAACGCTTCTCTCGTTTCGAGATTTAAAATGAGTTGCATAAATTCATTTAACTCATCGAATTTAATACCACCAGTAATCATTACTGCGTCATCTAATGTAACTTTATTACCACTATATGCAATCACTTGGTCGAGAATCGATAACGAATCTCGCATTCCACCTTCTGCTGAACGAGCGATATAAGCGAGCGCATCTTCTTCGTACTCGACATTTTCAGCATCAGAGACATACTTTAACCGTTCAATAATCTCTTCAGTTTCTATCGCTTTAAAATCAAAACGTTGCGTTCTAGAAATAATCGTCGCTGGAATTTTATGCGGTTCAGTCGTTGCAAGGATAAAAATCGCGTGATTCGGTGGCTCTTCGAGCGTCTTTAAAAGCGCGTTAAAAGCACCTGTCGTTAACATATGAACTTCATCTATAATATACACTTTGTATTTCGCTTCATTCGGTGCATATTTTACCTTCTCACGAATATTACGAATCTCGTCTACACCATTATTAGATGCTGCGTCGATTTCAATGACGTCGTTCGAGCTACCTTCTGTAATACTTTTACAAATCGCACAATCATTACACGGTTCTCCACCGTGATTGTTCGGACAATTCACTGCCTTAGCAAAAATCTTAGCAATCGACGTTTTACCCGTCCCACGTGGACCATTGAAAAGATACGCATGAGATTCTTTGTTACGTTCGATCGCATTTTTTAACGTTTGCGTTATATGTTTTTGACCGACTACATCGCTAAAACTTTGCGGTCTAAACGCACGATATAGTGCTTGATATCCCAAATTTCCGCACCTACTTCTTTAACAAATATTACTCTAATTATACCATACGTCGACTCAGAATTTTTACTGATTAAGAACAACAAAAAAGCAGAACTCAAGGAATTCCCTCAGTTCTGCTTTCTTATAATAAAAAACCGTGCACCACTTTGTCGAATATCAAACACAAGCGTTACTCACGCATTCGACTCAACCTCGGCTGCCCTACGGCACATAGAATGGGCCACTTAATGCTGCTTCCTTCCGGACCTGACATGGTTCATGACGTTCTATTGCATAGGACCGAAGTCTCAACATCGACGTACGTGAGGCAGACCTCACATCTGATTCCTCGAAAGTGGGATTCGGTCTTGCTAGAGCGGATTGCAAGTACAGGGCACCGCTAATTCCCCACTTAGCACGGTAAAATTAATATTAGCAAAAAATAATATCATTGACAACCGTTATCTCTTTTTACGAAGTAAAAGCGCCACTAAGCCAGCGAGCGTTAATAACACAACACCTACAACCGCAAAGATAAGTGCTTTTGAAGCCTCTTTAATTTGAGGATCATTCTTTTGAATTTCTTCCTCTACAACTTCACTCTCGTCTGCGCTGTCATCTTTAATATCGATATCAATATTTACTTTGTTTTTATTTTCAATTTCAACATCGACAGACTCATTTACCGCTTTTCCATTCACTTCTACAACTTTTACAGTATGCGTCCCTGGTTGAAGTTCTTGAGCGACATAGCGCCCATTAGGATCCGTTTCAATCACTCTGTTACCCACTTCAACTTTCGCCTGAACAGGTGTGTCGTTTAGTGTCACTCGTCCGCTAATCGAATAGCTTTCTTGATTGACAGCGACGACAACCGATTCCCTAGACGCTTCTTGTTGAACAGGTGTCTCTACTGGTGGAGTGACCTCTTGTTGTGGTTGTTGATTTTGTCCATCATTCGGATTTTGATTCCCGTCAGTTCCAGGTGTTTGAAACGAGTCTCCTGGATTATTATTTCCATCATAGTTTCCTGGATTATTTCCTGGATTATTGTTCTCATCATAATTTCCCGGGTGATTATTTTCATTGTAATCTCCCGGATTTTGATTGTTTAAGTTTCCATCATTTTCATCTGCATAGGCAGGTGTTGAAATGAGTAACCCACCTAGAAGTATCGCAATCGATTTTTTCATTGTAATTCTCCTTCAACACTTCTTTTCGTATTCGTTTATTAAAAACATTATACCATGAATAAGCGTTTGTCCGATGGTTATTTCATTTATCCTGCTCTTGATTGTCTCTTTAATGTTGAATAATATAAGTAATGAATAAACAATAAAGGATGAAATATATGAGCGAACTTAAAACAAAAGGCTATAAACGATACGATTGTATGAAAGAACTATATTATGAAGGCATTGAAAAAGACTTTGAAATTCTTCGTGACTATTTCCGTAACGACTTACCTGAAGATGACTATGCGAAAGGATTAAACCGTTATAGACGTTATTCACGTGCACTCGTATTACCAACGAGTCAACAAATCGAATGGCTACCAAACATTCAAAAAGACGGTAAAGAATATGCAGCTTACTTCCAAGGTAAATTTAACCCAGAACACCCGGGTGATTACCGTGAATTCGCAGCAATTGATGATCATATTTTAAACAATACACTGCTTCAAAAAATCATTATGGCAGATTATAATGAGACGTTTTGGAATGAAGAAGATCTTATCATGCCAATCCACGTCGGTGTACATTTTGTAAAACTTCGCGTTGAACATGAAGACGACGTCGCGGTTTCATCACCAAACTCGTTACATCAAGACGGTGAGCCTTTTACATTTGCACACCTGATTGAAAGAAGAAACGTTGAAGGTGGAACGAATGCGATCGGAATCCCGGAAGTGCGTCATAAACTTCCAGAAGAAACAACAGACGGTGAACTACACGAAGTATTTGAAATTACAGAGCCGTTAGAATCATATGGGGTCGCAGACCACATGGTCAGCCATTACGTTAGTCCAATCACGCGTGGTGAGAAGGATGAAGAGGGTCTAAGATCGGTCCTTCTTATCGATTATCAACTGACAGTTGTCGCTGAAATGGAAGAATAAATATACTTCTTTTTAATAAATATTAAGTTTTACGCATATAAAACGTTTCCATGATATAATAATTAAAAACAGATAAAGGAGATAGGTCTATGACGATTCAAGATTTTGTAATTGACTTTGCATTTGCATCTATCCTCGTCTTAATTGGACAGTTCCTCAGATCTAACTTAAAAGTATTCCAAAAGTTCTTCATACCTGCGAGTGTACTCGCTGGATTTTTAGGGCTAATATTTGGTCCAAACGGGCTTGGTTGGATACCATTTTCTGAGGCAATGGGTGGTTATGCTGGACTTTTAATCATTTTAGTATTCGTAGTCGTTGGAGTTAACGGTTTTGAATTTAAACGCGGGTCCGGTGAAGAATCACAACTTAAACGTATTCTCGGATATCAAATATTTAAAATTATCGTGTGGGCACTACAAATTTTCGTACCACTCGTATTTACAATTTTCGTTCTAAAGAAAATTTGGCCAGGGCTAAACGATGGCTTTGGAATGTTACTTCACTCTGGATTTTACGGTGGACACGGAACAGCGGCAGCTGTCGGTTCAACGTTTGCAGATTTAGGGTTTGAAGATGCACAAGATATTGCGATCACATTCGCGACGTTCGGTATTTTAACAGGTATATTCGGAGGAATTTTTTTAATCAACATCGCAGCACGTAAAGGTCAGACAGCTTATATGAAAGACTTTAAGTTCATAGATGGAGATATGAAAACTGGACTGATTTCATTCCAAAACAGACGTCCATTCGGTCAGCAAACAATCTCATCTGTTTCGTTAGATACACTAACATATCACGGTGCATTTATCATCGCATTAACAGGGATGACAATCGTACTTAACAGATGGCTTGCAGAGCATGTGCTAGCTGGAATTCCTGACTTTACGCTCGGATTCATCTTAGCGCTTATATTCTTCTTACTAATGAGAAATACACCAGTATATGATTACATCGACAAAGATGTGAATACGAGAATTTCTGGTTCCGCAACAGATTACCTCGTTGTTTTCGGTATAGCTTCAGTTAAACTAGATGTCGTTATGTCTTATGCTGGACCGATTATTTTATCACTTATCGTCGGTTGGTTACTTGTGTTCATTATCATTTGGCCACTCGGTAAGGCATATAGTAAAAATGATTGGTTCGAACGTTCAATTTTCGTATACGGTTATTTAACAGGAGTATTCGCAATCGGATTTGTATTATACAGAATTGTCGACCCAGACAACGTATCTGAAACAATAGAAGATACAGCGATGACACCAGCAACAAACATCGCCGAAATTGTCGTCTGGTCACTGTTCCCAGCACTCTTAATAAGTGGACAGTGGCTCATTGCAGCAGCGATTCCATTCGTGATTCTTATCGGATGTGTTATCGCTACAAAAGTTACAGGCACATGGGTCTTTAACGTACCAGATAGCGAACGAAACGTATTAAAAAATCAAATGAAATAACAAAAAATCCACGTCTATCATATGATAAACGTGGATTTTTCTATTACCAACCAATATCTTCAAGTGGAATGAACGTCGGAATTAACGAACCGCCATAAGTATCTAAGATTAGTTGTTTCGTATCGTCTTCTTGGAAAAGTTCAGCAATTCTATTGAGTGTTTCGTCATCTTTATCTTCAGCACGGACTGCGATAATGTTAACGTAAGGCGTCGCTGTGTCATCTTCTAAGAAGATAGAATCGTTTTGAATATCAAAACCTGCGTCACTTGCGATTCCGTTGTTGATCGCTCCAGCTGTAACATCATCTAATGTTCTTGGAATTTGAGCTGGCGCAACTTCTTTAAATATGATTTTTTTCTTGTTTTCAACAATCGCATCTTCGATTGAATCTAAACCGTTATAGTTATCGACTAATTTAATAACTCCCGCCTCTTCTAAGAGCATTAATGCACGACCTTGGTTTGAAACGTCGTTTGGTAATGCGATTGTGTCTCCATCTTTTAACTCACTTAAATCTTTGATTTTGTTAGAATAAATTCCCATCGGTGCTAGGTTCGTCGTCGCAATTGGTACTAAGTCTAAATCTCTTTCTTTAATAAACTCATCGAAGTACGCAACTGTTTGGAATGCGTTCGCATCGATATCTCCATCAGCTAACGCAGTGTTTGGTTGAACGTAGTCGTTAAATGATACGATTTCAATATCAATACCTTCTTTTTTTGCTTTTTCAGCAACAAAATCCCAAACTGTCGTATCTGTACCACTGATTCCAATTTTCACTTTTTCGTTATTACCACATGCGCTAAGAACAACAATAGATATAAGTGCTAAAAATAATACACGTAATTTATTCATTATAAAATTTCCCCTTTTAATATTTACTTTCTTCTAACTATTCTTGATAATCCATTTCCAAGTGATTGTAATCCTTGAACTAAAACAACGAGGATAACTACTGTTACTAACATCGTCATACCATCAAATCGTTGATAACCGTATGTAATGGCTAAGTCTCCAATTCCTCCACCACCAACAGTTCCAGCCATCGCTGATGCTCCGACTAAACCGATTGTAGCGATTGTGAAGTTTACAATTAATGACCCTAACGCTTCTGGGATCACGAATCTAAAAATCGTTTGTAGAGGCGTCGCACCCATCGCATCTGCCGCTTCAAGTACACCGTCATCTACTTCTAATAACGAGGATTCTACGAGTCTCGCAACATATGGCCCTGCATAGACGACCATCGGTACAATCGCAGCAGCTGTCCCAATTGAGCTTCCGACGATGAGTCTCGTAAACGGTATAATTGCAACGAGTAAGATGATAAATGGTATCGATCTTAAAATGTTAATAACGAAACTCAGTATAGTGAAAGTTATTTTTTCTTCTAAAATTCCACCATTTCTCGTGACGTATAGTAGCACCCCAAGTGGGATCCCGAGTAAAATACTAAAGACAAACGATATCGTCACCATTTGAAGTGTTTCGACGAGTGCACTTAAAATTCGATCAGTACTCACTAGCATTTCTTGTCACCTCACTATATAAGACCTCTTGTTTTGTTAAAAATGCTTTAACTTTCTCTATTTCATCCGCTTCACCGATAAATTCGACAATTAAATTACCGAACGGTGTACGCTGAAGTTCTGTAATGTTTCCAAACAACACGCTCGCTTCAACGTCATAGCGTTTTGACAGTTGACTGAGTACCGGTTGCCCTGCACTGTCAGCGATGAAATTAAGTCGGTAAATATGACGTTTTTTCTCATCACTTAATAGTCTAAGTACGAAGTCCGGAACTTCGCTATGCATGACTGTGTTTACGAATTTAACACCCGTTCTCGTGCTTGGATTTGAGAATATATCAAACACGCTGCCTGATTCTATCACTTCACCGTTTTCCATAATCGCAACTTTGTCACAGATTTCTCTCACGACGCTCATTTCGTGTGTGATGAGTAAAATCGTAATGTTATATTCTTCATTTACTCTTTTGAGTAAAGATAAAATCGATGCTGTCGTTTCAGGGTCTAACGCACTCGTCGCTTCGTCACAGAGTAAAATTTTAGGTTGTGTTGCGAGCGCTCTTGCGATTCCGATACGTTGTTTTTGACCACCTGATAACTCATCTGGGTAATTCTGTGCTTTATCCTTTAAACCGACGAAATCAAGGAGTTCGTTTACTCTTTTTTCAATTTCTTCTTTTGGTGTACCAGATAAAATTAGCGGCATTGCCACGTTTTTAAATACTGTTTTTGAATTCAGCAAGTTAAAATGTTGGAATATCATACCGATATCTTTTTTAATCTCACGAATTTCTTTACTATTCGCTTTGCTTAGATGTTTACCATCTACGATGACTTCGCCACTTGTCGGCGTCGTTAAGTGGTTGATCGTACGGAGTAACGTACTTTTCCCAGCGCCACTAAAGCCGACAATACCGTATATTTCACCTTCTTTAATATCCAGTGAAACGTTTTTTAGTGCTTCGGTTGTTACACCTTTACGATTAAATGTCTTTGAGACATTTTCAATTTGAATCACAAAATTCACCTTCCAACGCAAATTACAAAATAAAAAACCCTATTTTTATATAGATAAAAATAGGGTCGCACTATTCTTATCTACTAGCTAAACGCTACTGGAATTGGCACAACACATATAAAATGCTCGCTGCCGAGGCTTCAAAGGGCCAGTCCCTCCACCTCTCTGGATAAGATAAATTAAATTGTTGGATATAACTTTAATTCATTCAAAAACGAATGTCAACATGTTTTCTGAAAATTATACAAATCATTCTGTGATTTCGAATTCTGCACCGATTTCAAATTTTACGTCTTTACCTACCATGACGCCTCCAGCTTCTAACGCTTGGTTCCAAGTAAGTCCATATTTTTCGCGGTTGATCGTACCTCTTAAAATAACTCCCGTCACGTAAGAATCTATAAATGGATTTTTGTGTACGCCGTTATGTTCAAATTCAAAAGTTTCTTCATGAACTTCATCTTTTATTTTTAAATCACCTGTAATCGTATTGTCTGTTACCGTTTTTGAGACGAATTCTATTTCAGGGTATTTTTCTACATCGAAAAAGTCTGCTGATCTTAAATGATTGTCACGATCTGCATTTTTAGTTTCGATTGAATCTACATACGCAATTCCTTTAACTTGTAATGTGCTTAAGTCTTCAAGATTACCTGAAATTTCTCCATCAAATTCTGTGAATCTACCTTTCACTGTAGATACCATCATATGTTTTACAGAAAACTCTACTGAGCTATGTGATTTGTCTAATTTAAATGTTGTCATTTTAATTCCTTCTTCCTAATAAATTTAATGATTTAATAACCATGTTTTTGCTTTCTCAACTGCATCAGTTGTAATTTCATGTCCATTCACATGAACTGTTGTTACTTTTGCTCCACGTGAAGTAAAAATTTGTTCTACATATTCGTTATCTTCTAGTGTCACCATTGGATCGTTATCTCCGACTGATAAAAACACTTTTAGGTTCGACATATCTTTAATGTTATCAGTTAGATCTAATGGATAAAGTGGTGCGAATAATATCGAGCGCTTAATATTAACGTCCTCACGTAGTAGTAAGTGAATTGCGATATTTGCGCCATTTGAAAATCCAACCGGAATTAGATTCTTTAGATCAAACCCTTCAGATTTTGATATTTCTTGTAGAAAATCGAGCAATTCTTGCCCTCTATAATTTAAATCTTCTAAGTCATACTGACCGAAACTAAGTCGTTTAAAATATCGGTTCATGCCGTTTTCTTGAACATTACCTCTAACTGATAACACGCCATATGAATCATCTAATATGTTTGCGAGTGGCAGTAATCCTCTTTCGTCTGATCCTGTTCCATGTAGAAGCAAGAATATCGGTTTACCTTTTTGGCCCTTGTTAAATATATAGTGCATAACATTCACCTACTTCCTTGAAGTGTCAAACGGACGAACTCTCGTTTCGATATCTTCACGTCTATGTTCTAAAGCTGGCGGCAATGCTAACGATTCACCGAGTGTTTCGTATGATTCATCGGTCATAAATCCTGGTCCATCTGTTGAGATTTCAAAAAGAATATGACCAATTCTTGCGTATAACGCTTTAAAATAAAATCGATCGATTATCCCTGAGTTCGGAACACGATGTTCTTTATAGCGCTGAACCCAGTTATTCAACGACTCATCATCTTTTACGCGAAATGCCACATGGTGAATTTCTCCGTAACCTTGTTTAGAGTCTTCACTCTTTTCATCGTGGAACACGTGCAATTCAGCTCCATTACCGCCTTCACCCATCGTTAAAATAGTATACGTGTCATTCTTAGATGCAACTTCCATGTCATACACATTTTGTAACATATCAATAAACGCATCATAATAACTGACTTTAATTACCATTGGACCAAGTCCGTATATCGCGTATTCTTTTGGGACTGGACCATTTTCCCACGGAATTCCTGCGCGAACTCCGCTGTTATGCTCGTCAGATATGAGTTGATAGTATTGCTCGTCATCATCTTCAAAACGTAAAATTTTATGTCCATTAAATTCAGTGATTTCTTCATGTGTGACATTAAATGTTTCAAAACGTTTCTTGTAATATTCAATTGCTGCGTCACTTGGTACGCGAAACGACGTTCTATAGAGGGAATTTGTGCCTTTTTTACCTTTAACTTGATTTGGAAAATCAAAAAATGTCATATCCGTACCTGCATTTCCAACATCATCTGCAAAAAATGTGTGATACGTATAAATGTCATCTTGGTTGACTGTCTTTTTCACGAGTCGCATACCTAAAATTTCAGTAAAAAACTTATAATTTTCTATCGCATCTTTTGTCATTGCCGTTACGTGGTGGAGTCCTAGAAGTTTGTTTTCCATAGTTTTACCTCCTACATTATTTCGAATTCGAAATATATCATAAAAACAAACTCGATATCATTTAGATACTCGAGTTGAAACTGTTTTTAATGATTCTCTAAGCTGAGTTAACGACGCATCATCTAAATCTTGAAAGCATGATTCAATCATTTGAGCATGACTTGGAAACACCGAATCAATCAACTGATATCCCTTTTCAGTCAGACTCGCATGATACGTACGCTTATCCGATGGATCTTGTGTACGAACGACATAGTTGCGTTTTTCTAAACTATCGATCACATACGTCGTTGAACTACTCGCGATGAGAATTTTTTCTTTTATTTGTTGAATGGGTTGCGGCCCTTTGTTATATAACACTTCAAGTACCGCAAACTCATTCACAGTCAGGCCGTGACATTTTATATCTGCTTTAACGCGCTTAAAAAAATTATCTGTTGTACGTTTAAGTGCCACAAATGTTTTTAAAGCATCGCTTTGTCTCGTCATAAAATGTCACTCCTTAAAATTATTTCGAATTCGAACTAATTGTATAATGTTATATAAATCTTGTCAACAATTTTATTTTTCCTTAAGTTTAAATCCTGCTTGTTCGAGTTCCTTAATCGTTAAATCAAGGCTTATTTTTTGTATTTCACCAGTCTTGTTATCTTCTGCTGGACGTACTAATTCATTTAGCTTTTCTGGACTTACTTTTGAATACTCGACCTCGATCGTTTCTATGAAATGATTGTCTTTAAATTCTACATCGTAATTTAAACCTTCTTCACCTTCATACGCTTCAAAAGCATCGATGTCTTCAAATCTTTGCTTCGCCTCATCTTTATTAGAAACATTAATGGCTTCGTAATCTGCTTTTGTTGTCGTAACTTGGCGGATTAGTTCCTCACCTTTATGAATTAAATCAACCGTCACTAAAACACCCTGTTCTTCTTTCTCATATGTGACAGTCTCTTCTTTAGCTTCACTTTCCTCTTCCTTAGGTTCGCTGTTCTCTTCTTTATTTTCAACTGGTTCTTGTTGTTTTGCGCTTTTTACTTCCCCACTGTTATCATCATTACTACAAGCAGCAAGTGTGACTAAAACTGCTAAAGATAAAAATATAGAAAATAACTTTTTCATATCAAAACCACCTTAAATTGTTGTGTGTCATAAGTGTAAAGTTATTTTTCTCCTTAAGCAAACGATATTAATATGGTCCGTATCCTGTAACGAGCGCATATAACAGCGCGAGCGTTCCAATGACGATCCATGAAAGTAAAATTGGCCAAACGAATTTCAGCCAGTCTGTCCACTTTACGCCACCAACCGCAAGTACTGCCATGAGTACACCAGACGTTGGTGCCACGATGTTTGTAATGCCGTCTCCGAGTATAAATGCTAATACCCCTGTTTGTCTTGTAATCCCAATGACATCAGTAATTGGAACCATTAATGGCATAACGATTGCCGCTTGCCCAGTACCAGACGTTACGAGGAAGTTAAATAGTAAGTTAAACACAAATAACATCAGTCCACCGATATATGTCGGCATCGCTTGTAACGGTACGAGCGTTGCATTCACAATCGTATCGAGAATTTGACTGTTTTCTAATATAATAACGACCGCACGTGCGAGACCAACGACTAAAGCACCGTATGTAATACCACGCGCACCTTCAATAAATATTTTAACGAATTGGTTCGGCGAAATACGCGACGCAAATCCAACTGTAAAGCCCATCATTAAAAATACACCGACTAACTCATTGATTCCCCAACTTCTCGTAAATGCTCCCCAGATGAAAAACCCGAGATATCCGACGAATATGAGTAAGTTAATTCCGTGTAATACAGTAAATTTCGGAGGTTCAATATTTGTGATTCCTTCATCGTCATTAAATGGTCGATCACCTAATATAGATTTTGACGGATCATTTTTTACTTTTTTCGCGTAACGATTTGTAAATATAATGACCGATAAAATCATACCGATAAATATAAATACACGTAATGTCATACCAGAAAATAGTGGAAGTTCTGCTATTGTTTGTGCGAACACTAATACGACTGGGTCAAAAATACCTGCAACCATTCCGGCATAATATCCGAGGTAAATCATCGATACTCCAATAATCGCGTCGAGTTTTAAATTTCTAGCTAACGCAATACCAATCGGTACAAATGCGATTACCGCGTTCGCTACGAGTCCCATAGATGCTAAAATACCAAACGTTAACGCAACGAGTGTAATTAAAACCATATAACGGCCTTTTGTCTTTTGAATTAGGACGTTAATTCCAGCATCAATCGCACCGGTATATTCGATAATCTTAACAATTCCACCGACTATCAAAATTAAAAATATAATATTCGCAGTATCGATCATCCCTTTTTGTATAGAAACAAATAAATCCAATACATTCGCAGGGTTAGATTCTACATACGTATAACTTCCTGGAATGACACGTGTCACTCCGTCAACCTCTTCACGCACAAACGTCCCAGCTGGTATTAAGTAAGATAAAACAGCCGCGAGTAGTACGATACTAAATATAATGACAAACGCATCAGGCATTTCCAAACGTTTATACCACTTCTCTTTTTTCTCCATCACAATACAACCTCCTTAAAGTAGAGATACTTCAAATATAAGTAAGCGATTACAAAAAGTAAAGTGATTTTTTATGTTTCTTTTTTAGAAAATGTGTGTAAAGTATTAACGACTACATAGAAGAGGTGACTTATGCTTTACAATCAGCTATCGATGCCTACTACGCTTAGTGGTTGGATATTTATCGTATTACTTTTTGTATTCATTGTTTTTATTTCCATTTGGTTTGACAATCGTTTTAAAAAAATCTCATCGTGATACAAAAGCGTATCTACTCATAGAAGAGAGTTTAACAACTTTAGACGATAACGAGGAGATTTATAAAAACATCGACAACGTTCACAATACGTCGTCTATCGTCAAAATTACATACGAAGATAATCATCCAATATCGATCGAGAAAACTAAAATCTTTACGACTAAAGAAGGACATATTAAAACTTCAGAACTTAGTAAAAGAAAAAAACGCCTTCGAAAAGAGCTACTCGACGGCGTAAAAAGTTTTGATACTGTTGAAGGTTTTAACTCAAATTATTACAGAGACGGGGAGTACTTAGTCGGTAAATCGTATATGAAGCAAGCACTCAATAGCGATACAGAAAGTGAAACATTAATCGGTTTAACTTTCCCATTTAACAAAAGAGATATACGAAAAAAATTAACGAGAAGCGGGTATGAGAAGCATGAAAAATAACTCATTACCCGTTTTTTTATTCATTAATGACTTCAACGTCTCCTAAATTATCCATACTAAATCGACTCGCACGTGTATTAAACCAGTCTTCTAAAAACTCACGTTTAAACACTTCCTTTAACTCCGCTTCTTTACTTTCATCACCAGTAAACGATTCGTACAGCACTTTATCTGAAGCGTTATAGCGTACAGTATATACACTGTCCTCATTAAACAATTCGACGACAAATCCACCGTCAATATCTGAAAAATTATATTTCACGCGCATTTCATCGATTTCTTTAACATCTTCATACTTTGTTTCAATCGCGTCTTTTTCCTTATCAAACACGGTCGATGAAGATGCATACTTCGTTTTCGAAATCGAATATATTTCTTCGTATACATTCGCATACTTTTGATGGTTTGCGATCTTAAAACCTGCAAACACGATAAATACTACAAATAATACCGCAAGCCCTATAAATACAGGTCGTTTCATGTTATTATCTCCGTTTCACATATGATTACTTTAATTGTGCAATTTAAACGATTATTTGTCCACTCGATTTCTTTTAGAAAGTGCTATAAATCTAGTATTTTTAGGTTAACATCGATGAAAAACGTCTATATATGTAATGACGATTTAAACTATAACAATATCGTCACAGTTTGTATTTATTTTCACATAGATAGCCTTTATAATAAGAGTGAGACTATTATTTGATTTAATAGTATAGAAAGGGATGGTTTGATGAGTCGTGAAAACGATCAATCACAAAATAAAAAACGTTCTATGAACATCGTTTGGACGGTTGTAGCTTTCGTAGTGTTATTTGCTATATTACTTATTCCAACACCAGACGGTTTACCAGTCGTTGGACATATGGCGCTTGCGATTTTAGCATTTGCAGTCATTATGTGGGTGACTGAAGCAGTATCTTATCCGACATCTTCAGTGATGATCCTCGCACTAATTATATTACTCATCGGGTTTAGCCCAGCAGGTGAATTAGGAGATTACTTAACAAAAGGAGCAGCGTCAGGTAGTGACTTAGTAGGTACGAAAAACTCACTATCACTGGCGTTTAGTGGGTATTCTTCATCTGCACTTGTCCTTGTAGCAGCAGCACTATTTTTAGCTGCAGCAATGCAAGCGACAAATTTACACAAACGTTTAGCGCTCGTCGTCTTATCGCTCGTTGGTAATAAGACGTCACGTATCGTCATCGGTAGTATTATTGTTGCGATTATTTTAGCGTTCTTCGTTCCATCTGCAACAGCACGTGCTGGAGCGGTCATCCCGATTTTAATCGGTATGATTACAGCGTTTAACATTTCAAAAGATAGTAAACTCGCAGGTTTACTCGTCATCACTGCAGTACAAGCCGTATCTATTTGGAACATCGGTATTAAAACTGCAGCAGCGCAAAACTTAGTTGCAGTAAACTTTATTAGCGACACGATGGGCGTCGACATTTCATGGGGTGAATGGTTCTTATACGCAGCTCCGTGGTCGATCTTAATGTCTATAGTCCTTTACTTTGTCATGATGAAAGTCATGAAACCTGAGTACGATGAAGTACCTGGTGGTTCTGAAATGATTAAACAACAGCTCGATGACATGGGTAAAATCTCTGGACGTGAGTGGCGTTTAATCATCATCTCAGTATTACTACTTCTCGGATGGGCAACTGAAAAAGTACTCCACCCAATCGATTCTTCATCGTTAACTTTAGTAGCGATTGCGATTATGTTAATGCCTAAAATCGGAGTCATTAAATGGGAAGACGCTGTCAAATATATCCCATGGGGTACAGTAATCGTGTTCGGTGCTGGTATCTCACTCGGTAGTTTACTACTAAACACAGGTGGCGCGCAGTGGTTAAGTGATAAAACATTCGGATCACTTGGATTAGACTCAATGCCGATTCTTGCAACGATTATCATCGTATCAATCTTTAACGTACTCATCCACTTAGGATTTGCGAGTGCGACAAGTTTAGCAGCGGCGTTAATTCCGGTATTTATATCACTTACAGCGACATTAGACTTAGGTGACCAAGCGATAGGTTTCGTATTAATTCAACAATTTGTAATCAGTTTTGGATTCCTATTACCAATCAGTTCACCACAAGGAATGCTAGCATACGGTTCAGAAACATTTACTGTTAAACAATACTTTAAAACAGGTGTCCCACTAACAATTATCGGATTACTACTAATCTTCCTATTCAGTGCAACATACTGGAAATGGATTGGATTAATCTAAAATACTAAAAGCGTGTTGAACAAAACGTTCAGCACGCTTTATTAATTTAAGTCAGTGTGTTACAAATTAAACATAAGCCACAAGTTGAAGAAAGCAAGATTACTACAGAAGAAGTTTAATTTACGGAGGGTTTTAAGTGAAGACTTTTAACGATCAAGAAATCGAACAGGTCTATAAAATGGACGAAGCGATTAAAGATACGTATAACACTTTACAGACTTTAAATGATGGTCTTATTAAAATGGAACAGCGTACTGTTATTCCTGTGGATGGCGATAAAGTAATGCTTTACATGCCGTGTATTGATAATAAAGAAAAATTTTCAGCAGTGAAAATCATCTCGATCTACCCGGACAATGCTAAAGACGGTTATCCTGCGACACAAGCAGTTACTGTACTGACTGAACTCGAGCACGGTGAAAACGTCGCAGTACTCAGTGCGAGTTATTTAACACGATTACGTACTGGTGCAATGACAGGTATCGCTACAGACTTACTCGCTAAAAAAGATGCAAAAGAATTAGGTATCATTGGAACTGGCGGTATGGCGTTTGAGCAAGCACTCGGAGTACTTGAAGTGCGTGATATTAAAACGATACGCCTATTTAACCGTACGTTAAGTAAATGTGATGATTTTAAAACACGTCTTGAAGCACATGGTGTAAAAGCAGATATCGAAATATGTGAGAACGTAAACGACGTAACACGCACTTCAGATATCATCAATACCGCAACAAACTCTACTGAAGCAGTATTTGAAGACGAACATGTAAAAGACGGCGCACACATTAATGGTCTCGGATCATATATGCCAGAGATGCGTGAAATTCATACCGATTCAATTAAACGAGCACGTCACGTCATATTCGACGATGTCGACGGTGTAATCGAAGAAGCGGGAGAATTCATTCATGCTGTTAAAACTGGAGGCTTTAAGTGGGAAAAAGCAATCGGTTTAAATGATGCATTAGATCAAGAATTTGAAAGAGATGAAAAAGACATCACGATCTTCAAATCAGTCGGTGCATCGTACTACGATATGTCAGCAGCAATCGGTGCGTATAAAAAATTAGTTTAATTTTTACTTTTAAAGAGAAGCTTTATTTAAGCTTCTCGTTTTCATTTCTACTAAACATTTAAAATTGTGTTACACTAGCTAATGTTCATTTTATAACTTAATCAAAGGGGATTTTATATGACTGACAATAATTCAAGCAAGCAGTCAATTCCAGATAAAGGATTCTTTGGTCAACCGAGAGGGTTATCTACATTATTCTTTACTGAATTTTGGGAACGTTTTAGTTACTATGGTATGAAAGCGATTCTAGCCTACTACTTATACTACTCCGTAACAAAAGGCGGATTCGGACTTGAACAGTCTACTGCGTTACAAATCGTATCGATTTACGGTGCGTTAATTTACATGAGTGGTATCATCGGTGGATGGCTCGCTGATAGAGTATTTGGTATTCGCCATTCTATTTTTTATGGTGGAATACTCATCATGCTTGGTCACATCTTACTCGCACTGCCAAATAACTTTACTGTTTTAATGATCGCATTACTTCTACTCATTATCGGTACTGGATTGTTAAAACCAAATATATCTACAAATGTTGGTATGTTATACGAAAAAGACGATCCGAGGGTCGACAGTGGATTTACGTTATTTTATATGTCCATTAACTTAGGAAGTTTAATTTCACCGTTACTCGTTGGAACATTACAAGTTAAATACGGCTTCCATGCAGGGTTTGCTCTTGCAGCTGTCGGAATGTTCTTTGGGCTATTAACTTATGTAATCACAAACAAGAAAAATCTTGGCGATCTCGGCTTAAAACCATCCGACCCATTAAAAGCTGAAGAAAAGAAAAAATTCGGTATTATCGCGGCAGCCACAATCATTGCGATAGTGCTATTTGTAACAATTACTTTAATGACGAATACATTAACAATTGGTGCATTCGCGAACTTCATTACATTTTTAGGTGTCATTTTACCGACTGTTTTAATTACGAAAATGATCCTATCGAAAAAAGTATCCAAGAAGGAGCGCTCGCATTTATTTGCATACATTCCGCTCTTTTTAGCATCTGTCGTGTTCTGGATGATTCAAGAACAAGGAGCGACAGTGCTGGCAGCATTTGCGGATACTAAAACAGAATTAAGCGTCTCTAATATTACAAATGGTTTAATCGACTTTAATATACCAGCTGCTTGGTTCCAGTCATTAAACCCGTTATTCATCGTATTTTTTGCACCGATTATTTCTAGACTATGGGTGAAACTTGGAGATCGTAACCCGTCAACTGTTACAAAGTTTACAGTCGGAGTATTACTTGCCGGATCAGCGTACTTAATTATGATTGTTCCTTTAAGTACGGAAGGGTTAATACATCCATTATGGCTCGTGTTAAGTTTCTTCCTTGTTACAATTGGTGAGTTATTCGTATCACCAATCGGACTTTCAACTACAACACGACTTGCACCAGTTGCGTTCCAGTCACAAATGATGTCTGTTTGGTTCTTATCCAATGCAATGGCACAAGGTCTGAACGCACAAATGGTTAAATTATATGACCTTATTGATACGAAAGCGTACTTCATGTACTTAGGTTCATTTGCAATTATCGTTGCTGTTATATTAATTATTTTAGGACCTAAAATTCGTAAAGTAATGGGTAACTTATAAACATAAAACTGTAATTTAGTGATTCACTCACTAGATTA
>NZ_CAVG010000091.1 GCF_000438455.1 Nosocomiicoccus massiliensis
GAAGGAGGGAGTTCTTTTGTCGATTTCATTATTTGTATTATCCGTACATAACAAGAAGTTACTCAATGCAGTGAAGCCACTCGTTAAAGATGAGTATAGACTGATTGACTTCGTATACAGCAACAAACGTGTGTTATCAAACTATAGCGAGTTAGATATTCAAATTCGAAGAATTTGTAGCGTGTTATACGAAGAGAATACGACGCTCTCTGTCGATGACTTAATGCACATCGATTTACTAAAAGGATTTGGAATGACACCATCTGTCCATCACTCATTAAAAAATGCTGGTTTTGAAACTATTCAACAATTAAAACAACTCTCTAAAGAACAATATGACTACCACTTAAAACGTGGTGCGGGGTCCATCTATAAGAAAGCTCAAGCTGCTATAAAAGAATTTGAAAGCGTTTTTTCTAAGAATTATATCGACGTAGTTTCGTACTTATTACTCGTCGAACACGATATTGATCAGCCTATTGATGTCGAAAGATTAATTCAATCATCAAATAATTTTTATTCAAACGCTAAAGAAAAAGTATATGACACTCTAGCAGCTTTAATTGATGATGAAATTCTTGTAAAAGTGAAAGATAAATACTACGTCAAACGTTGGTCTTTAAAAGACGTTCTCGCATTTGATTTTCCAAACAAAGACACATATTTAATGCGCCTAGACGGTGTCAGTGTGCGCGAAATCGGAAAAAGTACGGGCGTGTCAAGAACAACAGTACTGACTTATGTGTCTCGTATTAATACGAATTTCATTCCACATTACTTAAAAGAGAATGATTACAGTAAATACATCACAACGTACAATATGCCTCGTGATACGTTCCAGTACGTGTTTCAATTAGATGATGACGTCATATCATACTTATATAATAAATTTGAAACGAATGATTCCTCAACTGACGTCGCAGCAATCGTTAAAGACCACATATTAACTGAAGATGAATTGTCTCGCCTACTCTATTTTGAAAAGATGTTTATAAACAGTAAAGGCAACGTCGTGACACAATCGAGCACGAACCTCTTTGAGGATTTAGTATATCGATATAAAGACCGCTCGTTTGCACTCGAATCATTTTACGAATTATATATGAACGAGTTAACAACAAACCGAGTGCTAAATATTAAACCAACAGATATCCGTCGATTCGAATCGATTATCGACAACTCAGATTCTGTAGTAAAGAGCATTAAACATCAATTTAGATATTATGACACGAATATCACACAAGACACGATCAACATCATTAACGATATATTATCGACGTTAAAAGGGAGCTACGGCTTACAATTCGTATACGAAAATCATAAAAAAACGCTATCGAAGATCGGTCTTATAAATGGATATGAACTCGGTAGCCTTATGAATAAAGTCGGTCTATCAAAATTTAACGACGTCATTTCCATCATTAGAATTAGTACGATTCAAGTCGGGTGCAGCCACCAAAATTTTATAGAAGATAAAGTATGTCAGTTCACCGGTCACTCGTTAAATGAACTCCTCGATCATTTACAAAATGACTACGGGTTACACAGAGATACGATGTTTACGTATATTTCTAATCAACACGTCGACTATATATTTGACGGAATCATTCGTTGCCATAATACGATTCCTAAATGTGAGTCGTTTTATAAAGAAGCGAAAAAACGTCTCACTGAACCGATTTATTTAGTCTCTGAGGTCATGGCTGATTTATCTGAAATTGCAAATAAAGAACTCATTCCGAGTAAACAACTATTCCATAATCTTGGCTATACGACAAAAGGTAGCGCCATTATTTACAAAGACACGTTTAACAATGCACATGAAGCAATTAAAGCGTGGATTATCTCTAAAGAAGTATTTGAAACTGATACGCGTGAAATTTTTAAAGCACAACAGTGGTACTCTGAGACATACAAACTCGAAAGAGATTTAATTATCTTTAGGCTTAGCCCAAATGAACTCATCCACTATACTTACTTAATAAATCTTGGAATTTCAAAACCGATGGTGGATAGTTTTATCTATGAAGTGAAACAATTTACGAAGAAATTTAAATACTTTACACTACCATTCTTAAAAAAACATGGATTTAAACACGAATTGTTCGATTACTTAAATGATTATACGTTAGAGAGAATTTTAGCAACGAGACAAAACATATACCCTCAAAGCTTCAGTTCGCCAATCATTTACACTAACGATCTTAATGTACAGTCAAAAAGCGACGTACTAAAAGACATTTACAAAAAGAATCCAATGTCATTAAATAAAATGGTTAAATACTTAGAGAAAACATATAGCTTAACCATCTCGAAAGTCGAATTAAAATATAGACTCTCATCGACAGGAGTATTAGTAAAGAAATAACGATAACAAAAAGACTGTAGACCTCTTCAGAGTTGTCTACAGTCTCTTTATTTCCTAAGAAATATTTTTAATGCATTGGGCATTTGTTTTTTCGATATAAGAAATTTGGTGACCTCATTGTGTTATCAAATCCGTAATGATAATTATGTGTCAGAGACGGTGATAACGGTGGTGCGAGCCAGCTCCATTTTCCTGTTACTGTGCGTCCCGCTTCTTGTTCTAATCGTTCAAATGTTTTAAACTGCTTGGATGCTGTAATGTGATCTACCATCGTCACTTTACTATCTCTAAACGAATGGTACACTGCGTAACTAATTTCAACGAGTGCACGGTCTCTCCAATAAGTCGTCGTCTTCGACATATCTAATTCTAGTGCTTTAGCGATACTTTCTAGTTTATTATAGCGATACTCATCCGTAAAGTTTCTGACTGCGATTTCTGTTTCCATATACCAGCCATTAAACGGTGTTGTATGGTAATAAATTCCACCTATTTCTAAATCCATACAACTAATAATCGGAACCGCGTACCATTTAAGACCTAAATCTTTTAACTTTGGATAATGATGATGTTCGATGCCTACTTCTTTAATAAGGCCTTCACGGTATTCATGATAATGAATCCCTCCATCACCTACTTTATATAAAAGAGGCAACACATTAAAGTCACCTGGTTCACTCTTCCAACCGATCTTTTCTGCTTGTTTAGTCGCTTCTCTCGACCTCGGATCTCCGACATTGTCATATCCAGCGTAACGTATAAGTTGTTCATTGTAGAGCGTAATATCATTACTATAGATTGAGACCATCGGTACAATTTTACCACCATTAGTTGCATCATTAATATGCGTTTCAATCGATTCAACAAAATCCGCTTCATTATCGATATGTCTTTCATCCCTAACGACGAGACTTTCCCAGTATAATCTGCCAATACAGCGGTTCGAATTACGCCATGCCACACGCGCTCCATATTCTAATTCTTTAGACGTATGTGTGTAACGATTCGTCTCATCAATTTCTTTTTTAATCTCGCTTAACCTATTCGCCGGATCACCTAATTTTAACTCGTCGTACATCATTTCAATAAACTCTGTTGCTTGTTCAAATAGCCCCATACAATCGTCCCTAACATTATCTATTCTATTATTATGTTACACGAGAATAGACATTTATAATATATAAATATGAAATTCATGATAAAATTGATGCTGATTATACAAAGGTTGGGATTATTATGGCGAAACTTTATTTCCGTTACGGGACAATGCAAAGTAACAAAAGTAATCAAATTATCACGACGCATCACCAATATACGACTCAAGGTAAGAGATGTTTAGCGTATACGACACCGATTGATTCAAGAAGTGGTTATAAAGAATAAAATCTAGAGTCGGCTTAGAACTGGAAGCAGAATATATAACGGATGATATCTATGAAAAAGTTAAAAAAGAGAATGAGAAAGAAAAAGTATTTGCAGTTTTGATCGATGAAGCTCAATTTTTATCGAAAAAAGACATTCATAATTTAAGCGATATTCCAGACTTACTCGATATTCCTGTCATTGCTTTCGGTTTAAAAACAGATTTTAGAAATGAACTGTTCGAAGGCAGTCGTACACTACTTGAACTCGCTGATGCTATTGACGAATTAAAAACAGTTTGTCAGTTCTGCAATAAAAAAGCGACATTAAACATGAGATTACATAATAATATTCCGACAAATGTCGGTGAATCGATTCAAATCGGTGACGAAGAATATGTTCCTGTATGTCGTAAGTGCTATAAAGAGCGATTGGATTTAGTATAGAAAAGGTAAAAGAGAGTTTTAGGCGTAGAACTAAAACTCTCTTTTTAAAATTAGTAGGAATAATTATGTATAATTTTAAATGTTGCTCATTGAATTAGAATAATCATTAAGATTAATTATTCTATCTGCTTGTTGTGCTTGTTCCATATTATGAGTGACTAAAACCACTGTTTTTTTATACGTATCTCTCAAATCTTTTACAAGGTTAAAAGAAAGATGTGCTAAATTTGGATCGAGTGAACCTGTTGGTTCATCAGCTAATATAATATCCCCTGGTTTTAATATCGTTCTTGCCACCGCAACTCTTTGTTGTTCTCCACCTGATAAAGTATTTACATCGTCATTTATTAAAGTTTCTATTTCAAGCTTCTTTAAAACGTCATTTACTAATTCTATTTTTGTATTTTGATGCTCTTTCACGTACTGAAGCGCCATCAATAAATTATCTTTTACGGTCATATTTGAAATAAGTGCATACGATTGGAATAAATAATTAATCGTATTCCTTCTCATTAGTGTGGCTGCTCTAGAGTTTATCGCAGGTAACTTCTGATTATTTATTCTGATTTCTCCTAAATCGACACTTTCTAATAGGCCAATCATGTTCAACAATGTGGATTTACCACATCCAGACTTTCCAATGATCGCTACAAATTCCCCCTCTTCAATATCCAGAGAAAAATTATTAATAATCGTTCTACTTCCAAATTGTTTTGTAACATTTTTTATCTCAACTGCTTTCATTAATTATTTCTCCTTAATTGATAAAAGTAATTGCTTTGTGTCATTTTTCGTCATGTAAAAGTAAAATATTGATAACTGAATAATCCCATAAATAATGATTAGAATAATGCCTATCTTTGATCCAGATAAAGATACAACTATAATATTAATTGTCCATATGAATAGGATGCTGATTAGTGGTAATGTATACATTTTAAGAAAATCAAATCCTAAAAATTTAGATACATATAATTTTTCATTATTGGATAATCGATAAACATATGCTAAAGAGAGGAGTAATAGAATAGAAAGTAATAAAGCTCCTAAAATTGCTCCAGAAAACCATAAAATTGTTTGCGTTAAATCTTTTTGAAGTCCATCGATATATTCTTCAATCTTTACAAACGTCAATTTATTATCTAATAAATTAAACTGATACAAATATTCTTTTGAAGTATATTTGTCAGCTGTATTCTTATCTTTAAATTTAATAAAGCTATTGAGATTATTACTTCTCAAACTTTCCGACTGTCTAAAAGCCATATTTTCTGGAGTAATTATATAAATCACGGGATTATTTGTTAAGATATCTTGCTCGGGGTCATGACTCC
>NZ_CAVG010000092.1 GCF_000438455.1 Nosocomiicoccus massiliensis
TCCTGATAACCCTTCAAAAAAGGTTGGGTACGCAGTGTAGATTCTTTGACAATCAATAATTAATTCATCAAATAATTCTTTATAGCTCTTTTCAGCATTCATATCATATTTTAATAGTCTAAGTAAAACTACTCCTGCACTTCCACTTTCATCCCTCCTTCTATAGTTGAATTTTTGTTATTATATATTGTTTTGCTCTTCCTAATCACACTATTATTTAATAATAAGGAAGATACAATAATAACTATGATTGAAGAAAATAAGTTAGCTGAAAAATATATCTTCATTTCATAAAGAGCTCCAAATATTAAAGTTCCAATAGGTAACAAAACATTTCCTAAAGTATTTAACAGAGAAAAAACTCTTCCTTTGAATTGGTTATCGATACTCTTTTGCATATAACTCATCATTGGTATTGATACAAATTGAAATGTAAAAGCCATAGTCAATCCTATCAGCGATAGATATACCAAGCTATAAATATTGTTCATATTAATGTATACAGGTAATGTAAAGGTAGTCATTACTATAGCTAATACTAAAAATGCCATTTTCATTGCTTTTAAGGGATTGTTTAGTTTTAACCTCGAAAGAACTAATGTAGCTAATAAGGATCCTAAGCCCATTATGGAACTAGCTATTCCGACATAATATGGATCGAATGATAATTCTTTAATCATTATTGTATCTGGTAAAACACTGAAACTTGCTGCACCAACACTATTAATAATCATTGCTAAAAGAATAATCCTCCATAAAACATCATTTTTCTCAATATATTTAAAGGCTTCTTTATTCTTTCTCATCACATATTTTATAATGTTTTCTTTGTCTTCATGTTCTTTTATCGGATTAGTCTCATATTCATCAAACACTAAAAAGAAGTTTAAAAGTAAAGAAATAAATTGTAAAATTAAAAATATTAATATCATAGTTTCTAAGGTAACAAAACCATAGATAACTCCTGCTATTAATGGTCCTAATAAAAATACTGTTGTTCTTATCGTTCCAACCTGCCCTAAAATATTTTGAATTTTATCTTCGTTAAATAATTGGGTGAGTGAAGCATCAAAAGCATTAGAAACAACCGGCACGATGAACGATCTAATCGCTGTAATAAAAAATAGAAAATAAATATTAAAACCATAAATATAAATATATGTTAGAAGCAAAATAAGGCTTAAACAAGAAAGCCCTTCCAAAAATATTATTATAGATTTCCTGTTATACTTATCTATAAAAGTACCCATTATCGGGAGTGAGATGATTGTTCCAACACTCATTATTACAGTATTAATTGAAAATAATAAGGGAGACTTTGTAACGTCTAATATATAATAACTTATCGCAAAATTATATATGAGACCACCTGTCGTTAGAACTAAGACACTTGCAAAATAAATAAATATATTTCTCATAACATAACACCTCTTACAAATACTAGCTGGTTCCATTACTTATTAATATAAGTTTATGTATGTATAGTAATACTCTTGTTTATATTTCACCTATGATTGAATCTATACCTCATTCAATATTCGTATTAACCTAATCATAAAACAATTTGACAAAATTTTATATATGCAAATTTGCATAAAGGAAGTGGAGATATTGTTAAATGAATTTATAAAAAAACGAGTACAGAGCTTGGCATATCGAGGAAAAAGCT
>NZ_CAVG010000093.1 GCF_000438455.1 Nosocomiicoccus massiliensis
CCTAAATCAAATTTTGGAAGAAATAAAAAAATTACCTGACTCTTCCTTATTCCTTTAACTTATTATAGAAAATCACTTCATCACATAATAATAAATAACCCTGAAGTTAGACTTTAATCAAACTTCAGGGTGCTTTTTATATAAAATTTAAATCCATACTATAATCATATATTTGTTTTGTCATATAGTTCGAATATACGATAGTTTCTATTATTTTATCCATTCCAAAGTTGTGCAAGTCCTTCTAACGATAGTACCCCTGCTACTGCAGTAACGATAACTGCTATCACTCCAAATATTAACCATGCTGTTGGATGGTGGTAATCTCCAACGATACTTTTCTTTCTCGATGCGAGTAGTATCGCAGCGAGTGTAACTGGTAAAATGAGTCCGTTGAATGCACCTGCAAGTATGAGTAATGTTACAGGTCTACCGATGAATACGAAAATAATCGTCGATGCTAAAATGAAAGCTATGATGATGAGGTTGTTGTGCTTATCAAATACTTTTCCAAATCCGCGTAAGAAACTCGCACTCGTATATGCTGCACCGATGACTGAAGATAGTGCTGCAGCGAGTAATACGACACCGAATACTTTTACTCCGATATCTCCAAGCGCAAATTGGAATACTGACGCTGGTGGGTTATCTGGATTTAGCACTGCACCTTGGGTAAGTACACCGAGTACTGCTAAGAATAGTAACGTACGCATGACACCTGTTGTAAAAATCCCATAGTTTGCTGCTTTAGATACGAAATGTAAATTCTCTTTACCTGTCACACCCGCTTCAATTAAACGGTGTGCTCCAGCAAACGTGATATATCCTCCAACTGTCCCACCTACAATAGTAACAATTGGAAGTAACATCGATAGTGGTTCTTCAGGCACAATCGTTCTAAATGCTGCTTCACCGATATCTGGTTTTGATTTAATCGCAACATATAACACGATTAAAATCATTAGTACACCGAGTCCTTGCGTGACGATGTCCATTACGGCTCTTCCATTTTTAACGAGGAAAATGATAATCGCAAATATTCCTGTAATTGCTGCACCGATGCGCACATCCCAACCAAATATCGCATTGAAACCGAGCCCTGCGCCAGCAACGTTACCGATGTTAAACGCAAATCCTCCGATCACGATTAAAATTGCGACAAATGATCCTAAACCAGGAAATACCTCGTTCGCAACATCTTGTCCACGTTTTCCACTAACTGATAACACACGCCATACATTTGATTGTGCGCCGATATCAATGATAATTGATATTAAAATCGCAAATCCAAAACTCGCTAAAAACTGTTCAGTAAATACTGTCGTCTGTGTTAAAAATGCTGGGCCAATCGATGACGTAGCCATCAAGAATACTGCGCCAAATAGTAGCCTACGTTGTGACGCTGTTAATTTTTGTTTTTCACCTTGCATAAGTTCACTCCTTCATCTTGATTACATCGTTTGTATTTCAATTCCTTTTGCTTCAAGTGCAGATTTAATTTCTCTTACAAATTGTAGTGCTTTTTCACCATCACCGTGCACACAAATACTATCTGCTTTAATGTCTATGTCTGTGCCGTCTATTGTTTCTACTTTACCTTCAGTAAGCATTCTAATCCCGCGTTCAACTGCTAATTTACTATCGGTAATCATCGCACCTTCTTTACGTCTAGAGACAAGTGTACCGTCGTTTTCATACGCACGATCTAAAAACACTTCATGGACCACTTGTAAACCTATTTCTTCTCCAGCTTTTACAAGGTTGTTTTCCGATAGCCCCATTAACTTTAATTTTGGGTTAAAGTCTTTGACTGCTTGTGCAATTACACGTGCGAGGTTTTTATCTGTAAACGTTGCGTTATATAATGCACCGTGTGGTTTGACGTGATTCATTTCAACTCCGACTGTTCTCGCAATACCGTCCAGTGCAGAAAGTTGATACAATACCATACTATAAATTTCTTCGTCTGTACAGTCCATGTATCTACGTCCGAATCCTTCTTTGTCCGGGAATCCTGGATGAGCGCCGAGCCCTGCGCCTGATTCTTTAATGAGTTTAACTGTTTCTAACATCACTTTAGGATCGCTCGCGTGAAAACCACACGCGACGTTTGCTGACGAAATGAGCGGTATAATTTTGTCATCATTTCCGACTGTATAGTTTCCGAAACTTTCACCTAAGTCTGCATTTAAATCAATTGTTAGTGTCATCGTAATCACTCCGTATCGATAATATTTTCTTCGTATATAAATTTGATATCATAATCATTCGCAATTACTTTGTGATGTGACAGTAAGAAAAATTGAAAGTCTAAGTTCGTTTTAATCGGCTCAATGACTGTTTCTCCGATGACTAATTTAAGTTTTGTAAGTGCAGAATCACGGTCATCATCTTTTACGATGAGTTTTGCGACCATTGAGTCGTAATAAGGAGGTATCGTATACCCCGTGTATAAATGTGAGTCAATTCGCACATTACGCCCAAGCCCAAAGTGCAGCTCTTCGATTTTACCAGGAGACGGTCTAAATTGGTGCATCGGATCTTCAGCGTTAATACGTGCTTCAATTGCGTGACCATTTAAACTCACGTCGTCTTGAGTAAAGCCTATTTCACCGTCATAAGCGACCATGATTTGTGCTTTAATAATGTCTTTACCTGTGACTTCTTCTGTAATTGTATGTTCGACTTGCACACGTGTATTCATTTCAATAAAGTAAAATTTCTTTTCTTCTTCAACATATAAATACTCGACTGTTCCAGCACCGCGATATTTTAACTGTTTCATCGCGTCACGTGTTGTTTCCGTAATATATTTACGTTCTTCGTCAGATAAAATAGCAGCTGGTGCTTCTTCTAACAGCTTTTGGTTGTTACGCTGAATTGAACAGTCCCTCTCATATAAGTGAACCGCATCACCTTTACCATTACCAATGACTTGCACTTCGATATGTCGTGCTTTCTCGATAAACTTTTCTACGTATAGTCTGTCATCATTAAACGCATTTTTCGCTTCATTTTTAGCGTCATAATATAGTTTGTCGACGTCTTTGTCACTATACGCAAAACGCATCCCTTTACCGCCACCACCTGACACAGCTTTTATGACGAGTGGGTAGTTATGGACTTTCGCAATCTCTTTTACGTCGTCAGCAGAGTCGATGATCCCGTCACTTCCTGGGATTACAGGTACTCCAACACTCGCCATCGTTTCACGCGCCATCGATTTGTTACCCATTTTTTCCATCATATCTGCAGTAGGTCCAATAAAAATCAGTCCCGCTTCTTCGACGCGTCTCGCAAACTCCGCTGATTCTGATAAAAATCCATAACCTGGATGAATCGCGTCGGCTCCAGATAATTCTGCTGCAGTTAAAATCGCATCGATGTTTAAATAACTATCGATGCTTTTTGGTCCACCAATTGCATATGCTTCGTTCGCAATCGCCACGTGGAGCGAGTTTTTGTCAGCTGTAGAATATACCGCAACACTCGTCATATTCATTTCTTTTAACGTACGAATGATACGTACCGCAATCTCTCCACGGTTTGCAATTAATACTTTTCTCATATTAATTACCCTCCGGTTCTACTCGGACGAGCACATCCCCGTACTCTACATCTTCTCCATTGTGTACGACGATTTCTCTTACAATTCCAGAGACGTCTGATTTTAAATCGTTAAACATTTTCATCGCTTCAATGTAACCAATTTGTTCACCCACTTCAATTCGGTCGCCAACCTCTATGAAGTTTTCACTGCTGTGCTCATCTTTCTTTGTATAGAATGTACCGATCTGAGGTGCTGTAATTTCTACATATTTCGAAGGGTCTGCCGGTGTGTGTGTGTCCTTACTTTCGACAGGCGTGTTCGTTACGACTTTCTGACTACTTTCTTTTGACACATTCGCATCACGTTCAAGGTGTACTTTAATGTCATCACTTTCTATTTTTAAAACAGATAAATTCTCATCGTTCAATAGTTTAATCAGTTCTTTTACTGTATTGATATCCATTACGCTTTACCTCCAATTAATGTATGAATACGCTGTGAAACTGGGCGTCTTACGTTATTAAACTCTTTTGTCGTTCCGATAAACTCTTTATTATGGATCGCGCGTAACTGTTCTTTATACAGCTTAGTCGCTTCTTCTATCGTGATGAGTTTAAATTGTATTTTATCTCCAGGTTTCTTTTGTGCGATTTTTTGAATGTCGACTTTCGCAACGGTCGCGATTTTTGTATAACCGCCCGCTGTTTGTCGGTCTGAAAGTAATATAATCGGCTTTCCGTTTTTAGGCACTTGTATACTCCCGAACAGTATCGTTTCGCTAATAATATCATGACTCGTCGCTTCGACAGATTCGCCATCTAAACGATATCCCATTCGGTCACTTTCTTTTGATACTGTATATTCGCTATGGAAAAAGTGATCTAAGTTTTCCTCATCGAACCGGTCATATTGTTGTCCCTTAACTACACGAATTACGTTTGATGTGTCGAGCTCTTTCGTTACAACTTTATAACCATGTCGCGCGAGCCCACCGTTTATATATAAGACGTCAAACGGTTGAAGCGCTCTACCTTGGAACCCACCAATTTTACTTCTCGAATGAGTTGAATAACTCCCGAGCTCTTCCTCGATATCAAATCCACCTAAAAATGCGACATATGTACGTACACCGTGACGCGCATATCCAAATTCAACGATATCGCCTTTTACTAAATCAATCGCTGCTCCGACTCTATATTCTTCATCGTTTATGAGTAACGGCATATCTGCTCCAGCCGTTCCAATTGTTACGTTGCTCGTCACTTGAAATTTCGCGCCTTTTAATGTCATCTCTAAGACAGGCGTGTTTAAGTCGTTACCGATCAACTGGTTTGCTAAATAATAGCTCTCATAATCCATAGCACCAGCTGGTGAAAAACCGAGTGACTCATATCCATAACGCCCTGCATCTTGTATTGTCGTATACATTCCAGGATGAATGATTTTAATTGTCATTATTACTACCTCGCTTCGTCACTTTTGCTTTATAAACACCGTTATTATATGCCTCGACAATCGTGGCATATTCTTCTTCAGAAATTGAGCGGAATACAATACGGTCTCCTGCTTCAAACAGTATCGGTTCACTTCTATTTTTATCGTATAACGGAACTGGCGTACGACCGATAATATTCCAACCACCTGGACTATCAAACGGATACACACCCGTTTGCTCTCCACCAATCCCTACAGATCCTCCAGGGATTTTTGTGCGTGGGTTGTCTAAACGTTCTTTATATAGTTTTTCATCTAACCCACCGAGAAACGGAAATCCTGGCATAAATCCAAGCATAAAAATATGATACTCTCTACCTGCATGAAGACGAATTAAATCATCCTCCGTAAACTCATCCGTTACGAAACGTTCGACATCTGGCCCATAGTCTCCGCCGTAACATACCGGTATCTCGACAATTTTATAAGTCAATTCAGAAACGTCGAGTAAAGCCGTATCCACTTTACTTAACTTCTCTTTTAACTTTGTCATATCAGTTTCTAATAAGTCATAATGAATCGTAAGCGACGTATAAGACGGTACAATTTCATAAATGCCATGAAAATCCCATGACTCAATTAACGATTTTAACATCATCAATTTTTGATTCGTCTCAACATCCACTGTATCACCGAGGTAAATCGTCAAAGAATCCTCAGAAAACTGCTTAATATCCATCCGACACACTCCTCACAAAAAGCGTTCTCTTTTCTAAAATGTAACGAAAATAGATAAATAATTCAACGTTATGTATGAATAATACAAATTCAATATAAAAATCGACCTGTATCGGTTGACTTATTCACTGTTAAGAAATAAAAAAGCAAGATTCTGTTTTAAAAACACGAAT
>NZ_CAVG010000094.1 GCF_000438455.1 Nosocomiicoccus massiliensis
TCCGTTAATTATATCGTTCATTATATTTCTACTTTTCTAGCTCATATTTTTCATTTTATCACCGATGTGAACATAGTATACACAGCTTTTATTTATAATGATATTTACATGAAGCAATCATAACTGATCCTTTATCAATCTTATATACAAGTCTATGTTCCTGTGTAATTCTCCTACTATACCAACCACTTAAATTTCCTTTTAATTTTTCTGGTTTTCCGATACCTTCCAGTACTCCATCTCTCTCAATACTTTTGATGAGTTGGTTAATTTTTTCAAAGTTTTTCTATCTTGTATTTGCCACTCTTTATAGTCTTCAAAAGCATCAGTTGAAAATGTAATGAGTAGTTTAGTCATCAATATTAACCTTAACTATTTCATCATTTTCTAATTGTGAAATTGAACGTTTTAAGTGCTCGTTATTGTATGGATTTTTTTGTAAATAAAAAGTTTCCATAATAGAATTATAATCATCTTCAGACATCAAAACAGCATTATGTTCATTTGTTGTGATTGTTATCACTTCGCTATTTTCATTTACCTGATTAATTAGTTGTCTGAAATTTTTTCTTGCATTTGAATATGTTTCTACACTCATTACTATCATCTCCCAATTGAATTGTACAATATATTGTACAACTATAAAAGCGATATATCTTTTTCAGAAGAGATGTTGATTGGGCAAAGGGCGTTAGTATTAAAAAAATTTATTTCTTATATAAGAGAACCATTTCACCAAATAACATTATAGAATGTAAACAAAAAACTGTATCCTCTATATTAAAAAGGATACAGCTTATTAATCTTATTAAAAATTACTTTACTTCACTTACTGGTGTTAACGATATATTATTATTTTCTAGATATTCTTCGTATGTTAACCCGCTATCGTATAATTCTTGTGCGAGTTCTTTACCAAAGTAACGTATATGCCACGGTTCATACATATACCCCGTAATATCTTCTTTACCTTTTAAATAACGAACGACAAATCCATATTTATGTGCGTTGTTTTTTACAAACTCACCTTCTGGTGTTGCTTCAAAGCTTTCTGATAAACCAAACCACGCACTTTCACTACTGACGTCCATCACAAGTCCTGTTTGGTGTTCACTTGTCCCTGGTTTTGCACTAAATCGATCGGCTTCTTCTTGTCCATGTTGAAATATATAGTTATTGTAAAGTGTTTCTTGCATTGCATATGATCGATATCCAGACACTGCATAAAGTTGTAGACCTTCTTCATTTGCAGCTTCAAATAGTTCTTTCAGTGCCTCATATGCTTCACTTCTTAAATATGTCTCTTGCGTGCTCACTAAGTCAACGAGCACTAAGTCAGACGGTTCATACGTTTCAGATAATGCATACGCTGGGTTTACGAGTTGTTCGATCGTACCTTCTGTAAACACATTTTCTTCCGTTACAAGTGGTGTCTCTTCGACAACTTCTTCTTCTACCTGCTCATTTGTTTCAGCAGGCGTTGAAGTTACTTTGTGATCGTCTTTATTAATAATGCCGTTGTTTCCAGTACATCCGACTAAAAATATCGTAAGCACTGAAAGTCCAATCATTTTTTTCATAAAAATACGCTCCATTTAAACTTTCAAATCGTTCTATAAAATACCATCTGGTTCTTCTGGTAAAATCTGTCCACCATCGACGACGATACTTTGTCCTGTAATATAACCCGCTTCGTCAGATGCAAAGAATGCAACTGCTGCACCAATATCTTCGGGTTTCCCTAATTCATGCATCGGAATAATAGATTTTGTACCTTCTAAATATTCTTCACCTTGTGCTTTTAAGCCTTCGGTTAACACGTTACCTGGTTGCACACTGTTTACTGTTATACCGTACTTTGCATACTCTAACGCTGCACTTCTCATAAATCCAAGTTGTGCTGCTTTTGACGCACCGTAATGTGCCCACCCTGGATATCCAGTGATTGGTCCTGTTACTGAAGATGTAAAGATAACACGGCCGTAATTCGCCTTTTTCATATGCTTTAACACAGCTTTACTTACAAAGACAGATGATTTTAAGTTAACGTCAAGTACTTTGTCGTAATCTGCTTCAGACATGTCTTCAATGAATTTTTGAGGGAATATCCCTGTATTTGAAGCGAGGATATCGATTTTTCCGTGAGATTCAACGATGCTGTCGACCGTTTTTTCGATACCATCAAGATTTGTCACATCTAGCTCGTAAAATTCTCCGTTTAATTCTTTTGCGACTTTTTCACCGTTTTCTTTGTCTAAATCCGCAATAATAACGAACGCTCCTGCTTTTTGAAGAATCGTCGAAATCCCTTTACCAATTCCGTTTGCACCACCTGTGACAAGTGCAACTTTTTTCGTTAAATCAAACATATTATTCCTCCTATTCAATATTATGTATGTGATCTTATTCTACAATTTCTGAATGGAAGCAACGCTCCATATGTTCTAGACTCGACTCTTGTTGATCTGTAAACGTCGCGACTCCACGTTTGTGGATGACTGTTTTAAAACCATTCGCATCTGCACCTGACGCTGTTAAAAACACACAAATATCTGTTGCGACTCCACAAATGTGTACCGTTTCAACGTCACGCTCACGTAACACTTCATCTAAACCAGTGTTAAAAAATGCATTATAGTTTTCTTTCATTGAATAAATAATGTGATTATTATCTTTGTTTTCATCGTACCACTCTTTAAGTGGTCCATATAACTCTTGTCCTTTTGTTCCTGTTACGTTATGAACTGGCCAAGAATCAAAGTGCGCATCATCCGGCGCATGGTCATCCATAGAAATCACCACATACTTACCATCTTGTAAAAATTCGTCCGCTAAATCTCTTATATAAGGCGTAATGGCAGGTCCGGCTTCTCCAACGTTTAATGGCCCGTCTAAATCTACAAAGTCGTTACTCATATCAACAATCAATAAAGCTTCTTTACTCACTTATACCACCTCAATAAACATGTTTAACATTATTATACTAATCTTTCATAGAAATTCCTTTAAGTTTATTAAACTTCTTAAAATTTCATATATAATATGAAGTAAGAGGTGTTTAATTGTTATGAAGAAAATTCTTTATATGTTACTACTATCTTTCCTTATTTTATCTGCATGTACATCAAAAGAAGACACTCAAGAACATACAGAAAAAGTGCCCGAACAAACTGATGACAAACCTGAAACAATTGTTGAAGAGGAAACTGAACCTGAAGAAGACGAAAATGATCATGATGAGAGTGAAGAAGACACTGAAACTGAAATTGTAGAAGAAGATGAAGAAATAGCGAGAGAGTATTATATAGATCACGAAACGTATAGAGTCCTTCCAATCGAAGAAGGTACTAACACACAAGTTGCGTTACTCACGTTTGATGATGCACCCGCAGATTATGCGCTAGACATCGCATATATATTAAAAGAGTACGACGCACCTGCAATCTTTTTTGTAAACGGAATGTTTTTAAACTCGGAGCGCGGTAAAAATGTGTTAAAAGAAATTTATAATTTAGGTTTTGAAATTGGAAACCACACACAAAATCACCCAGACTTATCAAAGTTATCTTATGAAGCAGTAAACGAAGAAATTATATCAACAAATAATCTCATCGAAGAAATTACCGGAGAAAAACCGAGATTCTTCCGCGCTCCTTTTGGTATTAATACAGAAGCTTCTGAACAAATTATAAAAAACGAAGGTATGCAGTCCATGAACTGGACGTATGGATACGATGCAACTCCTGGATACCTCGACAAAGACATTCTCGAATATAAGATGGTACATTCAGAATACCTCGATCACGGAGCAAACTTACTTATGCACGACCGTCAATGGACGAGAGACGCACTCCCAAAAATACTTGAAGGCCTGAGATATAAAGGCTATGAGTTTGTAAATCCAAAAAAATTAGAAGTTAGACCGTAAAAGTGATAAAAAATCGTATGCGAACGGAGAGAGTCGCATACGATTTTTTTGTTTTACTGGGGCTAATTACTGGATGACTGGATTGGAATTTTGCTGCGAAAACGATTCATGTGGGAATTACCTTCACATGAATCGATCGTATTTTTTTATCTTTTATAAATATAAATGAGAACAAAACCGCAGGGAAAATTAATAACCAATAAGGTATGATTCGTCCCCCTAACGAAAATTCCACATAAATATTAAAAACACAATAAATACCATCCACATTACATTAATTAAAATCGTCTTTTGACTATTTGTCACATTAATGACCTCCTTTAAGAAAACGCTTGTAATATTTTTAAATTTAAAATAAAATTTATAAAAAATCAATTACTTTTAATCTAGGAGGTATTTATGAAAAAGGTAATTTTTTCGATTTTATTGTTCATCTCTATTGGTTTTTTAAATGAGTTAGAAGCACAGGCACTTACGACTACAGATGAACTAAGTCACCCATCAACTTTTGAGTTAATGATTAACGATAATGAGGTATTAGTTTTTACTAATGAGAATGATATGCAATTATATTTAGAAAGTATTAGAAACAATAACGAATTAAACACAATCGCTGCAGATAAACTAGTTTCAACACAAAAAGTTTATGGAGTTTTCGGTGGATATGCGACGAAGTATTGGTCTAAGTCTTCAGGTTACAGTATTGCTCAAGGTGAATCTTACAAATTTTCCGGATCTTATTCCGGTATCAAACTGTCATTTACTTATAAGAATACAGTAACCACAAACATACCTGCTAATTCAGCAAGATATAGTCAGCTAGGTATATATGCAGATGTTACAATTAAAAAATATAAACGTTTTTATCCCAACATGCACGCCCCAACTTATTTTTATAGAAAAACAATTAATCATTCATATTTGAAAGTTATTTATAAATAATAGTAGAATATTTATTTGCTCATTAGATAAAAATATGTACATGAAATCTACAATTTACATGTTACATGGATTTTCAACTTCTAAAAAGTTACGTTAAAATACCTACGCACACCAATCTACAACATCAAAACCTCTTCCCCACTCATCTGAACGGGAAAGAGGTTTTTTATCAATCATTCTTTATACAAATTTTTTATGCGTAAGAGAAACGCTTCAATCGTTTGGTCGTGGTGAGATTTTGATAACATCTTCAATATAATATTTCCTAGGAAATATTTGCCGCGCATCTCTCCGCTGTAGATGAGTTCAGTCTCTCTTTGTTGTTTTTTTATCAACCTATATTGTGCACTCTTTTGAAAGAATTTGTTAATTGTATAAGAAAAGCGTAGTAACTTAGAGTCCGCTTCATTCTCATACCTATCGAGCGTCACGATATACTGTATCGTTTTACCGTGCTCCTCATGCGTCACTTTATACGTGCTACCGATTTTGTCAGGAGTCTTACGAATCTCTTCGATCCGCTTCAACTCAGGCTTCACTTTATGGAAGTTTTCAACATTAAATAGATGACACACCTCATCAATCGGCGCGGATATCATGACTGTTTTATGCCACTTCATCATTAGTTTTCTACATATTTCACGAGTAATTTATACGTATTGAGTAACGCGTCGACGTGCGTACGTTCCATGCCGTGACTGTTTGCAACACCTGGTCCAATTAACGCTGCTTTAATATTTGCGCCACCACTCAGTGCTGCACTCGCGTCACTACCGTACATTGGGTAAATATCTACAGCGTAGTCGAGTTCCTCTTCTTTTGCGTATTCGATTAAATTCGAAACCATTTCGTAATCATACGGACCTGATGAGTCTTTTGCACAAATACTGACGTCGTATTCTGTACAGCTTAGGTCTTCTCCAATACAGCCCATATCTACCGCAAGAAGTTCTGTAATTTCTTCAGGTAAATATGATGCGCCGTGACCGACTTCTTCGTATGCTGTGAAGATAAACTGTAAGTTCGTTTTCGGTTTAACGTCTCCTGCTTGAATTGCTTTAATGAGACTCACAAGCAGTGCTACAGAGGCTTTATCATCTAAAAATCTCGATTTTACAAAGCCAGATGTCGTTACGACTGTCTTCGGATCATATGCGACGATATCACCGTTTTGAATACCAAGCTTACGTTCAACATCTTCTTTTGACGCAACACGTTCGTCGATTTTTACGACTAAGTTATCGATGTCTCTGTCTTTTTTTGATGCGTCCTTAAATACGTGAATCGACGGCGACGTTGATAGTATTGTACCCGCATATACATGACCGCTTCTCGTAATAATATCACAGTATTCTCCGTCTAACGTTGGTGTCAGAGGTCCACCAAGTTTTGTTAAATTTAAAGTACCGTCACTATTAATAGAACGCACCATTAAACCAAGCGTGTCCACGTGTCCAGATAATGCACGTGTTACTGACGTATCTTCTCCCTCGATATACGCAATTAAATTCCCTTTATGTGTCGTTGAAGTTTTTACACCGAGTGCTTCTATTTCAGTTCTTAAGAAATCTATCGCTTGTTTCGTATACCCTGTTGGACTATTGACGTTAAGTAGGTCTTCTAAAAACTGTAATGTTTCTGTTTGATTAAACATAATGTAACCTCCGGTATTTTAAAGTTTTATCTATTTATTTTTACATAATTTCATTATATCAAACAATAAAAATGGTATAATTAGTAATGATAACGATTTATTTTTGTCGTTTTCGTGTAACAATTGACATAATACAGTAACATTCTATATTATAAAATTATTATATTGAATCATATTATAGAGAGGCACAGAAACTCATGCCGGATAAATTTCATTTTTCAGTAAAACCGAAACGCTATTTAACAGGACTCGATGGCCTACGGGCAATCGCTGTTATTGCGATTATTATATATCACTTAAATCCACTATGGCTTCCTGGTGGATTTTTAGGTGTAGATACGTTCTTTGTCATTTCAGGATATTTAATTACAAGTTTACTCATTCATGAGTACCAATCAAAAGGATCTATCGATTTAATTGCCTTTTGGATTCGCCGTATTAAACGACTGATCCCGGCTGTGTTCTTTTTAATTGGGGTCGTTATCCTTTATACGTTAATCTTTGAACCGCAAATGATTAAAACGATTAAACACGATTCAATCGCCGCTCTATTTTACGTGTCGAACTGGTGGTACATATTTGAAGATGTCAGTTACTTCGAAGCAAGTGAACCGAAACCTTTAATGCACTTATGGAGTTTAGCAATTGAAGAACAGTTTTATATTATTTGGCCTGTGATTTTCGTCTTATTACTTAAATTCGGACGTTCAAATAAAACGATGCCGATAGCTGTTTTAATTATGACTTTTGTGTCACTCTTCTTAATGACACTATTCATGGTGCCAGATATGGACAACTCACGCGTGTACTTTGGAACAGACACACGTGCACATACAATTTTACTCGGTGTGTTACTTGCATTCATTTGGCCACCGTTTAACTTAAAAACAGAAACACCTAAAAGATATCAGCAAGTCATTGATACTGTTGGTATTACGTCACTCATCATACTGATTTTATTTATGATTTTTACAAAAGATTACTCAAACTGGTTATATGCAGGCGGACTGTTCTTTGTCACTCTATTAACACTTCCAGCAATTGCTGCGAGTGTACATCCGGTGTCAAAACTCGGTCAAGCGTTATCAAATCCAGTCATGCTTTGGATCGGAACACGCTCATATAGTCTTTACTTATGGCATTATCCGATTATCGTATTTATGAACATGCATTACGTAGCAGGACAAATCCCGCTTCACATCATCCTACTACAAGTGATACTGACGTGTATTGCTGCTGAGCTGTCATTTAGATTTGTTGAAACACCGATTCGTAAACAAGGGTTTAATTTCTTTAAGCCCGCATATAACACGAGTCGCACACTCATTGTGAAATCAACTGTAAGTGTCATTTTAGTCGCAGGTTTACTCGTTACATTGCTCGGAGTTTTTGATCATCACCATAAAGATGTGAACAAACAATCATCATTCAACACTGAAGATGGTACGATGCAGTTTTCTAGTACACCAAAAAGCATTGCATGGAACATTAAGAAAAACCATAAACAATTTACCGATGAAAAAGCGAGAATCGCTCAAGAAGAAGCTGACAAAGAAGAACAAGCCGAACTTGAAAAAGAAAAACAAGACTTTGCGAGTGAATATTTATCACATGCATCTCCACTATTTATCGGGGACTCAATCATGGTAAATATCGGTAGTCACATACAATACCGTATACCAAATGCCATCATCAACGGTGAAGTTGGACGTCAAATGTACCAAGCAATTGAAATTTCAAGAACGAAATACCCGCACTTTAATAGCGAAAATGAAAACATCGTACTCGAACTTGGAACAAACGGGGACTTTTCATTAGAACAACTTGAAGACTTCATTCAAACATTTAACCGTGCAAATATCTACCTCGTGACAATACGTGTTCCACGAGATTGGGAAGGCAATGTTAACAAAAAAATACACACTGCAGGAGAAGACTTTGAAAATGTCACAGTCATCGACTGGTACAAAGCATCAGAAGGACATGTCGAATACTTTGAACCAGACGGTATTCACCTAAACGCAGACGGTGTAGAAGCAATGGTTGATCTAATCATAGATCATATCGTAGAACAAGAGCAGAACAAAAAATAACAGGTACATCACATTGATGTATCTGTTTTTTTATCTTATAACAATAATAACCTTCTTTTAAATATAAAGATATTAATCATTTAAAAGGCTATTTTGTAATCAATTATTTGTTTTTTTTATGAAAGCGTTTATAATAAAGTTAATATAATAATAAAGGGGTTGTATAAGTAATGAAAAAACTTTGTATTGCTCTTATTTTATCTGCAGCTTTCCTGCTGAATGGATGTTCTTCAGAAGCTAATGAATTAACCGACAAAAAGCTCTCTGTGTTTACTGTGATTCAGATTGGTAATACATTAGATGATTTCTCGACAAATAGTGCTTACTTAATCTTTGACTTTAATAAAAATAATAAAGTTTCTATCCAATATCTTGGAGAAAGTTATCCTGGCTCTTATCAATTAGATGGCACGAATTTATCCATAGATGTTCTGGATAAAGATAAAAATGAAGTCTCTTTATTATTTACAGATTTTAAAAAGCATCCTAAAAACGAGAAATTATATACCGGTATTTTCTCAGATTTTACACACCTTGAAAATCATGGACTGAATGTATTACTACGAAATTATTCTGGAAATGAATATATGGGATTCTATGAAGTTGAATGATATTCATAATTAAAGGACATATTCTAAAATAGTTTAGAATATGTCCTTTGTTTATTATACGAATTTCATCCAATAAAAATATTACTCTCAATACGCTCTAACGTACTTAAGACGCTCAGTGCTGCGAGTGCACTTGTCTTTGGATTTTCTTTTAACGGATGATTTTTAACTTCAATTGTCGCTTCTCCAAATTCTCCCGTTACGTATACGTGGTGCACATTTTCTGTCGCATTTGGATCCGCGACGAGGCGAACTTTTGTTTTTTCTATCCCTAATCCAGCGAGAGATAGAATAATCGATACGTTCATGTTTTTAGGAAATTTGTCGATTGCATCTTTTGCAGCACCTTCGAATACGACTGTTGGTTCTGATAGTTCATCGTCTACAAGTGATGATGCTGGTTTTGTCGTCGTAAGTGTGACACTACTTAAATGATTTAGAGTGTTTACGTTTTGTATTAAATCTAGACCACCAACTGCGCCTGATGGTAAATAGAGTTTATGTTTACTAGCACTTACGCTCTCTAATAACGAAGTGTCACTAAACGCACCGATACTGATGACCATCATATCTTTT
>NZ_CAVG010000095.1 GCF_000438455.1 Nosocomiicoccus massiliensis
AGATCTACATTATACGCCTCTTCTAAATGCTGATACTTAGATTTATCTCGTACTAAAATATTCGTAATACGTAAGTCACTACGTTCTTTCGTATGTTTTAATAAAAACTGTCCAATCGCACCTGCACCAATTAAGCCAATATTCATCGTATCTCTCCTAATTAGATTGTTATTTATTCATTATACGATGATATCGTCTCTATTTATAATTTCGCAGCATTTTTCCCTGCTGTTTTTCCGAATACTGATCCTGACATGAGTCCTGATCCACCTGGATAGTTATGATAGAATAATTCACCGACCATCTCACCTGCTGCATATAGCCCTGTGATTGGTGCGTCATTTTCATTTAATACTTCTGCTTTGTCGTTTACTTTAATACCACCGAACGTAAACGTAATTCCACAAGTGACAGGATATGCATAAAACGGCGCTTCGTTAAATTTTAACGCCCAGTTTGATTTTTTAGGGTCGAGACCAGATGTTGATTTACCATCTTTAATGCTCGGATTGTAGTCACCATCAACAACCGCGTTGTTATATTCTTCAATCGTTTTTAAAAATTGTTTTTTATCGACATTCATTTTTTCAGCAAGTTCTTCTAAAGTATTTGCCTCGATTTTAGTCGCTTCGTCTAATTCGTATTCTACACGTAGGAGAGGTTTTACTTGGCTATCGTAAATTTGGAACGCTTTATGATCTGTTTGTTTTAACGTCTCTTTTCCATATTTTGCGTACGTATAGTTTCTAAAATCCGCACCCTCATCTACAAATCGATTACCTTCAGCGTTTACAATTAAACCGAGTGGATATGATGATTTTTTGTATATGTCACCAGGTTTTTCGAAATCACCGAATTTTGGTGCGTTGTAATCTGTCGTATGTGCGTGACATCCATCATACTGTCCAGCTTTTACAGCCCCAACTGCTAACGCCATAGAAATACCGTCACCTGTATTGTGTTTTGTGCCTCGAACGACTGCTTTAGACCATTCTTCACCTAGATTTTCTGTACGCTTTTTAGCGTCTGCTTCGAATCCTCCACATGCTAAGATGACTGCATCTGCAGCAACTTGTACGTTCTCACCGTCTTTATTCACTTGTACTCCAGTAATTTTATTATTACTTGCTTCAAGTTTAATTGCAGGTGAGCTATACCATATTTCTACACCGTTCTCTTCTGCTTTTTTAAATAACGTTTCTACTAAACCAATACCTTTACGGTATGTTTTTGTAGGTAATCCACCCCAAAATGTTTTTACGCCATCTTTTTCAAAATACTGGTTTTCATTTGCTATAAATTCGACGCCTTGTTTTTTCATCCATAGAATAGTGTCATATGAATTTTCTACGAGATGTCTTGCGAGTTCAGGTTTAGATTTACCTTGCGTGACTTTCATCATATCATTATAAAAGTCTTCACTATCGTATTTCGGAAGTACGATTTCATCATCTTCTGAAATATCCGACACGATTTCTCTATAGCTATCTAAATCCTTATATGCAAAGCGTATCGCACCGTCTGTGAAAAACGAGTTCCCGCCTCGATTATTTTTTGGTCCTTTTTCAAGCATCAATACTTTTTTACCTTCTTCACTTGCAGCAACCGCTGCCGATAACGCAGCATTACCTGTTCCGACAACGACAATGTCAAATTTATATTCCATATTTTTATTACTCCTTTTAAAAGTTCTCTTATATAAATTTTATGAAACCGTTTGACATAAGTAAAATATATATATTAAATATAAACTAATAGAATTTATTTATATCAAGAGGTTAACAATGAATACAAAAGATTGGATATTATTAATTACGCTATATGAAGAAATGAATTTAACACGTACCGCTAAACGATTGTACACGACGCAACCGTCATTAACTTATAGAATTAAACAAATCGAATCTTCACTTGGAATACAAATTTTACATCGAGGAAATAAAGGAATCTCTTTTACTGCTGAAGGTATCTATTTAGTTGAGTATTCAAAGAGAATGTTAAAAGAAGAAAGAAAGCTACTCGATCATTTAAAAAATATGAAAGATGAACTTCAAGGAACCATTCGTATCGGGTCTTCGAGTAACTATGCACACTATGAATTGCCAGATTTACTTGAAAACTTTATAAAACAATATCCAAACGTTGAGGTTGAGCTCGTGACTGGATGGAGCAGTGAAATATTAGAAAAGCTTCAAAACGAAACAATCCACGTCGCATTTTTAAGAGGAGATTTTAAGTGGAACAGTAAAAAGCACATACTTGAAAAGGATAATCTACATATTATCTCAACAAAAAAGTTAAATTTAGAATCATTACCAGAAGAAAACTATATACAATATCTAACAGATCTCAGTTTAAAAAGCACCATCGATAAGTGGTGGAGAGATAATTATAATTCTCCAGTCTATACAACAATGGAAGTAGACCGAATAGAAACGAGTATCGAAATGGTAAAACGTGGACTCGGTTATACAATCGTTCCAGGTATTAACATTCAAAATGAAAATAGCTTATATACGATGCCAATTAAAGTTAATGATGAAAAAATTTATAGAAATACGTGGCTGGCTTATAAAGAAGAGAGCTTAAACTTAAAAGTTGTCGATGAATTTGTCCGATTAATTATAAACTCCTAATCATTTAATAGTATAGACAATATGATAAAGATAAAATTAAAAGGCATGTCACCTGAACAATTCAGGAAACATGCCTTACAATCTGCTTAATTCCAAAAGTCCAACTTCTCGATAGCACATCATTTCTGTCTACAGTTCTTATTATAGATCGTGATAATTTGTTATTTTTAAACCGCCTTGTTTTTTATCATAGATGAGATCATAACCTGTTGTAAACTCTTGTCTCTCATCCAAGCCATCATGCTTTATATTGGCTCTTAAACGAATTGAGTATTTGTTATCTCC
>NZ_CAVG010000096.1 GCF_000438455.1 Nosocomiicoccus massiliensis
AATATAGTGAATATGTAAATTTTTATTAATAACTACAAAAAAGACCACAGCTTATTAAAAGTTGTGGTCTAAAATGTTTTAGGTTGAAAGTATATAATTATTTCACTTCGACTTCATATTCAATATGCTCATGTAAATCATCGTCACCTTCAACGTGAACGCGCACTGTGTATGTTGTCGCTTCTTCGAATACGTAATCTGCAACATAGTTTCCAGGATTTACTTCCTCAGTATCCACCCAGTCCGTATTATCTTTGTCATCTTCTTTCCAGATTTCATAACGCACTCGAGCACCTTCCAAATCAGCATCGTCGAGTGTAATTTTAACTTCTAGTTTATTTTCTTCTCCTGCTTTTACATCGTTAAGTTCTGTAAATTCCATGTCAAATCCTTCTGTATGGAATCCGTGATCATGATCACCATGGTCATGGTCGTGTCCACCGTCTTCATGTTCTGCATGATCTTGGTCTTCTTTTTCAGCCTCTTCTTTACCACAAGCAGCTAGAACAAATGTAAAAGCTCCTAAAATCATAAGTAAATAGCTAAATTTCTTCCTTGTTATCCTCCGGAATATTACATTATGGTTTAAGTGATTGTGAATCTCTTATTAAAATTATTCTCATTTATACTTTTAATTAATTTTTTAGAAATTTTACAAAAACAATCCCCTTCATATCTAGTTGTATAAATATGAAGGGGTGATACTTATTATTCCCACTCAATTGTTGCTGGTGGTTTGCTAGTAATATCATACACGACACGGTTTACATTTTTAACTTCTTTTACCATGCGTTTTGAAATCTTTTCAAGTACATCCCAGTCGATTTTCGCAAAGTCTGATGACATTCCGTCTACACTGTGTACTGCACGGATTCCTACTGTGTAGTCGTATGTTCTTTTATCATCTTTTACACCGACTGATCGGATGCCTGGTAATATTGTAAAGTATTGCCAAATACTCTTATTTAAGCCTGCTTTTTGAATTTCGTCACGTAAAATATAGTCTGTTTCACGAACGATTTCTAATTTTTCTTCTGTCACTTCTCCGAGGACACGGATGCCTAAACCTGGTCCTGGGAATGGTTGACGCCATACGAGTTCTTCAGGAATACCTAACTCAAGTCCTAATTGGCGCACTTCGTCTTTAAAGAGTGTCGCGATTGGTTCGATGAGTTTAAATTCCATATCTTCTGGTAACCCACCAACGTTATGGTGTGACTTAATTGTTTCTGACGTTTCAGATCCAGATTCAACGACGTCTGAGTAAATCGTACCTTGTGCAAGATAGTCAATATCTTTAAGTTTCGCCGCTTCGTCATCAAATACGTAAATAAATTCGTTACCGATGATTTTACGTTTTTGCTCTGGATCAGATACACCTTTTAATTTTCCTAAGAAACGGTCTTGTGCGTCGACTTTAATGATGTTGATATTAAATCCTTTACCGAACGCTTCCATTACCATTTCCGCTTCACCTTTACGAAGTAAGCCGTGGTCTACAAAGATACATGTTAAATTGTCGCCAATTGCCTTTTGCATAAGTACCGCAACAACTGATGAATCTACTCCACCACTCATCGCACAGATTACTTTTTTGTCGCCAACTTCTTCACGGATTTTCTCAACTTCGATGTCGATAAAGTTACCCATCGTCCATTCACCGTGACATTCACAAATGTCTCTTACGAAGTTTTCGATGAATGTATCACCATTATCTGTTGATTTTGACTCTGGGTGGAACTGAATACCGTAAATAGGTTTTGATTTATGCTGAATTGCTGCGTATTTTGAGTCTTTCGTGCTTCCGATGATTTCATAGTCATCACCGATTGATGCCACTTCGTCGTGGTAACTCATTGCAACGTTAACTTCTTTGTCTAATCCTTTAAATAATGGACTTTCAGTATTGAGTTCAATCGTATCAACACCTGAAAATGCGTTGTCTAATGGTTTTACTTCTCCACCGTGATTGTATGCAATTAACTGCATACCATAAGTGACACCGAGAACTGGAATTCCTAAGTCAAAAATACTTTTATCAACTGTATACGCATCTTCTTCATATACTGATTTTGGTCCACCTGATAATACGATACCTTTAGGATTTAATTCTTTAATTTCTTCTAAAGTAATACTTGGATTACGTAATTCACTATACACACCTAAGTCACGAATACGACGTGTTAAAAGCATGTTATATTGACTACCGTAATCTATTACAATAATAAGTTCTTGTTCTTTTGCCATTTCCATAAATTTATAGCCTCTCTCTTAAATAGAGTAGTTCGGAGCTTCTTTAGTAACTTGAACGTTATGTGGGTGACTTTCGATAAGTCCAGCTGACGTAATACGTGTGAATCGACTGTTTTCTCTTAATGCTTTAAGGTCTTTAGAGCCTGTGTAACCCATACCTGAACGTAATCCACCCATTAACTGATAAATTGTATCTTCTACAGGTCCTTTGTACTCTGTACGACCTTCGATACCTTCAGGAACGTATTTTGTCGCTTCTTTTTCATCTTGGAAGTAACGGTCACTTGAACCTTGTTCCATAGCTCCGAGTGATCCCATACCGCGATATGTTTTATAACGACGACCTTGGAACATTTCAATTTCACCTGGAGATTCTGTCGTACCTGCGAGTAAACTACCGAGCATTACGACATGTCCGCCTGCTGCTAGAGCTTTAACGATATCTCCTGATAATTTAATACCACCATCTGCGATGATTGATTTACCATGTTTACGTGCTTCAGTTGCACAGTCATAAATTGCAGTAATTTGTGGTACACCAACACCTGTAACGACACGTGTCGTACAAATAGATCCTGGTCCAATACCTACTTTAACTGCGTCTACACCCGCTTCAATTAAAGCTCTCGTACCTTCTGCTGTTGCAACGTTACCTGCGATAACTTCTACTTCAGGATATTCTGCAACGATCTTTTTGATTGCGTTTAATACGCCTGCTGAGTGTCCGTGTGCTGTGTCGATAACTAATGCGTCTACTCCTGCTTTTACTAATTCTTCAATACGTTTATCTGTATCTCTAGAAATACCAACTGCTGCAGCTACAAGTAAGCGTCCATGCTCATCTTTAGCAGCATTTGGGAATTCGATGACTTTTTCGATGTCTTTAATCGTAATTAAACCTTTTAATACGTTGTTTTCATCGACAATTGGAAGCTTTTCAATACGATGTTGTTGAAGAATGCTCTGTGCATCTTCTAACGTTGTACCTTCTGGTGCTGTAATAAGATTTTCTTTAGTCATTACGTCATCAATTACTACTGAATAGTCTGTAATAAAACGTAAGTCACGATTTGTTAGGATGCCAATGAGTTTTTTCTCTTCTGGATTATTTACAATTGGAACACCTGAAATACGATATTTACCCATTAAATGTTCAGCTGCAAATACTTTCTCTTCTTTTGTTAAGAAGAATGGATCAGTAATTACACCGTTTTCTGAACGTTTAACTTTCTCTACTTCTTCGCATTGTGCTTCGATTGACATATTTTTGTGAATAACGCCTAAACCACCTTGGCGTGCAATCGCAATCGCCATTTTAGACTCTGTAACAGTATCCATACCTGCAGAGATTATTGGAATGCCAAGCTTAATTTTGTCAGTCAGTTGTACACTCGTGTCTACTTCTCTTGGTAGAATTTCTGAATGAGCTGGCATAAGTAGTACGTCGTCAAACGTCAATCCTTCTTTAGTAAATTTGTTTTCCCACATTGAACTAGCCTCCTAAAATAGATTAGTACTATTATAGACCAGTCTAAACCGTATTTAAAGTATATTATTTTCAAGATTAAATATTTTAAATCGTCTAAATTGTTTATGAATTTAATTGTATCTGTTTACATGAATTTATTTAGGGTAGATATAAGTATGACTATTAAATAAATGAGGTGTTCTATATTGGAACAAAATAGAAATATTGAAGTGTATGATGATATCGGTAACGTAAGTAAAAGAGTACAACAATTAAGACATGAAGGTGTCAATGAAAGACGTGTCATTCTTTTCTCAAAACATTCTCCACCGACAGAATTTACTCGCGAGCATGATGTAGAAATTCGTATGGGGGAAGGAAATTTATGGCAAAAGTTTGAGTCTTTATTTACTGATAAAGACGGCGAAGAGCGAGCTACTGAAGATTTACAATTTACTCCTTATGAAGAAACAGAGTTTAGTAAAGCTATGGATGCTGATCAATACGTGCTTTATATTCCGTATCAGAGTATAGAACAAGTAGAACTTGAAGATGAAGAAAAAATCGATCTAAGTAAAAGAGACAATTATTAAAATTATTGAAAAAGAAGAGACGTTAATTCGTCTCTTCTTTTTCATTTACAAACAAATATTCTTCTCGTATCGAGTAATTAAAGCGCTTTAAAAAGCTTCGATATTCTTTTAATGATTTGCGTTTTCCAGGGTGACGCGGAATCGTTACTTTGTTATGCCGTTTTAAAAATAGATAATAGCTCTCACATAGATGGTCTGTAAATCCAGTAAATAGTTGATGTTGATATCGTTTGTATAACGCATCGTTGTGTTTTAATAAATGTTCAACTTCTTCATACATCTTAATAATTCGATTTACTTCTTTAATCAGTTGATTGTTAATTTCTTCATCCATTTCTAAAAACTGGAACACTTCTTTATACATACTGCTAATTCCGCTTTTAATAATATCGATACAATAATCACAGTAACGCTTTACTTCGTCGCAGCTGCTTTCACGTTTTTTGCATTCTAAAAATATCACATATCAATAATCGATCGTATAACGACTTCATCAATATGCCTCACTATTTTAAAAAATAATAAAATCCGGACAGATGCAGTCGTCCGACTGTTGTATTGTAATTAACATCGTAGTGACTAAATATAACATATTCATTAAATATCTCTCCTCTTAATTTAAATGATTGTAAATTTAAATCGATTATAGCAGAGCATATTTTAAATGTTATCAATTACTTTTAATTTATTCGTATACGAATATTACTTAAGCTTTGTTTGATTTTCTCATTTGGATAATCTTTTAATAAGCATTTCACATACGTGTACTGATCGTATAGTAAGGGGTCGTTTGTATTCATGTATAACAAGAGTCGTGAATACTCGATGTCTGTTTTTAAATACGACGACTCGAATTGCTTTTGTAACGTTGTTGCATTGTCTAACTCTCTTTTTACAAGATGAAACCATCCTTTACGGCAATAAATTGCTGCTAAGTTACCATAAATTCTTACGATATGTTTAAAATTTTGTCGAGTAACCGGGACGTTTTTAATAACATGATTCGCTTTTTTAAAATGTTGAAACGCTTCTCGTCCTAACTGTAACTCTATAATACCTAGCATTAAGTGAACCTCTGCGAGTATCATGTCCATAGGGTTGTATGTTTCTAACATTGATTTAGCTTCTTGTAACAATTGAATCGCACGATCTAAGTTGTTTTCTCTATAGCTTAAAAGCGCTTCATGGTATATACAATATGTATTTAAGTATGAGTTTTTCTCTCGTATGTAGCTTGGAATACCTTCAAGTACTTGTTTCATTTTAGTAAAATCTTTATGCTTCCTCGCGTCATCTAATTGCTTTCTCGGACTAATTAAATCGAGCTGCATTATGAATTCTTCTCTGTCGATATCTAACGTTTCTAACAAGGCAAAAAACTCTCGTACACTTCCCGTATCGTGTCCATTTTCAATGCGTGAAATCACCGTTTGACTAATTGAACTCTCAAGAGATAAATCGTGCTGAGTCCATTTGAGTCGTTGTCGTTTATCTTTTAAATAGAACATCAATTCTTTCAACATTATTTTTACCTCATAAATATATTTGATATAAACATATCCTATAAATTATAAAAGTACAACTTATAACAGAGTGAGTTATCATATAAACGATTATGGTATCATTTAAGTACATATATCGATGATAGGAGTTGAAATGATGACGCTATATACATTCCAAGACGAAAAATCGCTCGTTGATAAAATTACTGAATTAAAATTAAATTATATTAAGACGCGCCAAATGACTGTAGTAAGCAATAAACGACCAACAAAAGAATTTAAACATAATACAGATGTTGAATTTGTAAAAGGTGATGGAACGATATGGGAAAGAACCGTTGGAGGGCTTTTTAACAAATCTCCAGAATCACTCATATCACGCCGATTTAACCTAGATGACGAGATTTTAAATACGTATCATGAGGCACTTATAAATGGTGAGTTTATACTTATTATCAATGATGGTAAAAAAGAAGTTGAAATAGACGATGAAACAGATTTAAAACCAAAATCCGAGGCGAATCACGTATTAGAAGATGAAGAATTTGTAGAAATACTCGATAGTTATGGGCTGAACTCTGAGCGTTCATTTATAGAAGGGAATAATAAAAAAACGAAGAGAGGATAATATCCTCTCTTCATCTTTTATGGTTGCGGGTTTACATCTTTAGGAATTGGGTTTTCATATGGTTGTTTTTTTAGTTTTTCTTCGTGTTCTTTTTTCATTTCACTTAGAAGTGTTTCGTCATGAAGTACGTGAACTGCTGTATTTGCCATGACTCTCGCTGCTCTGTACATCCCTTTAAATGCATAGCTTGACAGACCTTGAGCTGTCATTTGCCACGTATGAAGTGGTGTTCCAAATGCTGACGTTGCTGCAGATATTTGTGCAGTTGGAGTGACCCAACTTACATCTGCAACGTCTGTTGATCCGAGCATTACCTTGCCCGTTACAACGTAATCATGAACGACGTCACTTAATGGTTTTCCAATTACTTTTTCACCATCTACAACTGCACCAAAACTCTCATTGGCTTTAATTGCCCCTTCTTTTTCACTATCTGAAAGTGTATCGACAATTTTTTGAGCGAATTCGAGTTCTTCATCTGTAAAAGTAATTTCCGCTTCTTCTCTTTTAAGATAATCGTACATTACCGCTTCAAGTGCGCGGTTCGGTTCGTAGTCTGAACATGCTTTTTGAATTTCAAATGACGTTTCTGTTTCTGTCATTAATGCAGCACCTTGAGCTATTTTTTTAACACGTTCAAATAATTCACGTGTTTCTTTTAACGTTTCTGCACGGATTAAATACAACACTTCTGCGTCTGATTGAACGACGTTAGGAGACGTTCCTCCTGTATTTAACACTGCGTAATGGACACGCGCCGTGTCACTCATATGTTCACGCATATAGTTAACGCCAACGTTCATAAGTTCTACAGCGTCTAACGCACTACGACCAAGTTCAGGAGATTGTGCAGCGTGTGCACTCGTCCCTTTAAATTTAAACTTCACTTGATAGTTTGCGAGTGTTTTGTTCATCATTACAGCGTTAATTGGCGCTGGATGCCAACAAAATGCATAATCTAAATCATCAAATACGCCTTCACGACTCATAAATGTTTTACCAGAACCGCCTTCTTCACCTGGTGTTCCGTAGTAAATTACAGTTCCTTCTAGATTATTAGCTTCGAGATATTCTTTTACAGCGATTGCTGCCGCAAGTGATCCGATACCGAGTAAGTTATGTCCACAACCGTGACCATTTCCTCCATCTTCAACAGGACGATGTTCAACAATGCCTGGCTCTTGACTTAAACCAGATAATGCATCGAATTCTCCAAGAAAACCGATGACTGGTTTCCCAGAACCAAATTTTCCTAAAAATGCCGTATCGATATTTGCGACATTTTCTTCAACTTCGAATCCTTCATGTTTTAACGTTTCGATTAATTTTTTTGATGAATCATATTCTTGAAAGCGCGTCTCTGGATGTTCAAATATATACGTACTAACCTCGTTTAAAAATTTTGATTTTGACTCAATAATATCTTTTATAAATTCTTCATGTTTCATTAAATTCAAATCCTTTATTTTAACTCATTTAAAATATTAATAAATGTCGTAATCGCAACTTCTAGAACTGCTTCATCAACATCAAACGACGGATGATGGTGACCGTACTTTAAGTGATATGGAAAAATTAAATACGTCGCTTTTCCATTATTCTCCTGAACAATATTTATAAATACTGCTGCATCTTCCGATGCGTCCATAGAGATTTCATCTACAATTGTTTTTACAGCGTCATTATTTACAGTCGCACTTTTCACAATATCGATCATCTCTTTAGAACATGTCGCACTCGGTGCGAATCCTTCAACCGTAATTTTACTCTCACAGCCGTACATCTTTGCACCGTTTTCGATAATCTCTTTTGCACGTTCAAACATATATTCATTTAACTGTGTCGTTTCCCCGCGTGACTCACACTCGAGTTTTGCATAATCCGGTATAATATTTCGACCTTGTCCTGCTTGCAGTGTACCGACGTTTAACCTTGTTGCTCCTTCTCTATGTGGTGCGATTGTATTTAATGATAAAGCAATCGCTGACGCTGCGAGAAGTGCGTTGTTGCCGTCTTGCGGATTAGACCCCGCGTGAGATGACTGACCGAAAAGTTCAACGTTGAACTTTGTACTTGCTAAAAAGTTTGTCGCCGTCGCTCCTACTGTACCGACTTCTTCGCTGATTGTCCCGACGTGTCCACTTAAAAAGTAGTCCGCATCATCTAACCAACCTTTTTTAGCATAACTTGCCGCACCTCTAACACCTTCTTCAGAGTTTTGAAATATAATTGTGTACTTTCCTGTTAACTCATCGATATGTTCGTCGATATACGTCGCTACGCTAATTCCAATCGCTGCATGAGCGTCATGACCACAAGCATGCATCTCACCGTCATGTTTCGACTGAAATCCTTCTTTAAACGGAACGTGTTCAATCTCATTACTTTCCTTAATTGGTAACGCGTCGATATCAAATCGAAGGACCACATGAGGTCCTTTTTGATTTGTATCGATTGTCGCAACTACACCTGTTTTATACGGGTGTATTTTTTCTAGAAATGAAGACGGTACTCCGTAATCTAATGCACGTTGATATGTGTTTGCCATTACGTCATCACTCGGTAAACCGACTTGCGTGTCAATATCGAGTGCGTCGTCTCCAACATATAAATTAAAGTTTGTTTGAGACAGTCTTTCATAAATTAAGTATGTCGTAATATACTCTGTAAATCCAACTTCTGGAACTTGATGTAGTAACCTACGATTTTCTTTTGCATACTTAATTATCTCGTCCATAAATATCCCTTCTATCCTCTAGATTCTAATAACGTATATGCACCTGGTCCGAGTGGCAGGCCTGTATAGTAGAACACTAATAGTAATATAATCCATGCAAATAAGAATGAGAATGCGTATGGAATCATTAATGACATATATGTTCCTATATTTGAATTTTTATCGTAACGTCTCATAAATGCAATAATAACAATCATTAAAGGATACAGTGGTGTTACAATGTTCATACTAGAGTCTGCGATTCTGTATGCTGCTTGTACGAATGCTGGGTCATAACCGAGTTGCATAAACATAGGTATAAATACCGGTGCTTCTAATGCCCATTTTGCTGATCCTGAAGTAATTAAGAAGTTTAATAAACCAGTAAATATGACATATAGAATAATTAACGGAATACCTGTGAATTGGATACTTTCAAAGAATGCCGCACCGTTTACTGCTAACCAAATTGCTAAGTTTGACCAGTTAAAGTACGCGATGAACTGAGCAATCGCAAATACTAATACGATATACGGAGCCATATCTTTTATCGCTTCTGCCATTTTATTAGTGACATCTGTTGAAGTCTTTAACACTTTTGTCGTAAAGCCAAACGTCACACCAACAATCATGAACCATACTAAAATAACAGGTACAATTCCTTTTAATAATGGAGAATTTAAGAAGCCACCGTCTTCACCTGCTAAATATGAGTTTGGTAAGAAGAATCCACCAACGATAAGTCCCCAGTAAATCACTGATGCGATTACTGCTAATAGTACACCGCGTCCACCATTTTGGACTTCAGTTTCTTCTTCGTCTTCTACTGCACCTTCATATGTACCGAGTCTTGGTTCGATGAATCTTGTCGTAATTAACCCACCGATAATCGTTAACATAAATACTGATACTACGTTAAAGAAGTAGTTATCTAACGGAGTAACTACAAATTCTGGATCAATAATTCTCGCCGCTTCTGTAGAAATACCAGAAAGTAATACGTCTGTACCCGCGACTAATAAGTTCGCTGTAAATCCGGCACCAGCCCCCGCGAAACCTGCTGCAAGACCAGCAAGTGGGTGACGTCCAACTTTATAAAATACGAGCGCTGCGAGTGGCGGAATGATAACTGCGGAAGCATCTGAAGCAATGTTCCCCATAATACCAACAAACACAACTGTATAAGTAAGTATAAATGGTGGTGCTTTAAGTAAAGTTTTTCTAATTACATAATCAAAAAATCCGACTTTTTCTACAAGTCCAACACCGAGCATCATCGCTAATACGAGACCAAGTGGTGCGAAACCTGTAAAGTTCGTCACTGTCTCAGTTAATATAAATTCAATACCTTCACGTGACAGTAAACTTTTAACTTCAACAACTTCACCTGTTGACGGGTGCACTGTTGATGCACCAAGGCTTGTTGCAATAACTGATATAACAACTATTAAGACTGCAAATATTAAAAATAGTACAAAGGGATCCGGTAAACGTGATCCAATTTTTTCAATAACATCTAACGTTCTTTGAAATAGACTTTTCTTCGTGTTTTCCATGGAATACACCTCCACTTATAGTTATAGTAATCATAAAATATTTTCAGCCTATAAAGCAACCGTTTTCAAGATAAAACAGAAAAAAATACCCTCACTGTAACCTCTAGTACAGTGAAGGTGTTAAGATTAAGCTTCTTCTTTAATGAAAGGAAGTAATCCCATGTGACGTGCACGTTTAATTGCAGTTGTTAACTGACGTTGATACTTCGCTGAAGTACCTGTAACACGTCTTGGTAAAATCTTACCACGTTCTGAAATGAATTTTTTCAGAAGATCTACTTCTTTATAGTCGATGTGCGTAATTCCATTTGCAGTAAAGTAGCAAACTTTTCTACGACGACGACCGCCTCTTCTTGGACCTGCCATAGTAATCCTCCTCTTTATTATAGATTCATTATCGATGTGTGTGATCGATATGCGTATCTATAACTACATATTCAAAACGTGTATAGTAGTGTGTGTTTATGTGCTTTACTATTATATAGTGTTTAATTTTTAATGTCAATTTTCTTTTACGCGGATAAATAGCATCATCACAAAACTAATTGTAATAATGGATATCACCCACATCCAAGCAAGTGTCATGTTACCAGATTGAATCGCTGAGTATACTGCTGTAGGTAACGTCTGTGTTTTACCAGGAATATTACCTGCAAACATTAACGTCGCTCCGAATTCACCGAGTGCACGTGCGAAACTTAACATCGCACCTGTAATGAGTAAATTTTTTGACAGCGGGATAATTATTCTAAAGAATATACGTGCTTCTGAATTCCCATCTACACGTGCCGCTTCAATGATATGTTGATCGATCGATAAAAAGCCATTTTTCGCCGATTGATACATTAAAGGGAAGGCAACAACCGTACTCGCGATAATTGCTGCATATATCGTAAATAGTAAACCGTGATCAAACATCATCTGTATCAGCTGACCGATATACGACTTTTTACCAAATACGATAATGAGTATAAATCCAACCACTGTTGGTGGGAGTACGAGTGGCAACATAAGTATCGTTTCTAAAACGACTTTACCTTTAAATTGATACTTCGTCATGAGACGCGCTGCAAGTACACCAAATATAAATGCAAGTACAAGTGCAACTGACGCCACTTTTAGCGATAAAATTACTGGGGTCCAAAAGGCCATATCAGTAATGTTCATATAAATCCTACTCTACAGTAAAACCATACTTTTTAAAGATATCTAATGCAACGTCACTATTTAAGAAATCATAAAATTCCTTTACTGATTCAGATTCACTTAGTGTACCAATCGGATAAATGATTGGTTTATGCGTGTCGCTACCAAATTCATCGACGATATCGACGTTATCTTCTTCAGTTTTAGCATCTGTTTCATAAACGACCCCAGCGTCTGCTTCACCTTGAGCAACGTAAGTGAGTACTGCACGTACATCACTTGCATATATAAATTTACTCTCTAATTCATCAAACAAATTAAGAGATGTGAGCGCTTCTTTTGCATACTTTCCAGCTGGTACTGTTTCTACTTCACCAATTGCGATTTGAGATGCGTCTTTTAAATCATCAATTGAATTTACAGTCCCATCTTCAGGACGAGTTAAAACGAGTTTGTTTTCAAGGTAATCTTTCTTTTCAAAAATTAACCCTTCGTCATCCACTTGTTTAAAATCATCTTGTGACGCTGAAATAAATAGATCAACTGGTGCACCTTTTAAAATCTGTTCACGTAATGCGCCTGAACCACCATAGTTGACATCGATTTTTACATCACTTTCTTTGTTGTACTCCTCGATTGCTTCATTTAGCGCATCTTGTAAACTTGCTGCTGCAGATACTGTAATTATTTCTGCTTTTGTTTCTTTTTTGCTTTCTTGTTTTGTATCGTTTTCATTACTACAAGCAGTTACTATTAATACAAAAATAAGTGAGATTAAGAATAGTATTCTTTTCATTTAAATAATATACCCATACTCAGAGAACACATCTAAACTATCGTTAGATAATAGGTAACTATAAACAGTTCGTGTGCTACTCTCGAGCTCTTCCTTTTTTATAATTCCTACTTTGTAAATATACGGTTCAACAATGTTACGTGGTAATCGTTTCAGGACATGATAATCTTCATCTGCTTCAACTTCTGATAAATATAAAACTCCGACTGATGCGTTGTTATTGGCAATGTCTTGTTTTACATCAGCGACACTATCGCCGAGAACTAGATTGTCTGTCGTGCCCACATCTTTAAATTCATCGTCTTCAAATACTTTTTTGCTCAGCTCACCCTCTTCATAAAGCTCAGGGTTTAAGATGGCAATACGCGTATCTTCATCGATATCTGATGTCTTTTGAATATCTGGTGAATCTGCTTTTGTAAATAATACAAGCTCATCCATCATGCCAACACCAGTGTCTTTATGTTCGATTAATTTTTCATCAATCATTTCATTTACAACATCTTCTGTTGTAAATACAATTGCATTTTTATCATTATTGATTGTTTCATCGATCATTTCATCATTTTTTAAATATTTAACGTCGAGAATGATGTCTTCATGACTTTCTTGGAAGTTTTTCGCAATTTCCTCAAATGGTTCTTGTAAGTTTTCACGTACATATATCGTTACAACTTCTGGTTCTATCGTTTTTACTTTTTCTTCTTCTTTTTCTTCTACCGTTTTTGTCTTTACTCGGTGATTCCTCTTTATTTGAAGATGAATTATTCTGACATGCGACCAATACAAATGTCACCGACATAAGTACAAACAGTATGATCGACTGTCTTTTATTTATAAAACTCATAACTAAACTCCTTAAAATTAGCATTAAACACACTATATAAATATTTTAAAATAACTTATGTAAAAAAATAAACCGAGACGATTGTCTCGGTTTGCACACACCGAAATCCACACATTGATTTCAGTTTTAACACTACTAATACACATACAATTCGTAGTTATAAAATTAAATTCTCTCTATGTTAGAACGGTAAATCGTCTTCACTAATGTCTACGTTTCCTGTAGAATTCGCAAATGGATTCTCAGGAGAACGTGAACCGTAAGATTGATTTCCGCTATTATACGGCTCAGAATAACTTTCAGCCGCATGACTTGCCTGATTACTGCTGTTTTGTCGATTTTTCGGTTCTAAGAACTGAACACTGTCACATACTACTTCTGTAACATATACTCTTTGGCCTTCTTTGTTTTCGTAGCTACGTGATTGGAGTCTTCCATCAACGCCTACTAAACTACCTTTTTGAACGTAGTTTTTAACGTTTTCTGCTTGTTTTCTAAATACAACACAGTTAATAAAGTCAGCACCACGTTCTCCGTTTCTGTCAGTAAATGGTCTGTTGACTGCTAAAGTAAAGCTGCCTACTTGTACACCACTTTGACCAACGCGGAGTTCAGGATCTCTTGTGAGACGGCCAACTAAAACGACACGATTCAGCATGTAATCATCTCCATTTTCTATTCATTACTTTTCTTCGCGTTCTTCGTCGCGAACTACGATGTGACGAATGATGTCGTTGCTGATTTTAGCAAGACGGTCAAACTCGTCAACTGCTTTTGAATCTTCTGCATCTAATTTAACAATTTGGTATAAACCGTCTTTGTAGTCTTCGATTTCGTAAGCTAAACGACGTTTACCCCACTCTTTAGATTCGATGATTTCAGCACCGTTAGAAGTAAGCACTTCGTCAAAACGCTCAACGAGTTGTTTTACTGCGTCTTCTTCTAAATCCGGACGTACGATATATAAAATCTCGTATGCTCTTTTCATCTTTACACCTCCTTATGGACTTTGCGGCCAAAACATTCGTTTTGGCAAGGAATAATTTTCATTACTCACAATCAGATATTATACCAGTTCGATTAACGAAATACAATTGTTTATGTGAGATATTCTTTTATATTTAACTATTAAATCACTCATAATATTTATCATATGAAATAATTGAATGTTTTATACGTTTAATAAATTCCTTATCACTACTCACAACATCCAATACATCTGTAGTTATATAAACAATGTAAATTTTTATTATAAAAATAAAGATAATTATCTTCAGCATCTAATGATTTCATATATTGATAATAATAACGAATTACCTCAGGACTTACATTTTTAATTTCAGCAAAAATATATTCAATTAAGTCGTCCTCTTCTGTATAGCTCACTTGTTTTAGTTTAAAATCATGTTTATTCTTAAACGCATCCATATAACTTTTTAATTTTAAATTTAATATTTCTCGTGATAATCCATTAATTGAGTAACTGTCTAGATAAAAGATATGAAAGGATTCATCTTCTTTAAATAAACTTATAATAAAGTTAAAAAGGGTCTTCGGAATATATAGTGGAATTACTTTTTTAATAGTTTAAAAACAACTGGTGTTTAAATCGGATTTTCTAGTGGGATGTTAGGACAATCAATAGTATTATAAAAGTATCAATCACATACGAGTGATACGTTGGGAAAAAAATAAAATAGTCCAATTTACTTGACAGCGTACTATGGTACGCGGTTTATTATTATTTAGAGGTGAACTATGTGAGTTATCGTATTACTGCATTTGCAGAAAAATGTGGGGTAAATAAAGAGACGATTAGATATTACGAACAAAAAAAATTATTACAAGAACCTTCCCGAACGAAAGCTGGTTATCGGATATATTCAGATGATGATGTTAAGCGTGTATGGTTTATTAAACGGATGCAAAAGCTTGGTTTTTCTTTAAGTGAAATCCACAAGTTGCTTGGTGTTGTAGATAAGGATGAAGTGCGGTGTTCGGATATGTATGAGTTCGTTTCTCAAAAAGTTGATGAAGTACAACAACAAATTAGAGATTTAATGCGTGTTGAGAATATGTTGAATGATTTAAAAGAATGTTGTCCGAATGAAGAATATTTATATTCTTGCCCTATTATTGAGAAAATGTTTGAGGGTTAAAATCAATTTTTTAGCAGGTGATGTAAATTGACTGTACAAAAGCGAAAAAATGTAAAGGATAATGATAAATTATTGTTTTTAGGAATACCAGCATTGTTGGTTCTATGTTGCGCTTTACCAATCCTTTTAATTGCAATTGGATTGAGTTCTATGGGTGCTTTCTTAATAGGAAAAGAAGTTTGGATATTTGGTGCTGTTTTGTTAATTGTCGGACTGATTATGTTGGTAAAAAGAAGAGGTAGTCGTAATACATGTCAGTCGGATTGTTGCCATTCTAAATTCAATGAAACAGAAGAAAAAGGGGGAGAGTGATTTGAAATCAATATTGTTCTTTAAAAAAATTTTATTATCAGCTCTCATTATTGTAAGTCTCTCAGCATGTGGAATATCCAATGGAACCAACACGATAAACAATGAAAAAACACAACCAATAAGTTCCGAGAAAATAAGTTCCGAGAAGCCAACACTCATTTATTTCATGGCATCTTGGTGTCCGACTTGTGTAGCAGGGGAAAAGGTATTTAAACAGATTCATAATAAATATGGAAACAATGTTCAACTTATAACTGTTGATATGGATCCCCAACAAGATACAGAACAAGATTTAAAGGATTTCCAACGTCAATATGGTGGAGAATGGACACATTTAATCGATAAAGAATATGAACTCATTAAAAAGTATCAAGTAAAACAATTGGAAGAAGTTTTTTTGATAGATAGCAATCAAGAAGTTATATATCACGCGGTTAACCCTTCTTTTGATGATTTACAAAAGGAACTAACACGTATTGGAGTGAGTAGTTCATGACGGTTCCCTTTATTTTTATTTTTTCAGCAGGAATGGTTGCTGCGTTTAATCCTTGCGGGATTGTTATGTTGCCTTCATATATTAGTTATTTAATTGGTGAAGGAGAGGTTGAAACAAGGCGTTCCTTAATAAGGACAATCTCAAAGGGGCTATGGTTAGGATTGTCTATGACGTTGGGATTTCTAACTATTTTTGTGATAGCCGGTTTTCTATTATCGTTATTAGGTAGAGCTTTAATCAATGTTTTTCCAATTTGGTCATTTCTAATGGGCGTACTTATCTTTCTTTTGGGACTAGGGATGTTGCTTGGAAAAAAAGTTTCTCTACCTTTAAGAGTTAATATTAAACAGGGTAAACGATCAGTTTATTTCTATGGTATTGCTTATGGAATCACATCATTAAGTTGTACGTTGCCAGCCTTTTTATTTGTACTCACTGAATCTATGCAAGATAATTCGTTATTGATGGTTATACTTAAATTTATTGTGTACTCAATCGGTATGGGTGTTGTCGTTACTTCCATAACCATTGTTTCTTTGATTTCAAAAAGATATGTCCAACAATTACTTTCTAAAAATATGGCAATGATCCAATTTATTTCCTCCATTGTTATTTTAATTTCAGGAATTTATATTTCTTATTATTGGGGGATTGGTCCGGGTGGCATATTTCGATAATTAAAAGGAGTGTTAAAAAATGACTAAGAAAATCAGTATGAAAGTTAGTGGCATGACTTGTATGGGTTGTGAAGAACATGTAGCAGTTGCACTTGAAAATATTGGTGCCAAGAATGTAGAAGCTAGTTTTCGTCACGGTGAAGTATTATTTGAATTACCCGATGATATTGGGATTGAAAGTGCAAAAAAGGCTATTGATGAGGCGAAATATCAACCTGGAGAAATAGAAGAAATATCATCACAAGAAAATGTGGTGTTAGGTAATGAAGGCGATTATGACTTACTTATCATTGGTTCCGGTGGTTCGGCTTTTTCAGCTGCGATCAAAGCGATTGAATACGGGGCAAAAGTAGCCATGATTGAGCGTGGAACCGTTGGCGGAACATGTGTAAACATTGGCTGTGTTCCATCAAAAACACTTCTTAGGGCTGGAGAAATTAATCATTTAGCAAAAGTAAATCCATTTACGGGATTACAAACATCTGCTGGAGAAGTGGAATTAGCACCCTTAATCAAGCAAAAAGATGAATTAGTGAGTGAGCTTCGCAATCAAAAATATGTGGATCTAATTGATGAATATGGAATTGACTTAATTGTAGGTGAAGCAAAATTTACTGATGAACAGACGGTTGAAGTCAATGGGGAGAAACTTTCCGCAAAACGCTTTTTAATTGCAACGGGTGCATCTCCTTCTCTCCCGCCGATTTCAGGACTTGAAGAAGTGGAGTATTTAACAAGTACAACGCTCCTTGAAATAAAAAAGGTACCTAAACGATTAACGGTGATCGGTTCAGGATATATCGGAATGGAGCTTGGCCAATTGTTTCATAACTTAGGTTCAGAAGTAACGCTTATGCAAAGAAGTGAGCGACTGTTAAAAGAGTATGACCCAGAGATTTCTGAAGTAGTAGAAAAAGCTTTAATTGAACAAGGAATAAACCTTGTAAAAGGGGCAACTTTTGAGCGTGTAGAACAATCTGGAGAGATAAAGAAGGTTCATGTTACAGTAGATGGCAAGAAAAAAGTGATTGAATCAGAGCAGCTGCTTGTTGCAACAGGAAGAAAACCAAATACGGATACGTTGAATTTAAATGCAGCTGGGGTTAAAGTCGGAAAACGAAAAGAAATACTGATAAATGATTATGCTAGAACAAGTAATGAAAAGATTTATGCGGCAGGAGATGTGACTTTAGGACCACAATTTGTATATGTAGCAGCATATGAAGGTGGAATTGTTGCCGATAATGCAATCGGTGGATTAAATAAAAAACTAGATTTATCAGTGGTTCCCGGCGTGACATTTACAAATCCAGGGGTAGCAACAGTTGGTTTAACAGAAGAACAAGCAAAAGAGAAAGGGTATGATGTGAAGACATCTGTATTACCTTTAGATGCTGTTCCAAGAGCAATTGTAAACCGTGAAACAACCGGTGTATTTAAACTAGTAGCAGATGCAGAAACACTAAAAGTATTAGGGGTTCATATTGTATCTGAGAATGCAGGAGATGTCATCTATGCAGCATCATTAGCTGTTAAATTTGGCTTAACGATAGAAGATTTAACAGAAACCCTAGCACCATATTTAACAATGGCTGAAGGGCTAAAATTAGCTGCACTTACGTTCGATAAAGATGTTTCGAAATTATCTTGTTGTGCAGGCTAAGGGAACTTTTTTTACAACTCCCTATTCAAGTGAACCAGCTAATACTGTACTAAAGGTGTGCAGTAGTTTAGCAAAGTCTACAAAAGATTTCATACACTATTTTGCGATCACCCATTATATAAATGCTTTAAGGGATTTTCTAAGTGCATTTGTGGTCACAAAAATAATTTAACACTGATGATTTCGACATCAAATCTATAATTGATACCTTAACACCGCAGAGTAATAAAGGATGAACAATATGTCAGACTTATTATCCCTACCAGACATTAAAACAATAGAACCACCACAAGAAAATGAAACCGATATGATGTTTAAAGTTGAAGCAGTCGGACCACCTGAACGTTGTCCTGAATGTGGTTTTGACAAGTTGTACAAACACAGTTCAAGAAATCAACTAATTATGGATTTGCCCATTCGTTTAAAGCGAGTGGGCTTACAATTGAACCGTAGACGATACAAGTGTCGTGAATGCGGATCTACCTTCTGGGAACGCCTAATATCTGTAGATGAAAAGCGTAGTATGACCAAAAGGCTTTTAAAGTCCATTCAAGAGCAATCCATGTCTAAGACCTTTGTAGAAGTCGCAGAAAGCGTTGGTGTTGACGAGAAAACTATTAGGAACGTTTTTAAGGACTATGTGGCACTCAAAGAACGTGAATACCAGTTTGAAACTCCTAAGTGGCTTGGGATAGACGAGATACATATTATCCGTAGACCTCGGCTTGTATTGACTAATATTGAACGCAGGACTATTTATGACATCAAGCCAAACCGTAACAAGGAAACAGTCATCCAACGTCTTTCAGAAATTAGTGACAGGACTTATATTGAGTACGTCACAATGGATATGTGGAAGCCCTACAAAGACGCAGTGAACACTATCCTTCCACACGCTAAAGTGGTCGTAGATAAGTTTCATGTAGTTAGAATGGCTAATCAAGCCTTAGATAACGTCAGAAAGTCTTTGAAAGCTCATATGAGCCAAAAAGAAAGACGTACCCTTATGCGTGAAAGGTTTATCCTTCTAAAGCGTAAACACGATCTAAATGAACGTGAATCATTCCTCTTAGAGACTTAGTTAGGTAATCTTCCTGCCTTAAAAGAAGCCTATGAACTCAAAGAAGAGTTTTACTGGATATGGGATACTCCTGATTCAGATGAAGGTCGTCTTCGTTATAGTCAATGGAGACACCGTTGTATGTCCAGTAACTCTAAAGATGCATATAAAGACCTCGTGAGAGCCGTAGACAACTGGCATGTCGAAATATTCAACTACTTTGATAAAAGGCTCACTAACGCTTATACGGAGTCAATTAACAGCATTATTAGGCAGGTAGAGCGAATGGGTAGAGGTTACTCGTTTGATGCCTTACGAGCCAAAATCCTTTTCAATGAGAAGCTCCATAAAAAGCGTAAGCCACGATTTAATTCAAGTGCTTTCAATAAAGCTATGTTACACGATAATTTCAATTGGTATGAAGTGAATGATCACGACATTACAGACAACTTTGGTGTCGATTTTTCCACACTTATTAAGAATTTGGAGAAGGGTGATTTATAAGCCCTTTTCCACCATAAAATCCGAATACCCGTTAAAAATATATTCATTTACACAATCAAAATCGAATCTTACTCTATTTGTTTTTCTTGCATGCAGGTAAGGACTAATGTTGGGTTGACTAAGATCAATGTTAAATGGTGTATTCATCTAATAACCCCTCTATAAATTTATAATTATTATAAATCTATATTTAAAATTAATAAATTAAAAACTGCATCATTAAATGATGCAGTTATTGACTAGTGTTTAAACATTAAATCTAAAGTGCACGACGTCTCCGTCTTGCATAATATAATCTTTTCCTTCTAATCGTGATTTACCCGCTTCTTTTACAGCCGCTTCACTACCTAGTTCTACGAGGTCATCGTAACTCATTACTTCCGCACGGATAAATCCTTTTTGGAAATCTGTATGGATAATTCCAGCACATTCTGGTGCTGTCATGCCTTTTTTAAACGTCCATGCACGTACTTCTTGAACACCTGCTGTGAAGTAAGTCGCAAGGCCTAGTAAATCATATGTTTGACGAATTAATTTATCGAGTCCTGATTCTTCAAGTCCGAGTGCTTCTAAAAATTCGTTTTTATCTTCATCGTCGAGTACTGCAATTTCTTCTTCGACACGTGCAGATACTGGTACAACTTGTGCGTCTTCCGCTTTTGCGTAATCGATGATTTTCTTTAAATATTCGTTGTTTTCTAAATCAGCTAATTCATCTTCAGCAACGTTTGCCACGTATATAATTGGCTTTTGTGTTAAGAAGTTTAAATGTTTTACAACTGCTTTTTCTTCAGCTGTTAGTGAAACTGAACGCACTGGTTTATTTTCTTCAAGTGCGTCTTTAATTTTTGTTAATACATCTGTTTCAAACATTGCGTCCTTATCTTTTTGACGTGCCATTTTTTCAACACGTGGTAAGCGTCTTTCGATGCTTTCTAAGTCAGCAAAAATTAACTCCATATTAATTACTTCGATGTCATCAATTGGATCGACTCTACCTGAAACGTGTGTAATGTTGTCGTCATCGAATGCACGAACAACCTGACAAATTGCGTCTACTTCACGGATGTGAGATAAGAATTTGTTACCTAAACCTTCCCCTTTTGAAGCACCTTTTACGATACCTGCGATATCTGTAAATTCAAATGCTGTTGGGACTGTCTTTTTAGGTACGACGATTTCAGTTAACTTATCAAGTCTTTCATCTGGTACATCAACGATTCCGACGTTTGGGTCGATTGTTGCGAATGGATAGTTCGCAGCAAGTGCTCCTGCCTTAGTAATTGCGTTAAATAAAGTAGATTTACCAACGTTTGGTAATCCGACGATTCCTGCTGTTAATGCCATTATTTTCTCTCCTCAAATTAAAATTGTTTGACGTGCTTTACACGTTTTATAAATTCTGGTCTCGGTAACATAATCGTACGATCACACGCTGTACATTTGATTTTGATATCCGCACCAAGACGCGTAACTTTAAATTCATTATTTCCACATGGATGTGGTTTTTTCATCTCAACAATACTGCCAAGCTGGAATTCTTTACTCATATATTAACCTCTTTACTTCTTTTCTTCATTAAATTCCACAGATGGAACACCGAGAATAATTTCATTGTTTTTAAGAAGTGTTTGAATATTTTTACGATAATCACGTAGCACCTGGAATTGTTCCATTGGACGCGTAATAAACATGATTCTATATTGTAATTGACCACTAATGAAATCTTGAACACCGAGTAATTGTGGTGGTTCTACGATACTTTCATTTTTCTGCCAATTTTCTTCAACATATACACTTAATAATCTCTCAACTCGACTAATATCTGTGTCAATCGGTAAATAAAACTCTAAGAACGCAATCGAATTTTCTTTAGAAAAATTCACAACTTCTCCTATTGTACCATTTGGCACCATATACATTTCAGAGTTATAACCTAAAACTTTCGAACTTCTAAGTCCGAGATATACGACTTGTCCTTCTGCAATTGGTGATCCTTGATTTGTAAATTTAACAAAGTCACCTTTGTCGAACTGATTTTCTAAAATGATAAAGAACCCAGTAATCATATCTTTAACTAAACTTTGTGCACCAAAACCGATTGCTAAACCAGCAATCCCTGCCCCAGCGAGTAGTGTTCCAACAGGTATATTAAATATTTCTAATATTGTCACGACAATAACGAACCATCCAAATACCGTCACGCTATTTTGTAACATACTTAGAAGCGTCTTGTTACGCTTTAAACTAATTTGTGCTTTACCAGGACGTAGCGATAATTTTTTTAGTAAGAAATTTTCGATAATCCGATTGACAATTTTTATAATAATCATTCCTAAAATGACTATAAAAATTGACCATAATACACGTTCTCCAACGTTAACCCATAGTTCTACAGATGTGATTTTTTTCCATATCGTATCTAAAAAACTCGTATCTAATGGTGTATCGATCGCTTCGACTGCCATCAACGTTAGCCAGTTTAGAATCATTTAATCCTCTCCTATTTCACTCAGTAATGTGACGAGTCGCTTATACTCTTCAACACTAGTAAAAGATAAAACAATTTGTCCCTTTTTGCCGACTTGCTTAATATCGACATCCGTACCTAACCGTCGTTTTAAGGACTGTTCAACACGTGCGATTGGTGCAGGTTTTTCGACATATTTCTTTTCGGCTTCTTTAGTCGCTTCGAATTTACGTACAAAACGTTCTGTCTCACGAACATTCCACTTTTCATCGACAATTCGTTTAGCGATTTCTTCAATATGTAACTGATTTTTTAAACTGAGTAATGTTCGTCCGTGTGCAGTTGTTAGTTTACCATCTTGTATAAGTTGTATTACTGAATGAGGTAAATTTAATAAACGAATCATGTTTGCGATATATGATCTCGATTTACCGAGTTTTTTTGCCGTTTCTGATTGATTCAGCTTCAAAGTTTCCATATATTTTTTGTAACTCATCGCTTCTTCAAATGGATCTAAATCTTCTCGTTGTAAGTTTTCAAGTATCGCATATGTCATCATTTCTTCATCTGACATTTCTTTGACAATCGCATCGATAGTTTCTAAGTTTAATTCTTTAAACGCACGCCATCGTCTTTCTCCTGCGATTAACGTATACCCGATAACAGTTTGACGAACAACAATCGGTTGAAGTAGTCCGTTTTCTTGTATAGAAGCTTTTAATGCTTTTAACTCTTTTTCGTCAAAATGCAGTCTCGGCTGGTACGGATTCGGTTTGATGTCAGAAACACGAATACTTTCTAAATGACTCATTTCTGCATCTCTCCTACTTTTTAATTTTTATATTAATGATATACGTATCTTCATCTTCTGTTTTTTCACATAACACTTCATGACCGTGACGTTTAATTTTTTGAATTTCATTATCTAAATCATTCATGAGAAATGTCATGTCATCATTAAAGTTTATTTGCGTTTCTTTTTGTTTCAAACGATTTTTAACGAGCTGCTCGGTATCTTTAACAGTTAAGTCTTTGTCTTTTACTTTTTCTAACACTTCGTACTGCATAGCGTTATCTAAAGAAAGCATTGCCCTAGCGTGTCTTTCACTTATATCATTATTTTGTAACGCCGTTATAACGGGTGATGATAGCTTTAGTAATCGCAATTTATTCGCGATAAAGGACTGACTTTTTCCAAGTGAATGCGCGAGATCCTTTTGTGTAATATCATCTATAGATAATAGGTCTTTATATGCAAGTGCTTCTTCGTAAGGAGATAAGTCTTCACGTTGAATATTTTCAATAATCGCTATAACTGCTGCTTCTTGATCTGTAAAATAGCGAATAATCGATTCGACATTTTCAAAATGTAATGATTTTATTGCTCTAAAACGACGTTCGCCTGCGATAATTTCATACATACCTTCTTCGATTGGTCGTAACGTTATCGGTTGAAGTAGACCATGAACTTCAATAGAATCGGCAAGTTCTTTGATCGATTTGTTATCAAATACTTTTCTCGGCTGGAATCTGTTCGGTACGATTTTTTCAACCGGTATTTTTTCAATCTTATCTTCAACGTGACGATCCGTTTTATCGAGTAGATTAAACAACTTTGAAAATGGCTTTTTCAACGTGATTCCTCCTTTACTTTACTAATGGTTTTTTATTCGGTGTACCTGGTTTTCTCGGGAAATCTCTCGGAGTTTTTCGTTTTTTATCGAATTCGATAATATAACGCTCGCTATTTTCATGTGGTAATGATAACGAGAACACTTGACTCAATTCTCCACCAAGTAATTCTAAAGCAAATTCCGCTTCTCTTAACTCTTCTTCTGCCTTTTGACCTTTTAATACGATTAAACGCCCACCTGTACGAACGAGTGGTAAACATAATTCTAGTAATACATTTAATCGTGCAACTGCACGTGCTGTTACGATATCAAACATATGTCGTTGACCATGTTGACCGAATGTTTCTGCACGGTCATGTACTAATGTAATTTTATCTAATTTTAAGTTTGCTGTTAATTCATTTAAAAAAGTAATACGCTTTTTTAATGAATCAACGATCGTTATTTTTAAATCTGGACGAATGATTTTCATCGGTAATGAGGGGAATCCTGCACCTGCACCGACGTCACAAATTGATGCACCTTCTTCGATATCTAAGAAAAATAACGGCGTAATTGAGTCATAGAAATGTTTTTCATACACTTCTTCTTCATCTGTAATTGCTGTTAAATTCATTTTTTCGTTCCATTCGACTAACATTTTAAAGTATATATCGAATTGTTCGAGCTGATAATCTGTCACTTCAATACCTTCGTCTTTTAAATAACTTATAAACTCTTCTCTTGTCATCATTATCCCTCTGAATTTAAGAAAAAAGGCTTAAATAAGCCTTTAATCTTGTATTTTCGCTATTTTCCCTTGTTCGATATAAACGAGTAAGATAGAAATATCTGCTGGGTTAACGCCAGAAATTCTAGACGCTTGTGCGAGATCTAACGGTCTTACTTCTTTTAACTTATCGCGTGCTTCTGACGCAAGTGAATGAATTTGATCGTAGTCGATATTGTCTGGAATACGTTTACTTTCCATACGCTTCATTTTTTCAACTTGCGTTAGAGACTTTTTAATATAGCCATCGTATTTAATTTGAATTTCAATTTGTTCTTTCTCTTCAGGTGAAAGTACGGATTCTTCTTTTAGAATTTCCATAATATCATCGTAATTCATTTCTGGACGACGCAGTAAATCTCTAGCGAGAATACCGTCTTTTAATCGTGATCCACCTTTATTTTCAATAATAGACTGCGTATGTTCATTTGGTTTAATACGAATCGATTCGAGTCTTTCAAGTTCATTTTCAATTCTTGCTTTTTTACTTTGGAATCTCTCATAACGCTCTTCTGATATAAGTCCTTCACGGTATCCAATATCAGTTAATCTTAAATCTGCATTGTCGTGACGTAAAATTAAACGATGTTCTGCACGAGATGTTAATAATCTATATGGTTCCTCTGTTCCTTTTGTTACTAGATCATCGATTAACACGCCGATATACGCATCTGTACGACTTAAAATTAATGGTTCTTTACCAAGTAATTTGTTTGCTGCGTTAATACCCGCGATAATACCTTGTGCAGCCGCTTCCTCATAACCACTTGTTCCGTTAATTTGTCCTGCTGTAAATAAGTTTTCTATTTTTTTAGTTTCAAGTGTTGGCCATAATTGTGTCGGTACGACCGCATCGTATTCAATTGCGTAACCTGTACGCATCATACGTGCATTTTTAAGTCCAGGAATTGTCTTTAACATTTCTTGTTGTACATGTTCTGGCATACTCGTAGATAACCCTTGTACATAGACTTCTTTTGTATGTCTACCTTCAGGCTCTAAGAATATTTGGTGACGTGGTTTATCGTTGAATCGGACAATTTTATCTTCAATAGATGGACAATATCTCGGCCCTGTACCTTCGATAAGTCCAGAATACATCGCTGAAAGATGTAAGTTATCGTTTATAATTTCATGTGTAAATTCATTCGTATGAGTCAGCCAACATGGGAGTTGATCCATATTAAATTCTGTTGTGTCATAACTAAATGCACGTGGTACATCGTCACCAGGTTGAATTTCAGTTTCCTCGTAATCGATTGAGTCTGAATTCACGCGTGGCGGTGTACCTGTTTTAAAACGAACGATTTCAAATCCTAGTACTTTTAATTGATCTGCAAGTTTTAATGAAGGCATTTGATGGTTTGGTCCTGAAGAATATTTTAAGTTTCCTAAAATAATTTCTCCACGTAAAAATGTACCTGTCGTGATAATCACTGCATCACTATAATATTCAGTGTTAATATTAGTACGGACACCTTTTACGACATCATCTTCGATAATTAACGCATCGACCATCGCCTGATGTATGTCTAAGTTTTCTTCATCTTCTAACACTTGCTTCATCACTTTTTGATAATCTAATTTATCTGCTTGTGCACGTAATGCACGAACCGCAGGTCCTTTACCCGTATTTAACATACGCATTTGAATATTTGTTTTATCGACAACTTTTGCCATTTCTCCGCCAAGAGCATCCACTTCTCTTACGACGATACCTTTAGCTGGACCCCCTACTGACGGGTTGCATGGCATAAACGCAATATTATCTAGGTTGATTGTCAGCATTAAAGTTTTTAACCCTTTACGAGCCGTTGCAAGTCCCGCTTCAATACCCGCATGTCCTGCACCGACGATGATACAATCGTATTTATTATGCTCCATAATTTTTCCTCCTATTTTCCTAAACAGAATTGACTAAATAGCTGATCAATCAATTCTTCTGAAACATCTTGGCCAATTACTTCTCCGAGTAATTGCCACGTTTTTACTAAATCTATTTGGATCATATCTACTGGAATATCCATTTCAGCAGCTTCAATCGCATCTATAATGCTTCTATGTGCTTGTTCTAGTAGATGAATATGACGATTATTGGATACGTAAGTCGAATCTTGTATCGAAACACCGCCACTAAAGAATAATTCTTTAATACTTTCTTCTAAATCTTTAATTCCTGTGCCTTTGGTAACAGAAGTTAACACGACAGGAAAATCGTAATCTGATTTTAAAGTATCGATATCAATTTTACCGTCTAAATCTGTCTTGTTGACGATAATGATGACGTTACGGTCTTTTAAATTGTTTAATATTTCTTTATCTTCTTCTGAAAAACCAGTCGTATGATCTAATAGATAAAGTATTAATTCTGCATTTTGTAACGCTTCACGTGAACGTTCGACACCGATTTTCTCAACGATATCTTCTGTTTCACGAATGCCTGCAGTATCTGTGAGTTTTAACGGAATACCATTGACGTTGACGTATTCTTCTAAAATATCTCGTGTTGTACCAGCGATATCAGTAACAATTGCGCGGTTATCTTGAATGAGATAGTTTAATAAAGAACTTTTACCGACGTTTGGTTTTCCGACGATTACTGTATTTAATCCTTCACGTAAAATACGTCCTTCACGTGATGATTTTAATAGGTCTTCGATTTCTGTTTTAATCGTGCGCGATGCTTCGAGTAATTGACGCGTCGTTGCTTCTTCGACGTCATCGTACTCTGGATAATCGATGTTAACCTCAACTTGAGCAAGTACGACTAATATTTCTTGTCGTAAATGTTCAATATACTCTTTTAAGCGTCCTTGCATTTGTTGGTTCGCAATTTTAGACGCGTCATCTGTCTTTGATCGTATGAAGTCCATAATTCCTTCTGCTTGAGATAAATCAATACGTCCATTTAAAAATGCACGTTTTGTAAACTCTCCCGGCTCTGCCATTTCAGCGCCATTTTGTAACGTTAACTGAAGGATATGATTTATTGTATGAATACCACCGTGGCAGTTAATTTCAACGATATCTTCACGTGTATATGTTCTTGGTGCACGCATAACGGCTACCATTACTTCTTCGATTACTTCGTTCGTTTTTGGATCGACGATATGACCGTAATTGATCGTATGAGAGTCTACTTCTTTTAAACTCTTTTTACCTTTATATAGTCGGTCTGCGATGTCGATTGCTTCATCTCCAGAAAGTCTGACAATTGCGATGGCTCCTTCACCAACCGGTGTTGATATACTCGAAATTGTGTCAAATTTCATTGGATTATCCCTCTATTCTCTTTCAATAACAATATGACGATTGGGTTCTTTACCAGCTGAGTAAGTTTTGATATTTGTAACGTTATAAAGAGCGTTATGAATGATCTTTCTTTCATATGCTGGCATCGGTTCTAAATGTACTGGTAAGTTTGTACGTACTGCTTTTTTCGACATATTAATCGCAAGATTTTCAAGTATTTCTTCGCGTTTTTCGCGATAGTTTTCTGTATCGATAATAATTCTTCCGTAACCTTTATATATTCTATTGAAGTAATGCTGGCCAATTTCACTTAACGCATTTAATGTCGATCCACGTTTACCGATGACTTTTGCCGCTTTATCTGCAAATACGTTAATCATTATTGTACGATCGTCGACTGTATAATCTGTATAGTTAGAAATACCCATTTCATTAACGACCGACTGAATATAATTCGCTGTACTTTCGACTGCTTCATCGAACGTAAACTTCGGTTTTTGTACATCAGTTTCTTCATATGAATCGTCTAATTGCTCTTCGTGTTGTTCAACAGTATCTTCTTTCATATCTACAACTTCTTCGATGGTATCTACTTGATTAACGTCTGTCTCTTCTTCAACAATTTCTTGTTCAGTGACTTCTACTTCTGTAGTTTCTTCTAAAGAATCTTCCAGGTGTCTCATTTGAACCGCTTCAATTGTATTTAATTGTTTTAACTCCGGATTAATAATCGTAAGTTTAACTTCAGCTTCTTTTTTCATTAAACCTAAAAAGCCTTTAGAACCTTGTTGTAGTACGTCAATACTGATATCTGACTCTTCGACATTTAAATCGTTTAGACCTTTTTGCAGCGCGTCTTCTACAGTTTCTCCTCTGTAAACTTTATACATGTGTCTATCCTCCATTATTTTATACATTTTGCGATTCGCAAAACGTGTAATAAAGACTTTTCAATGTCGTGATAGTCCATTTCTTTAACAGGCTGTCTTGCAATCACAATGTATTCTGTTGTTTTAAGTGTGTCTTTATGTTGAGTGAAAAATGCGCGGATTCGACGTTTAATTTGATTTCTTTTTACGGCATTGCCTAATTTTTTCGAAACACTTATACCGAGTCTAAAATGTGTTTCATCAGACTTTTCTTTCGTATAAATAACGAATTGTCGATTCGCAACAGACTTACCTTTTTTAAAGACATACTGGAAATCTTTTTGTTTTTTAATACGATACTCTTTTTTCATACAACTGTACCTCTTTATGATTACATATTATACAAAATATAGACATGATATGACACTTTATGAATTGACACAAAAAAAGATCACCTATGACTAGATGATCTTCATATTATGCAGATAATACTTTTCTACCTTTTCTTCTGCGACGCGCAAGTACTTTACGTCCATTTTTAGTACTCATTCTCGCACGGAATCCGTGTACTTTTGAACGCTTGCGTTTATTTGGTTGATACGTACGTTTAGGCATAACTACACCTCCATGTAATCCAATACTATATGAATTTTTCTGTCAATAATTTTAGCAACTACTACATAATAACAGAATCCAAATACCATTTCAATTATTTTTTTGGCATTATTACGTATTCTAACAGATTAAATTAGATGTTTTCTTCGTAAAAATGTGGATAACTTTTCAATGCATTTTAGTTTTCCACCACATTGTGCATAACTTATACACAAAATAACACACATTTAATTATATTTGTGGATAACTTGTGAGTTTGTGGACAATTTTATTGAATCATTGATATATTAACGTCTATCCAGTATAATTTTTATTGAATTCTATGTGAATAACTAAAAATATAAGTGTTTTATCCACATCTGTGGAAAGGTTGTGGATAACTTTTATCACCATTGTTTATATTTTTATCCACAGTATGTGAATTATCTTAAAAGTGAGGTTAAATTTATGGATGGTTTAGGAGAAATTTGGAAAAAGATTTTAGATGAAATCGAACAAAATGTGTCTAGTGCAAGTTTTGGTGTTTGGTTTGCAGACTTAAAATTAGTAGAACTTTCTCAAGAAAATGCAGTGATTGAATCAAGTTCAGAATTTAACCGCAACTGGCTAGAAGATCTTTATAAAGATCTTATTGCACAATCTATCTTTAAAGTTGTCGGTGAATCGCCTGAGATTACACTAATTGTCGCTGGTGAAGAATCAGTAAATTCATCTATAGTTAATGATGAAAAACCAGTTGAACCTACTGAAGAACGTGTATTTAATATTAACGAAGAAAACACATTCGATACATTTGTTATTGGAAATGGAAATAGATTTGCACACGCTGCTTCACTCGCAGTCGCTGAAGCACCTGCAAAAGCATATAACCCACTATTTATATATGGTGGTGTTGGATTAGGGAAAACCCATTTAATGCACGCAATCGGTAACTATATAAAAAAAACACGTCCAGATGCTAAAGTCGCATACCTATCAAGCGAACGTTTTACGAATGATTTTATCAACTCGATTCGTGATAACAAACCTGAAGCATTTAGAAATAAATATCGAAATATTGATGTCTTATTAATCGATGACATTCAATTTTTAGCAGGAAAAGAACAAACACAAGAAGAGTTCTTCCATACATTTAACGCACTTCATGATGAGGATAAACAAATCGTAATTACGAGTGATCGTACGCCAAAAGAAATCCCAACATTAGAAGATAGATTACGTTCACGATTTGGTTGGGGGTTAATTACAGATATTACTCCACCTGACCTTGAAACGAGAATTGCAATATTAAAGAAAAAATGTGAAGAAGCAAACGTCGTCATTCCAAAAGAATCGATGCTATATATCGCAAATCAAATCGATACGAATATTCGTGAACTAGAAGGTGCCTTAACACGAGTCGCGGCATACGCAAAACTAACAAATCAAGAAATGTCTCCAGAAGTTGTTGCGGAAGCTCTAAAAGATATTGTCAAAGAACCAAAACAAAGAAAAATTAGTATAGAAGATATACAAGCAGTTGTCGCAGAACATTACAGCATTAAAATAGATGATTTTAGTTCCAAAAAAAGAACGCGCTCTATCGCATTCCCACGACACGTCGCAATGTATTTATCGCGTGAACTCACAGATAACTCTTTACCAAAAATTGGAGAGATTTTTTGGAGGTAGAGATCATACGACGGTTATTCATGCGCATGAAAAAATTTCTAAATTACTACAAACTGACGAAGAATTCGTAGAGGAATTAAAAGAAACTCGAAAAT
>NZ_CAVG010000097.1 GCF_000438455.1 Nosocomiicoccus massiliensis
ACAGTTTATACACATGTGAATAACTTTGATATATCAATGAGTTTTCCACTTATCCACATATTCACAGTGCCTACTACGACTTTTACTATTTTTATATATAATATATAGAATAAAAGGAGTTATCATATGCAAATACAAATTCAACGTGCTTATTTCACAGAACAACTAAACGACGTATTAAAAGCAATATCAAATCGTACAACACTTCCTATTTTGTCAGGAATTAAAATAGAAGTATCTTCTGACAAATTAGTACTAATAGGGAGTAACGGAGAGATTTCAATCGAGATTACAATTCCAACAGAAGTAGATAACGAAGAAATTTTAACAGTAACTGAACCTGGTGAAGCAGTATTACCTGCAAGATTTTTCACAGATATCATTAAAAAATTAGATGGAGATTACGTCCAATTAAAATCAACAGATCAATTTGGAATTCAAGTGAGTGGCGGTAAATCTAATTTCGTCATTAGTGGCTCAAATCCAGATCAATACCCACTACTTCCTGAAGTCAATAACGAAGAAAGTATTAAAATCGCAGCATCTGTTTTAAAAACGATTATTAATGAGACAAACTTTGCAGTATCAAGTTCAGAAACTCGCCCAGTTTTAACTGGTGTTAACTGGCAATTCTTTGATGATTCACTGCATTTTACAGCGACAGATTCACATAGACTTGCGCTACGTAAGTTAAATGATAAAGAAAACTCTATCGAAATTAGTAATGCGATTATTCCTGGTAAAGCATTACACGAACTAAATAAAATTATCGAAGATAGTGAAGAAGATGTGGAAATTAACTTCTCACAAAACCAAGTATTATTTAAATACGGTCATTTAAGATTTATTTCTCGTTTACTAGAAGGAAATTATCCTGACACGTCAAGATTGTTCCCAGAAAACTTCGAGACAAAATTAGTGATCAATAACAACGAATTTTTAAAAGCGATTGACCGAGTGTCATTACTTGCACTTGAGGGTGGAAATAGCGCGATTAAAATGACAATCGACAATAGTCGTGTGCTTTTATCATCAAATAGTCCAGAAATTGGAAACGTAGAAGAAGAAGTCGGTGCACTTAATTTAGAAGGTGAACCGCTACAAATCTCATTCAACTCAAGATATATGATGGACGCGCTACGTGCAATCCCTGAAGAAGAAGTTTCAATTGAGTTCTTTGGAACGATGAAACCATTTACGATTCAATCAAGTACATCAAACGATGTTGTTCAATTAATTTTACCAATTAGAACTTACTAAATTTATAAGCTATATGCCTCATGTTTTAAAATATGAGCATATAGCTTTTTTAATTGTTATTAAGTAGGTGGAGTACAAAATAATATAAAAGCGCTCTATGACCCTTAAAATAGCGATTAAGATGAAAATACACTGAAAATACTGTATAATATAAACAATACGAGGAGGAAAAACAGATGGAAATCGTTCAATTAAGTGATGGAATTATTACAATCGGTCAATTTTTAAAACACCAGTCTATTATTCAGTCTGGCGGAGAAGCAAAGTGGTTTCTTGCAGAGAATGAAGTGTATTTAAACGATGAACCCGAAAATCGTCGTGGTAAAAAGCTTCATCATGGTGACGTCCTCGATCTAGGTGAGTTTGGAGTATATCGAATAGAGTATGTAGATGAAACTATCTAGTATACATTTAGATAATTTTCGTAATTACGAGTCATTGTCACTCGACTTTCACGACAAGTTGAACGTTTTTATCGGAAAGAATGCACAAGGAAAAACCAACCTACTCGAGTCGATCTATTGTCTCGCAACGACAAAAAGTCATCGTACGACGCGTGATAAGGAAATGATTCGAATGAATCAAGATGAAGCGCTAATTTCTGGATATGTAGAAAATAGATTTAGTGAAATACCGATATCACTTTTACTTTCTAAAAGTGGAAAACGTGCAAAAATCAATCATATTGAGCTGGCTAAATTATCTCAGTATGTCGGAGCGCTGAACTGTGTATTATTTGCACCAGAAGATCTAGAGATTGTTAAAGGTGCACCAGAAGTACGTCGTAATTTTATCGATGTAGAGTGTGGTCAAATTTCTAAAATATATTTACAAAGCTTATCAGACTATAAACGTGTCTTAAAACAAAAGAACTTGTATTTAAAAGAGCGACACGTCGACAAAATGATGGTCGAAATCTTTAACGAACAACTCGTTGAAGCAGCATTAGAAATCATTAATAAGCGCGAAGCATTTGTTGAAGCGTTAAATGAGTATGCAAAACAAATACATAGCGACATTTCCAATAATAAAGAAAATTTAACAGTTGAATATCGTCCAAACATTAAATGTTTAGAACTTAAAAAAGAAGAACGATTACAGTTTTTAAAAGAAACTTATGAATCTGTAATCGATAATGAAATAGAACGTAGACAATGTTTAATCGGTCCACATCGAGATGATTTAAAATTTTATATTAATGATATGGATGTGCAGACATACGGTTCACAAGGTCAACAACGCTCGACTGCGTTGTCTTTAAAACTTGCAGAACTCGATGTTATCGCAAATGAAATTGGAGAGTATCCAATTTTACTGTTAGATGATGTACTCAGTGAACTTGACGAGCACCGTCAAGCACACCTACTAACGTCGATACGTAACCGTGTACAGACGTTTGTAACGACGACTTCAATTAGTGATATTAACCATCAAATTATGGATGAAATGAATCTATACACGATTGAAGAAGGTACGGTTAAAAAATAGCGGAAGGTGACAAAATGGCAGAACAAAGACATGAATCTTATGATGCAACCCAAATACAAGTACTTGAAGGTTTGGAAGCAGTAAGAAAACGTCCGGGTATGTATATCGGCTCGACGTCTTCTAGAGGGTTACACCACTTAGTGTGGGAAATCGTCGATAACTCTATCGACGAGGCGCTCGCTGGCTATGCATCAGCAGTCGACATTATATTAGAAAAAGATGGCTGGGTAAAAGTTATCGATGATGGACGTGGTATTCCAGTCGATATTCAAGAATCGATGGGACGTCCAGCGGTTGAGGTTATTTTAACAGTCCTTCACGCAGGAGGTAAATTCGGTGGCGGTGGATATAAAGTATCTGGTGGTCTACACGGTGTAGGATCTTCAGTAGTAAACGCCTTATCCGAGTCATTAGAAGTATATGTTCATAGAGATAATAAAGTGCATTTCCAAAGTTATACACGCGGAGTGCCTGATGCTGATTTAGAAGTCATCGATAAAACAGACAAAACAGGTACTGTTATTCGTTTCAAAGCAGATGCTGAAATATTTACAGAGACACAAGAATATGAAGTTGAAATACTCGAAAAACGTGTGAAAGAACTCGCGTTTTTAAATAAAGGTTTAACAATTCGTCTAAAAGATGAACGAACATCAGATGGTGAAACATATGAGTACCACTATGAAGGTGGTTTAAAGTCATATGTTGAAGAACTAAACAAAAATAAAGAAATCTTAACTGAAGAAGTCATCTATCTAGATGGTGACAAAGAAAACGTTGAAATTGAAATATCTATGCAGTACCACAGAGGTTTTTCATCGAACGTTTTAACATATGCAAACAATATCCACACTTATGAAGGTGGTACGCACGAAGAAGGATTTAGACGTGCGTTAACACGTGTCATAAATAACTACGGATTTAGTCAAAATATTTTAAAAGAAAACGACGAACGTTTATCAGGTGAAGATGTTAGAGAAGGTCTGACTGCAGTTGTGTCAATTAAACATACAGATCCTCAGTTTGAAGGACAGACAAAAACTAAGTTAGGTAACTCTGAAGTGCGTTCGATTACAGATCAATTATTCTCTGAAGGGTTTGAACGTTATTTACTAGAAAACCCACAAGAAGCAAGAATGATTGTCGAAAAAGGAATTACCGCACAACATGCGCGTGTTGCAGCACGTAAAGCACGTGAAATGACGCGACGTAAATCCGCTTTAGAAGTATCGAGTTTACCAGGAAAACTAGCAGACTGTTCATCAAAAGACCCGAGTATTTCTGAGCTATTTATCGTTGAGGGTGACTCAGCAGGTGGTTCAGCAAAATCCGGTCGTAACTCGACAGTCCAAGCGATTTTACCGTTACGTGGTAAAATTTTAAACGTTGAAAAAGCGCGACTCGACCGCATATTAGAAAATAACGAAATTCGTGCGATTATCACAGCGCTCGGTACTGGAATTGGAGAAGAGTTTGATTTAGAAAAAGCCCGCTATCATAAAGTTGTTATTATGACAGACGCAGACGTTGATGGTGCACATATCCGTACACTATTACTCACGTTCTTCTATCGCTTTATGCGTCCGTTAATTGAAGCAGGGTATATTTACATTGCACAACCACCACTTTATAAAGTAGAGCAAGGTAAGAAAAAACATTACGTCTATGATGACGAAGCGCTTGAAGAACTACGTCGTACCCTACAAGAAACACCAAAAATCTCAATTTCACGTTACAAAGGTCTCGGTGAAATGAACGCCGATCAGTTATGGGAAACGACGATGGACGAAGAAAATCGTACACTCTTACAAGTTGAGTTGTCAGATGCGATTGAAGCGGACCAAGTATTTGAGATGTTAATGGGTGACATCGTAGAGTTACGCCGTGAATTCATTGAAGAAAACGCAAGATATGTAGAAAACTTAGATGTTTAAGGAGGAAATTTAATTGGCTGAACATAGTAATATTCAACCCGTAAATATTAGTAAAACGATGAAGAGTTCCTTCTTGAGCTATGCGATGAGTGTTATCGTATCACGTGCGTTACCAGATGTTCGAGACGGATTAAAGCCAGTACACCGTAGAATTTTATATGGTATGTATGATAACGGTATGACGAACGACAAGCCGTTTAAAAAATCAGCACGTATCGTCGGAGACGTAATGGGTAAATATCACCCACATGGTGACTCTTCAATTTATGAAGCGATGGTGAGACTCGCACAAGACTTCTCAACACGTTATCCACTCGTTCACGGTCAAGGGAACTTCGGTTCAATGGACGGTGACGGAGCGGCTGCACAGCGTTACACAGAAGCAAAAATGTCGAAAATCGCGATGGAACTGTTAAGAGATATTAACAAAAACACGATCGATTTCGCACCAAACTACGATGAAACAGAACGTGAACCGGTCGTATTACCGGCACACTTCCCGAATTTACTCGTCAATGGTGCGTCAGGAATCGCTGTCGGTATGGCGACAAATATACCACCCCACAACTTAGTAGAATCTATTGATGGCGTCCTTGTCCTTTCAGAAAATCCGGACATTACGACGCTAGAGTTAATGGATATTATTAAAGGACCTGATTTCCCAACAGCAGGACTGATTATGGGGCGCTCTGGTATTAAAAAAGCATATGAAACAGGTCGTGGTTCGATTATTATGCGTGCGAAATGTACGATTGAAGAAATGAAAAACGGTAAAGAACGTATCGTCGTTTCTGAAATCCCGTACCAAGTAAACAAAGCACGTTTAGTCGAAAAAATCGCAGAACTTGTACGCGATAAAAAAATCGAAGGTATTACAGATTTACGTGATGAAACGTCACTTCAAGAAGGCGTAAAAATCATCATTGAAATTCGTCGCGATCAAAATGCGAACGTTATATTAAACAACTTATATAAACAAACACCTCTACAATTATCGTTTGGTGTGAACATGCTCGCTCTTGTAAATGGTGAACCTCAAACACTTACGTTAAAAGAGATGTTATATCACTATCTTGAGCACCAAAAAGAGGTCGTCACAAGACGCACAGAGTTCGATTTAGATCGTGCGAAAGCACGTGCACACATTTTAGAAGGACTGATGATTGCACTCGATCATATCGATGAAATCATCGCTTTAATTCGTGCATCAGAAACAGATGAAGAAGCTAAATTAGGCTTAATGGAGCAGTTTAGTTTATCTGAAAAACAAGCACAAGCGATATTAGATATGAGATTACGTCGCCTTACAGGTTTAGAGCGCGACAAAATCCAATCAGAATACGATGAGCTTATGAAAACTATCGAATCACTTCAAGCTATTTTAGATTCTGAAGATAAACTCTTAGAACTTATCCGTAAAGAATTAATTGAAATTCGTGATAAATATGGTGATGAGCGTCGTACAGAAATCACTGCAGGCGCAATTGATATCGAAGATGAGGATTTAATTCCAGAAGAACAAATCGTCGTCACGTTATCTCATAAAAACTATATTAAACGTCTTCCAGCTGACACATATCGCGCACAAAAACGCGGTGGACGTGGTATTCAAGGTATGAATACAGTGGAAGATGACTTCGTTGAAAAAATCGTCGCGATGTCGACACACGATTATTTATTATTCTTTACGAATAAAGGTCGTGTATATCGACTAAAAGGATACGAAGTCGCGGAATTATCGCGTCAATCTAAAGGTATTCCAATCGTTAATATGATTGAAGTGGATAAAGACGAAAAGATTACGACGATGTTATCGGTTAAAGATAAAGACGGAGATATGGATGGCTATCACCTACTATTCGTTACGCGTAACGGTCTTGTGAAACGTACGAAACTATCAGAATTTAACCGTATTAATCGTAACGGTAAAATCGCAATTACATTTAGAGATAACGATGAATTACTCGCAGTTCGTCTTACAGACGGTCAATCAGAAGTAATCATTGGATCTAAACAAGGACAACTCATTCGTTTCGATGAAAACGACGTTCGTTCTATGGGACGTACGGCAGCAGGTGTACTTGGAATGCGTCTACGTGACGGTGATGAAGTCGTTGGAATTGATATATTAAAAGAAAATCAACACGTGTTAGTCGTGACAAATAAAGGTTACGGTAAACAGACGATTGAAAGTGCGTATCGTCAAACGAAACGTGGCGGTCTCGGAGTTAAAACGATTCACTTAACTGAAAAAATCGGAGAACTCGAATCTATCGCTGCGGTTGACGGAGACGAAGATTTAATGGTCGTTACAAATCGAGGTGTCATTATTAGATTCGCGATTAGTGATGTATCGATTACTGGACGTAGTACACAAGGTGTTCGTCTAATGCGCTTAGATGAGTCTAACGACGTTGCTACTGTAGCGGTCGTTAAAGATGTTGAAGCGGATATTGAAGACGAAGTAGAAAATACCGAAGAATAAATTAAAAGTTGGAGATTTTCTCCAACTTTTTTTTGATTTTAAAAAATGTAAGCGTTATACTGTTGTTAAATTCAGAGTTTTAAGGAGGAATTGAGTTGGTAGTTTTAAAATTAGATGGAAGCGCTTTAGAAATTGAGGATATTAAATCATTTTTACAACATGAAAATTCTAAAGTTGAAGTGACTGAAGACGCGTATAAAAGAGTTCGTGCATCAAGACAAATCGTTGAAAACATCATCGATAATGAACGTACAATTTACGGAATCACAACAGGTTTTGGACTCTTTAGTGACGTCTTAATTTCAAAAGAAAAAACATCACAGCTTCAAACAAATCTTATTCGCTCTCATGCGGTTGGTGTTGGAAATTATTTAAGTGAAAATACTGCACTACTCATGATGGTATTACGTTTAAATACAATGTTAAAAGGACATTCAGGCGTGAGAACAATTCTCGTCGATCAGTTAAAAACATTTATTAACGAAAGAATTATTCCAGCCATTCCAGAACAAGGTTCTTTAGGTGCTTCAGGAGATCTCGCACCGTTATCTCATATGGCACTTCCACTAACTGGTGAAGGTGAAGTGTTTAAAGACGGTAAAGTGACTACGACTATTGAAGTGTTAAATGAAAAACAAATCGAACCAATTGAACTCGCTGCAAAAGAAGGTCTCGCTTTAATTAACGGTACACAAGCGATGACAGCAGTTGGTGTCATTACATATATCGAAGCAGAAAAACTCATGGAAGACAGTTTATGGATTTCATCTTTAACACATCAAAGTTTACGTGGTATTACAGACGCATACGATGAAAAAATTCACGTTGCACGTGGATACGATGAGCAAATTTATGTTGCGAAAAAAATGAGAGATTATTTAAAAGACTCAAAACTGACAACACATCAAGGTGAATTACGTGTACAAGATGCATACTCGCTTCGTTGTATTCCACAAGTGCACGGCGCAAGTTTCCAAACGTTAAAATATGTAAAAGAAAAGTTAGAAATTGAAATGAACGCTGCAAATGATAACCCATTAATATTTAGTGAAAACGAAGTCTACTCTGGTGGAAACTTCCACGGACAACCGATCGCTATCGCAATGGATTTATTAAAAATCGGTGTCGCAGAAATTGCGAACATTTCAGAAAGACGCATCGAGCGTTTAGTAAACCCCGATTTAAACGACGGATTACCAGCATTTTTAAGTCCAGAAGATGGACTACAGTCAGGTGCAATGATTTTACAATATATGGCGGCAAGTTTAGTGTCAGAAAACAAAACACTCGCACATCCAGCATCTGTTGATTCAATACCGTCTAGTGGAAACCAAGAAGACCACGTTTCTATGGGAACTATCGGTGCAAGACACGCTAGAGACATTGTTGAAAACGTCCGAAACGTCCTTGCGACAGAATTATTCATCGCATTAAGTGCTGTAGAAATTCGCGGCGTGGACAAATTATCACCAAAAACGAAAGAAAAATTTGACGAATATAGAAAAGTCGCGACGTTTATCGACCAAGATCGTAAATTCTCAGACGATATCAAACAACTATCACTCGCATTACGTGCTATTCAAAGTATTTAATCGGTCTTTTTTTATGTCGTGAACTATTTTAAATTTCAAGGAGTGTTAAATTATGTCAAGAAATATTCGAGCTAAAAAAGGTTTAGAAATTGAATGTAAAGGTTGGGAACAAGAAGCAGCTTTACGTATGTTATATAACAACTTAGATCCTGAGGTTGCTGAGCATCCAGAGAATTTAGTCGTATACGGTGGTATCGGTAAAGCAGCGCGTAACTGGGAAGCATTTGATGCGATTGTAGATACGTTAAGAAATCTTGAAGACGATGAAACGATGCTCGTTCAGTCTGGTAAACCTGTTGCGGTGTTTAAGACGCATGACGAGGCACCACGCGTACTTTTATCTAACTCAGTACTCGTACCTAAGTGGGCAAACTGGGAACACTTTAATGAACTCGATAAAAAAGGATTAATGATGTACGGCCAGATGACGGCTGGATCTTGGATTTATATCGGGTCTCAAGGAATCGTTCAAGGGACATACGAATCATTTGCAGAGCTTGCGAACCAGCACTACGGTGGTAGTTTAAAAGGAACGATTACGTTAACTGCTGGACTTGGTGGTATGGGTGGTGCACAACCTCTCGCGGTATCGTTTTGTGATGGTGTGTCGATTACTGTTGAGGTCGACAAATCTCGAATTGAAAAACGAATTGAGACTGGATACTGTGACGTCATGATTGAAGACTTAGACGAAGCATTAAAAGTCGCTGAAGAAGCGAGAGATGAAGGACGTAATTTATCGATTGGATTATTAGGAAACGCTGCAGAAATTTTACCTAAAATTTTAAATAGCGATACGAAAATCGACGTCGTTACAGACCAAACGAGTGCGCATGACCCATTAAACGGTTATGTACCTGAAGGATACTCGTTAGAAGAAGCAAAAAAACTACGCGAAGAAGATCCTGAAAAGTATGTAGAGCTATCTACAGCTTCTATGGCAAAACACGTTGAAGCGATGCTCGGATTTAAAGAAAAAGGCGCAGTTGTTTTTGATTATGGAAACAATATACGACAAGTTGCGTATGATTACGGCGTTAAAAATGCGTTTGACTTTGGAGGATTCGTACCACTATTCATTCGTCCGTTATTCTGTGAAGGTAAAGGACCATTTAGATTTGCGGCGTTATCTGGAGACCCTAAAGATATCGAAGCGGCAGATAAAAAAATGCGTGAGTTATTCCCGGATAATGAAAAGTTAATTCGTTGGTTAGATATGGCTGAAGAACGCATTCACTTCCAAGGATTACCATCACGTATCGCTTGGTTAGGATACGGTGAACGTGCGAAAATGGGGTTAGCATTAAACGAAATGGTTCGTACAGGAGAAATTAGTGCACCAATCGTTATTGGACGTGACCATTTAGACTCTGGTTCAGTTGCAAGTCCAAATCGTGAAACTGAGTCCATGAAAGACGGAAGTGACGCAGTTGGTGACTGGGCAGTATTAAATGCGCTAGTGAACACAGCAGCAGGAGGTTCATGGATTTCATTCCACCACGGTGGTGGTGTTGGTATGGGATACTCACTACACGCAGGAATGGTCGTCGTTGCAGATGGAACAGACAGAGCAGCGAGACGATTAGAAAGAGTATTAACTACAGATCCGGGTATGGGAGTAGTAAGACATGTTGATGCTGGATATGATATCGCAATCGAAACAGCGAAAAAACACAACATGAATATACCAATGTTAAAGGAGAATAAATAATGTCGACAACAATTATTAAGAATATTGGTGAGTTAGTATTACCAAAGAAATCAACACGTGCATTAAAAGGAAAGAGATGGACGAGTTATTAATCGTGAAAGACGGAATGGTCGTCATTGAAGACGGTAAAGTCATATATAGTGGTGAAAAGACAGATGAATATACAGCAGATCAAGAAATTGACGCTGAAGGTAAACTTGTCACACCTGCTCTAGTCGACCCTCATACACACGTCGTTCATGGCGGATCCCGTGAGCACGAATTAGCGTTAAAAATTCAAGGTGTCGATTATTTAGAGATTTTAGAACAAGGCGGCGGTATTTTAAATACTGTTGAAGCGACTAAAAAAGCATCGTTTGAAGAGTTGTTAGAAAAAGCATCGAAAAACATTATCCGTATGATTCAGCACGGTGTATTAACAGTAGAATCAAAAAGTGGATATGGTCTCGATTTAGAAAATGAATTAAAGCAGTTAAAAGTATCACACGCACTTGAAGAAAAGTTTCCAATCACAATGAAACATACGTACTTAGGTCCACACGCAGTACCTAAAGGTCGAGAAAACGAAGAATTTTTACAAGAGATGACAGATTTACTTCAAAACGATGAAATTAAAAAACTATCTGATTTTGCAGATATATTTACTGAAACAGGTGTTTTCAGCGTTGAAGAGTCAAGACGTTATATGAAAGCAGCTAAAGAAGCGGGATACGATTTAAAAATCCATGCAGATGAAATCGATCCACTCGGTGGTTTAGGTCTTGCTATCGAACAAGGTGCAGTCAGTGCAGATCATTTAGTCGCCGCTTCAGATAAAGATAAAAAAGCATTGAAAGATAGCGACACAATCGCTGTACTTCTACCAGGTACAACGTTCTATTTAGGAAAAGATGACTATGCTGATGCACGTGGAATGATCGATAACGGTGGAGCAGTAGCTCTTGCGACGGACTTTAACCCAGGAAGCTGTGTGACAGATAACTTACAAATGATTATGACAATCGGTGCAATCAAACTTAGAATGACACCAAAAGAAGTATGGAACGCTGTAACAGTAAACGCAGCACACGCAATTAAAACAGATCGTGGTACGTTAGATGCTGGAGATGATGCGAACCTCGTCATTTGGAACGCACCAAACCACAAATACGTACCGTATCATTACGGTGTAAACCATGCGTCAAAAGTAATTGCTAATGGTCAAGTTGTGTTTGAGCAACCTGGACTTAACATTTAGTCATTGTTGAAAATAACGAAGAAAATTATTATAATAAAAGTAATCAAATAACATTTACTTGTGAGATGCAGTAACATCTGCCCTACTTTTAGAGAGACTATGGTTGGTGAGAATAGTTAGTAAGCGATGTGAATTTCTATCTCTATTACAGCAAGTAAACGAAGTTCACTTCGTTTTAAAATGAGATGCATACGTTAAACGTATGTAATTAGGGTGGCAACGCGTATATAACCACGTCCCTTTTGTATATTGGGGCGTGGTTTTTTGTATCTACAAGTAAATTTAGGAGGAAAATAAATGTTAGATATTAAGTTTATTCGTAACAACACAGATGTTGTAAAAGACAAAACAAAAAAACGTGAAATGGATCCAGTCGTTATCGATGAGATTATTGAGTACGATGAAAAACGCCGTACGTTATTAAAAGAAACGGAAGAGTTAAAAGCTGAACGTAATACTGTATCTCAAAACATCGCAGAAAAAAAGCGTAACAAAGAAGATGCAGATGCGGATATTCAAGCAATGCAAGAAGTCGGTAAACGTATTTCTGAAATCGATAATGAGTTAAAAGAAGTAGAATACGAATTACACTATCGTTTAGACCGTGTTCCAAATTTAATTGACGATGAAGTACCTGTTGGTAAAGATGACTCTGAAAACGTTGAAGTACGTCGTACAGGTGAACAGAAAACATTTGACTTTGAACCAAAAGCACATTGGGAACTTCTTGAAGAGCTTAAAATGGCAGATTTTGAACGTGCATCAAAAGTCTCAGGATCACGTTTTGTATATTTAACAGGTGAAGGTGCGCGTTTAGAACGTGCGTTAATTAACTTTATGTTAGATGTCCATAGAGAAAATGGTTATAAAGAAATGATGACACCACAAATCGTTCGTGGAGACGCAATGTACGGAACAGGACAATTGCCAAAATTCGAAGAAGATTTATTTAAAATTCAAGACGAATCAATGTACACTATTCCAACTTCAGAAGTAACATTAACAAACTATTTTGCGAATGAAATCTTACAAAGTGAAGATGTGCCGACAAAGTTTGCAGCAGCAACAGCATGTTTCCGTAGTGAAGCGGGTTCAGCTGGTCGTGATACGAGAGGACTTATCCGACTTCACCAATTTAATAAAGTTGAAATGATGCGCTTTGAAAAGCCAGAAGATTCATTTGAAGTGTTAGAAGAAATGACACGTCATGCTGAAAATATTTTAAACTTATTAGAAATCCCACACCGCACAGTTATTTTATGTACGGGTGATATCGGATTTGGTTCAGCAAAAACGTATGACGTTGAAGTTTGGTTACCACAATACGGTGACTACAGAGAAATTAGCTCAATTTCAAATATGACAGATTTCCAAGCACGCCGTGCAAACATCCGCTTCAAGCGTGACAAAGATTCAAAACCTGAATATGTACACACGTTAAACGGAAGTGGTTTAGCTGTTGGACGTACGATGGCAGCAATTATTGAAAATTATCAAAATGAAGATGGAACAGTAACTATCCCAGAGGTACTAAGACCTTACATGGGTGGTCAATCTATCATCGAAAAGGTATAATAATAATATTGAATGCTCCTATTTCATAGGAGCATATTTTTATAAGCTTAGGGTGTGTAATTTTGAAACAAGATATACCTTATTTAAAAGTCGCATCAGCAATCGCTGTGAGTTTAATATTATTTTTATTAACCGACTTTACATTTATACTCGGATTTTTACTCGTTCCGTTTGTCATCTATTTATTATTAGATATTAAGTTCAAATCTGATCGTACATTCTTTATAACGGTCTTCATCATATGGATTCCAACGCTATACGGTTTTTCAATACTATCATTTGTGATGTTTATCGTTATCGTGTGTTCAGTCTTATTACTTGAAGGTACGTTGAAGCAACGTTTCACACAAGAAGTGACACTTACATATTTAACGTTTTTAATGGGTATATTATCTTTATCTAGTGTGCTTATTCTTCAAGCATTTAAGGTAATACCATCTTTTGGAAATATAGAGTCACGAATGATTGCGTGGTACACAGAACAGTTAAATGACGTATCGAGCATTACTGGTCAAACATTCGATACAGAAATGATTATTCAGTCTGTAAAAGGATTTTTCACATTAATTCCATCACAATTTTTTGTGGTGAGTTTTGTGATTGCACTCTATACGGTACTAATGATTCGAGTATTAGTCACAGACAAAACTCAACTTTGGACATATGTACCATTTAGTAAATGGGTTTTCCCGAGAAATATCGCTTATATTTATTTTGGATTTATGATCTTAACGCTATTTCAAAATACGTTAAGTGATGCAGTTTATGCGATTGTCATGAACTCAATGGTAATTTTAGAGTGGATTATATACATACA
>NZ_CAVG010000098.1 GCF_000438455.1 Nosocomiicoccus massiliensis
CATTTGTTTTATACTTTTTAAAACATAAAGAACTTAACACTGTATGGATAGTACTCATTATGATTGTTTCAGTCATTCTTAAACCAATTACATTATTTGTTGGATTTATAGATATGTTATTTAGATTTAGACAACGTATTGAGACAGGAGGGAAATAGCACATGTTTAAAGTACTCGATAAAAAACTCATACTCATTCCATTTAGTATTATTCTTTTACACATTTTAATTTTGAGTACGTTTATATTTATCAACCACTTTAGTTTTGGAGTACTAAGTTTCTTAGTCAGTGGGATTTTATTGGCACTCGTATATATATACGCTAATCGTTGGCTAACATTATCAGAGAAAAATTTAAGAGTGTTAGCAGATGATATCGCGAAAGGAAAAGAGTACACGGCAGACCATATGCCAGTCGGTATGGTTATGATCAATGATGACGACGAAATTATATGGATGAACGCCTACATGGAAGAGAAAATGCCAGAAGAACTGTATAACGAACCGATAAACACGGTATTCCCGAATTTGTTAACGATGATTAAAACAAACAATCTAACTCAGACGGAAACATTCTATGAAGGTAAGTCATACAAAGTTTTTTATGAAGAAGAGTTATCGTTACTTCATTTTATTGATATCACAAATGAAAAGAAATTGAGACGAAAACTCGATGATAGAAAACCTGTCATTGGTATTTTGTTTCTAGATAACTATGATGATGTCACTCAAAACATGACGGAAAACTTAAAAAGTGAGTTAAACAACCTCATTATGTCAACAATCAACGAATGGGCTGAAGAACACCATGTGTACATTCGTAGATTTTCAAATGACCGTTTTATGATTGTTATGGAAAATGTCAGCCTTGAAGCGGTCGAAGATACACGTTTCCAATTACTTGATAAAGTACGTGAGTCGACACAAGAAATGGGCGCACAAGTTACGTTATCTATCGGTCTTGGTGAAGGATCGACAGATTACATTGAAATCGGACAACTCGCACAATCTGCGTTAGACTTAGCACTCGGACGCGGTGGTGACCAAGTAGCAATTAAAGCAGTGAACGGTTCAGCACGTTTCTATGGTGGTAAAACGGATCCGATGGAAAAACGTACACGCGTAAAAGCTCGTGTTATGGCGCATGCCCTACGTGACTTGTTACTTGAAGGTGAAAATGTCTTAATTATGGGACATAAAAATCCTGACGTCGACTCCATAGGTGCGAGTATTGGTGTTGCGAAAATCGCAAAATCAAACGGAATCGATGCACATATTGTATTAAATGAGTCAGACTTAGACGATACGTTAACACGTATGATGAACGAAGTTAGAGAACACGAACATATATATGAAACGTTTATTTCATCAGAGGATGCATTTGATTTAATGACACCAGGAACGACAGTCGTCGTCGTTGATACGCATCGACCATCGATGGTGCTCGATACCGATATTTTAAATAAAGCAACGCGTAAAGTTGTTATCGACCATCATAGACGTGCCGATGAAATGATTTCTAACCCACTACTTGTGTACATGGAACCATATGCATCTAGTGCATGTGAACTTGTCGCAGAGCTACTTGAGTATCAGTATCAAGAACATAAAATGTCACGTTTAGAAGCGACGATTATGTTAACAGGTATTATCGTCGATACGAGAAACTATACGTTACGTACAGGTAGTCGTACATTTGATGCAGCGAGTTACTTACGTTCAAACGGTGCTGACCCAGTACTTGCTCAGACGTTCTTAAAAGATGATATCGATACGTTTATCGCACGTAGTGATCTCATTAAATCTGCTGAGATAGACTCTGATGGTATTGCGATTGTTAAAGCAGACCAAACGATGACATATCATCCAGTCACTGTCGCACAAGCAGCGGATTCTCTACTTCAAATTGAAGGTGTACGAGCATCGTTTGTTATTGCGACACGTGAAGATGATTCAATTGGAATTTCTGCACGATCTTTAGGAGATATTAACGTACAAATTATTATGGAAGAGCTAGGCGGCGGTGGGCATTTAACAAATGCTGCAACGAGACGTACAGATGTGACGATGGACGAGTTGTATGACGAGTTAAAACATGTCATAGACCAAATGAAAGATATTAGGAGTGAAGAAGAATGAAAGTCATTCTATTAAAAGATGTTAAAAATATCGGTAAAGCAGGAGAAGTAAAAGAAGTTGCTGCAGGTTATGCACAAAACTTTTTATTCAAAAAAGGACTTGCAGAAGAAGCAACTCCAGCTAACTTAAAAAAATTAGAAGCTCAACAAGAGAAAAAACGTGAAGAAGCACGTGAAGAGCTTGAAGACGCAAAAGCGTTAAAAGAAAAATTAGAACAGTTAGAAGTTACGATTAAAATGAAATCTGGTGAAGATGGTCGTCTATTCGGTTCAGTGAGTTCTAAACAAGTCATTGAAGCATATAAAAAAGAGCATGACATTAAACTCGACCGTAGAAAATTAGATATGCCTGAACCATTAAAAGCACTTGGATATCATAAAGTAGATGTGAAGTTACATCAAGAAGTAACTGCAGTACTTAAAATTCACGTCGTAGAACAGTAAGAGGTGTAGTCATGGAAAATAACAATCATTTTCCGCGTCAAATGCCCCATAGTACCGATGCAGAACAAGCTTTACTCGGTGCGGTTTTAATAGATCCAGAGATTATGATAGACGTCGAGACGACATTAGAAGTCGATGATTTTTATGAACGCGCACACCAACTCATTTATAGTAGTATGCTCGAGGTAAATCAAGCGAATAAAAAGATTAGCCCACTACTACTCATGGAACACTTTAAAGTAAAAAATATCGTCAATGATGTCGGTGGATTATCGTATTTAACAAATTTATTTGAAATGTCACCGACGTCATCTAATTGGGAAGAATATGCAGATATTATTCGTAAAAATTCGTTGAGACGTGTTCTCATTCGTAAAGCAGAGCGTCTATCTTTAGATAGTTTCAACCCTGAGACTAATGTTGACGAATTAATTGCTGAAGCGGAAACATCGATGATGGATATCGAAAAAGACCGTAGACGCGACGGATTTAAAACGATGAGAGATGTCGTTTACGATATTTTCACAGAAATCGATGAATACTCTAAACTCGATAACAAAGGTATTACAGGGATACCAACAGGCTATCGACAACTCGATAAAATGACGAGTGGTCTACAACCGAATGATCTAATCATTCTCGCAGCGCGTCCATCGATGGGTAAAACAGCTTTTGCATTAAACATTGCAGAAAACGTAGGAATGTCTAGTACTAATAAAAACACAGTCGCTATATTCTCACTCGAAATGGGTGCAGAACAACTCGCGACACGTATGATTTCAAGTGTTGGACATATCGATTCTTCGAGTTTAAGAAATAGACAACTCAACCAAGAAGAATGGGATAACTTAGCACATGTTACTGGTAAATTATCCGATACAAATATTTTTATCGATGATACACCGGGTATACGTGTAAACGAGATTCGCTCAAAGTGTATTAAGCTAAAAGCACAACACGGTCTCGATTTAATTATTATCGACTACTTACAACTGATTCAAGGATCAAGTCGAAGAAATAGTGAAAATAGACAACAAGAAGTATCTGAAATTTCACGTATGTTAAAAGCTCTTGCACGTGAAATGGAATGTCCAGTCATCGCATTATCTCAGCTCTCACGTAGTGTTGAGTCTAGGCAAGATAAACGTCCAATGATGAGTGATTTACGTGAATCTGGATCGATTGAGCAAGATGCGGACATCGTTGCATTTTTATATCGTGATGATTATTACAATCGCGGTGAAGGTGAAGACGATGAAGGCGCACAAAGTACTCAAGATGAAATAGAAATCATCATTGCAAAACATCGTAACGGACCGACTGGAACAGTTAAATTAATGTTTAATAAACAACATAGTAACTTTATAGATCTTGCGGTTCAAGAATTTGAAGATGGATACATCCCGCCAGGAAGCTAACATTAAAGCACTTCTAAACGTTTAGAAGTGCTTATTTTAATTGATTTTAGCGGTATTTAGTGATAAAGTATAATACGGTTAAATTAGACTTAATGGAGGCTTTTTTTATGTCTGGAACAGTAGTAGTCGGAACACAATGGGGAGACGAAGGTAAAGGTAAAATTACAGACTTTTTAGCTGAAGAAGCAAAAGTCATCGCTCGTTTCTCTGGAGGAAATAACGCGGGTCACACGATTCAATTTGGTGGAGAAACATACAAATTACATTTAGTGCCATCTGGAATTTTTGCAGATGATAAAATCGCATTAATCGGTAACGGTGTTGTAATCGATCCACTATCACTTATCAAAGAGCTCGACGGTTTAGAAGCACGTGGTATTAACATTGATAACTTAAGAATTTCAAACCGTGCAAATGTCGTCCTACCCTACCATATCGCTCAAGATGAATTAGAAGAAGAAGCACGTGGTGACAATAAAATTGGTACGACAAAAAGAGGAATCGGACCATGTTACGTAGATAAAGTTCAACGTATTGGAATTCGTATGGCTGATTTAGTGAACGATGAAGTGTTTAAAAAACGCCTCAAAGAAAATATTGAATATAAAAATCATTATTTAAAATCACTCTTCAATCACGAAGGATTTGAATTTGAAGAAATTTATGACACATATAAAAAAGCAGCTGATCGCTTACGTCCATATGTATGTGACACAGCAAAAATTTTAGACGATTCATTTAAAGCAAATGAACGTGTATTATTTGAAGGTGCTCAAGGTGTTATGTTAGATATCGACCACGGTACATATCCATTCGTCACGTCATCAAATCCAATCGCAGGTAACGTAACAGTTGGTTGTGGTGTTGGACCGACATTCATTAAACATATTATCGGCGTATGTAAAGCATACACGTCACGTGTTGGAGATGGTCCATTCCCTACTGAGTTATTCGACGAAGACGGTCATCATATTCGTGAAATTGGTCGAGAATACGGTACGACAACAGGACGCCCAAGACGTGTCGGTTGGTTTGACTCAGTTGTAGTACGTCACTCACGCCGTGTAAGTGGGATTACAGACTTATCACTAAACTCAATTGACGTATTAAGTGGATTAGATACTGTTAAAATTTGTGTCGCTTATGAAATCGATGGAAAAGAAATTACAGAGTATCCTGCAACACTTGAAGAATTACAAAAAGCAAAACCAATCTATAAAGAATATCCAGGTTGGAAAGAAGATATTACTGGAGTACGTCGTTTAGAAGATCTACCTGAGAACGCACTAAACTACTTAAAAGAAATCGAACGTCTATGTGGTGTTCAAATTTCAATATTCTCAGTAGGACCCGATAGAGAACAGACAAACCTACTTTCAGATTTATGGGAGTAATATTTAAAGGCTATCTCAAAATGAGATAGCCCTTTTCTTATTCATACCAAATTTTTTAGTTAAAAATCTAATCAAAAGATTAATTACAAAAAAACTTATAAAAATATTCAAAAAAACCTTGCTTTAAATTACCACCATGCTATAATAAGTCTTGTGTTCAGATAACTGGCCCCTTGGTCAAGCGGTTAAGACACCGCCCTTTCACGGCGGTAACACGGGTTCGAGTCCCGTAGGGGTCATTTTTATTTTGTTTACTTATCTGAATTGGTCCCGTGGTGTAGCGGTTAACATGCCTGCCTGTCACGCAGGAGATCGCGGGTTCGATTCCCGTCGGGACCGTAAGTATCCTCTAGTGAAATATCGCTAGAGGATTTTTTATAATATATTAATTAAGATGATCATAAGAGTATCCCACAGTTTAATACTGTGGGATTTT
>NZ_CAVG010000099.1 GCF_000438455.1 Nosocomiicoccus massiliensis
AGAGATATATTATTTTCTCTAGAACGGGGGAAAACAATGCCAGCTAAAATAGTTGTAGTTGATGATGAAAAGCCAATCGCAGAGATTTTAGAATTTAACTTACAAAAAGAAGGTTACGAAGTTTTAATTGCGCACGAAGGTAACGAAGCCCTTGAACTAATATTGGAAGAAGTACCAGATCTTATTTTGCTCGATATTATGTTACCGGGTAAAGATGGTATGGATATTTGTAAAGAAGTACGTAAATATCATGATATGCCGATTATTATGTTAACAGCAAAAGATGACGAAATCGACAAAGTACTGGGTTTAGAACTTGGTGCGGATGATTACGTTACAAAGCCATTTTCAGCACGTGAATTAATTGCACGTGTTAAGGCAAACTTACGCCGTAAAACACCGTCAACTGAAGAGGCTAAAAAAGATGAAAACATCATCACAAATCGTGAGATTACGATTGATCTAGATGCATATCTCGTTAAAAAGAATGATGTTGAAGTTGAACTTACACAACGAGAATTTGAGTTATTAAAATATTTAGCACAGTATCCAGGACAAGTGATGACACGTGAACATTTACTTGAAACAGTTTGGGGTTATGACTACTTCGGAGACGTACGTACTGTAGACGTAACAATCCGTCGTTTAAGAGAGAAAATTGAAACAGATTCAAGCCATCCGGAGTACATCTTAACACGCCGTGGTGTCGGATACTTTTTAAAAGGTGACGACTAAATGCTGAACTATTGGCGTCGAAACATTCAATCTCTTCAAGTTAAACTCGTCGTTATATACGTTTTATTAATCATTATCGGTATGCAAATTATCGGATTATATTTTACAAACGTATTAGAACGAGATTTAACAGAAAACTTTAAAAGTAACATCGAGTCACAAATTGACTTAATTGAAACTCGTATCGTCGAGCTCGATAGCGAACATGAAAACAATCGTAGTAAATTTCAGCAAGAAGTACAAAAAGTGATCGATGATTATGGTAATCGTTCAGATATTAATGAAATTCGATACGTAAACTCTGATCAAATACTTCTTGCAACGAGCAAGATATCTAACGAATCGACGTTAAACTCTCGAGTGAACATCAAAGAGTTAAACGAAGCGTTAGAAACTGGTACTCAAAACGATGATATATTCGTTAGTAAAGCGGATGATAACAAACGTATGTGGATTGTGAACTCTCCTGTTATTGCACACGATAAAGTAATTGGAAGTCTATACGTTGCGTCAAACATCGAGAACGTATATTCGCAACTCGAAAAAATTAACAATACATTTATTATCGCAACTGCGATATCACTCATTATTACGACAGTGCTCGGTATATTTGTTGCACGTACGATCACAAAACCGATTATTAGTATGAGAAACCAAGCGCTTCTCATGTCTGAGGGGAACTATACGTCTCGCGTACAAATATATAGTGATGATGAAATTGGTCAACTTGCTGAATCGTTCAATATCTTGTCCAAACGCGTTCAAGAAGCACAAGCGAATACCGAAAGTGAGAAGAACAGACTAGACTCTGTTATTACACATATGTCAGACGGTATTATTTCATCTGACAGACGCGGTGGAATACGTCTCGCAAACGACACAGCATTATATATGTTAGATGTTAAGTACGAAGATATTTTAAATAAAAATATGATTACAGAACTCGGACTTGAAGACGAGCTCGAATTATCCGACATACTAGATGATCGTGATACGTCTCACTTAATATTTTTAGAATCTAAAGAAGGTAACCGCATCGTCCGTGTGAACTTTAGTGCTATCGTTAAAGATACAGGATTTGTCAGTGGATTTATCGCTGTAATGCATGACGTTACAGAACAAGAAGAATTCGAAAGAGAGCGTCGTGAATTCGTTGCGAACGTATCTCATGAGCTGCGTACCCCACTCACTTCTATGCACAGTTATATTGAGGCCTTAGAAGACGGAGCATGGCAAGACGAAGAAATTGCGCCACGATTTTTAAAAGTTACACGTGAAGAAACAGAACGTATGTCACGACTCGTTGAAGACTTACTTCAACTTTCACGTATGGACAGTGAAGTCGAAGAAATCAACAAAGAAGTTGTGAACTTTAATATGTTCTTAGAAAATATTATCGAACGATTCACAGTAACGTTTAAAGATGAGGTTGTATTTACTAAAAATATACCGAATAAACCAATCTATTCTGAAATCGCAATAGATAAGATGATGCAAGTGCTTGATAACGTTATAACTAACGCTATAAAATATCAAACACGCACACCTAAAAAGGTGGAATTCCACTTACAAGAGAACACGTTATACAAACGCATGACGTTAAGAATAAAAGACCACGGTCTCGGAATACCGGGTAAAAATGTCAATCAAATCTTCGAGCGATTCTATAGAATCGATAAATCACGTACACGTCAAATGGGTGGTACTGGTCTCGGACTCGCAATTTCTAAGGAGATTGTCGAAGCACACGACGGTAAAATTTGGGCGACGAGTATTGAAGGTGAAGGCACGACGATTTTCATTAACTTACCTTGTTTAGATATTGAAGAGGATGAGTGGGATGAATAAAGAACATGTCAAAACAGTGATGCTAACGTTACTCGTCATTGTAAGTTGTATACTCACATATAAAAGCTGGAGTTATACTGCAGAATTCGAAACTATTGATACGACACTTTCACCGTCACCGATGGCCTCTCAAGGTGAGGATGTGACGTTTGGTGATGTGATACGAGCGTACCAAATTGTCTATGCGACAGAACAAGAAGAAATTGGAACAGTCGATAAAGATGTAATTGCTGAAATTCGGAAGTTATTTAACGAAAAAGAGGTTCAATTTTTAAATCATCCAGAAAGCATTAATCAGTTAAAAGCAGATGCACTTATTGAAGGTAGCGAGATGCTTTTAATTGATTATTACTCAGAAATACCTGCACGTACATTTTTTACGATGTTAAAAAGTGAAATCGATGAGAATTTTGTAGATTTTCAGTTTGATCGTGTGTTTCTAGAGTTGCATGATAATTACGTCGTTTTTAACTTTTTTAATAGTGAACGTACGATGTTTATACCTTACAGAATTAATGTCGGAAAAAATGAAATCATACAGATTATCAATCGAAATAGCGACAAATTTACGGACTATTCGATGGTGATTACAAATGAAGCAACCTCAAACAGACTGACAGCGATATACGGTCCAAAGTCGCCAGGTAAAAAGACTGTACACCAGTTTATACCATCGACAATTAGTGTTTCTGCAATGAACGAAACACTGTTTACTCAATCAAATATAGAACAAAAACAAACAAAAGATATTACAGTGTACGAAGCAGATACTGAAATCGCCACGTACACATCGAGTAATTATCAATATACGTTTATGAATTTAAAAGGATCAGACGTTAACGAACTGTCCCCCTATCGTTCAATTGAAAAGTCGTTCATCTTTTTAAATGGACATATGGGCTTAACGTCTAGATATACTCTATTTGAGTATGATGGTGACGATAAACTCGTAGTGTATCGACCACTTTTAAACAACTATATCGTTTTTAGCGATGAGATTATGAGTGAAATTTACGTGAAAATCGGTAAGACGACAATCACAGAGTATAGTCGACCGATGATTCAGTTAAACGCTAATATTCCTTCTGATTTAAGTGTGACGTTAGATGATATTGAAAAAGTACGTTACCAAATTGTCTTACACGAAGATTATGAGTTATCAAAAGTAAGCAAAATAGTCATCGCATATGACTTAAAGCACAATACGGATCAAAGTGAATTAAACGTCGTTGAGTATACGCCAAATTGGTATATTTTATATGATGGAGAATGGATAAAATACGATATTGGAGAGGAAGCGTAATGGATTGGAAACTGAGTAAATCTATATATATTACAGTGTTTTAATCATACAATATCGTATTGTTAATCGTGCTATACAATCAATATAATATACAAGAACGTCACGAATCGAGTCGTAATCAGTCGATAAGTAAAAGTGCAGATTATAAAACAAACGTCGATGCGTTAAAAAATATAAAATTATCCGTATTAAACGGTGTACAACAAGAATTTCAGTCTGAAACTGGGACTGATCAAAGTGGAACGATTAGAAATATTGTTGAAGTAAAAGATTTAGAATTAGATGCGACTATAGTTAAAGCGCATATTGATAAAGAAATATATAGAGGCAGTGAGTATACATTTGATTCAGAAAATAGTACTTCCGACATGATTTACTATAATCAAATGTACGACTCCCTTCCGATATTCAATATTAACGCAGCGCGTATTAAAGTAGTTAGAGCGGGTGATAACGCATTGCGTTTTGAACAGGGGTACATTTCTAATATCTCTGTAAACGAATATTCAAAACAAGTTCAAGTGAATGATCCGATTAAACTTGCTGAAGAACTTGCTCAAGAAAAGGTAATTTCAAATGAAGCGGTTATAAAATCGAGTACACTCGGTCATTACGTCGTACTTTTAAACGATGAAAATCAACAAGTATTATTGCGACCGAAATGGAAACTAGTCATTGAAGAAGATGATAGAACGCGTATTATTTACGTAGATGCAATCAATGCATCTGAAGAAATAATTGAAGGTGAGTGACATCCACAATGAAAATGAGCGTACTTGCGAGCGGCTCGACAGGGAATTGTATATATGTTGAGTCCGAATCAGGTAGTCTTTTAATCGATGTGGGTCTTACATGTAAACGAATAGAACTTGCGTTAAATAAAATCGAGCGATCACTAAACGATATTGACGCGATTTTAATCACACATGAGCATAGCGATCATATAAAAGGATTAAAAGTCATCGCAAAGCGTTATAACATACCGATATTTGCGAACAAAAAGACATGGCAAGCCATTGAATCTAAAAACATTCACGTCAATAGAGAGCAAAAATTTGAATTTAACGCATTAAACTATAAAGAAATTATCGGTTTAGATGTCGAATCATTCAACGTATCACATGATGCGGTAGATCCACAGTTTTACACCCTATCACAAAATGACAAAAAACTATCCGTTATTACAGATACTGGATATGTCTCAGATGAGATGAAGGGCATTATAAAAGACAGTGATGTCTTCGTATTTGAATCTAACCACGACGTCGATATGCTCCGTGCGGGTAGATACCCATGGATGACAAAGCAGCGCATATTAAGCGATGTTGGGCACGTATCAAACGAAGACGCTGCACATGCTATGAAGGACGTTATTACAGATCGTACGAAGCGAATTTATTTATCGCATTTAAGTCAAGACAACAACATCAAAGAACTCGCACGAATGAGTGTAGAACAAGTGTTAAATCATCATGATGTCGATACAGTGTCACATGTGGAATTACACGATACAGATAAAGACGAACCAACGAGAATATACACATTATAAAAGTTATCCACAGGGATATGTGTATAACTACTGAATAATGTGGATAACTTGGGGACCAAGTGTGGAATACTTGGTCCTTTTCTGTGAATAAGTTTAAAAAGAAGGTGAAAATATGAAAATAACGATCATTACTGTTGGAAAATTAAAAGAGAAATATTGGCGTGAAGCGGTTAAAGAATATGAAAAGAGACTCAGTAAATATGCGAACGTCTCACTTGTTGAAGTAAAAGACGAGCCAGAACCAAATAACGCGAGTGAAAAAGATATAGAGAACATAAAACATAAAGAAGCGGAACGTATTTTATCAAAAATAAAATCAAACCAACACGTCGTCACGTTAGAAATAAACGGGAAAGCACACTCGTCAGAAAGTTTTGCGAAACAATATAACAACTGGAAAACGCAAGGAAAAAGTAACGTCGTATTCGTCATTGGGGGAAGTAATGGAATTGGAGAAGACGTTTTGAAACGATCAAACGAAGCAATCAGCTTCGGAAAAATGACCTACCCCCATCAAATGATGAAAGTCATATTACTCGAGCAGTTATTTAGGGTGAATAAGATTTTGAATAATGAGAGTTATCATAAGTGATGCGGTTTTTTAAAATATTCAAAAATTTTGGTTAGAATCCTCAAAGTGATTCTGACCAAATATTATTTTTGAGTATCTTTTTCAACTATCATCATTCCCTCTAATAAAAAAGACAAGCAACTATGACGTGCACCCCTTAAATTGGACTTAATATCCAACTAAAGGGGTGCTTTTGTATG
>NZ_CAVG010000100.1 GCF_000438455.1 Nosocomiicoccus massiliensis
ATAGTGGAGAGGTTAATGACAATGAAACACATGCATTTATCCGTTTTAGCTTATAGTACAGGTCTACATCCTGCTTCTTGGAGACTACCACATTCATATGTTGAAGAAGTTGGAGATATTGATTTTCAAATTAAGTTAGCGAAATTAGCTGAAAAAGGTAAACTGGATGCCTTTTTCTTAGGTGATGGCCAATATATTTCTGGAGAAGAAACGGGACATATCTCTTATTACTTTGAACCACTAACGGCACTTGCTGCAATTTCACGTGAAACACATTCAATTGGTTTGATAGGTACCATTTCTTCTTCTTTTTATGAACCTTATCTTGCAGCACGTATGCTTTCAAGTTTACATCAAATATCTCATGGGCGTATTGGGGCAAATATTGTAACATCTCAATTTGATTTAGAAGCACAAAACTATTCGATGCAAGCTTTACCACATCTTGAAAAACGATATGAACGAGCAGATGAATTTATTAATGTAATGAAAAAATTATGGGAGTCATTTACTGTAGAGGCTATCGTTAATCACAAAGACTCAGGGATTGGTTTAAATCATCAGTATATTCATCCACTTCATTATCAAGGAAAGTATTTTCAAGTTGCCGGAGCTATTAACATTCCAACACCAAAATATGGTCGACCACGTTTATTTCAAGCAGGAACTTCCATTCCAGGTCGTGATTTAGCAGTACGACACGTGGATGCTATATTTTCAATTGCATGGAATATACAAGATGGCCAACAGTTCAGACAAGACATTCATCAACGGGCCATGGAAGCAAATCGTCAACCCCCTCTTGTATTACCAGGTCTCACCGTTTATGTTGATGAGAATGAAGAGGATGCTTATAAACTTAAGCAACAATTAGATGATATGATTCCACTTGAAAAACGCAAGAAACAATTATCTAAAGCCATTGGTTTAGATATAAGTGAGTGGACACTAGATGAAGTCGTGCCATCATTACTACCTTATGAAGCTTTAGAGAAAAAAGTTGTAAAATCTATGTATAAAGCCATACAACGTGCCGTTAAGACTGAGCAACTTACATTAAGAGATTTATTAGATCGTTTTGGTACTTGGGTAGGGCATAAGACAATAGTAGGAACTCCTGAACAAGTGGCGGATGAAATGATAGAATGGTTTGAAAAAGAAGCGTGCGATGGTTTTATGTTGATGGCCCCGACGTATCCAGAATCATTTGAAAAATTTATTCATTTAGTGATACCAATTCTTCAAGAACGTGGAGTGTTTAGAAGAGATTATGAGAGTCATCTGTTAAAAAATCATTTGGGTATAAAAAACTAAAAATAAACCGCATCATTAACCGATACGCAGAAGCATATCATCGATGATGCGGTTTTTTAGAATTTATACAACGCTATTTATATTTTAATTGATTTATCATTTATAGTGCCGTAATACCACCATCTATAACAAATTCTGATCCTGTAGAATAAGAAGCATCGTCAGAGGCTAAGAAACATACAAGGTTAGATACTTCTTCTGGCTGCGCCACTCTACGCATTGGAATTGTTTTTTCAAATTCTTTAACGGCTTCTTTAACATCTTCTTGCTCTAACATTGCTGTTTTTATAACACCTGGGTGTACTGAATTAACTCTAATATTGTATGGAGATAATTCTTTAGCTGCAGCTTTTGTCATACCTCTGACCGCAAATTTTGTATCTGTATAGCCAATTGCACCACCAACAAGACCATTAATTGAAGAAATATTGATGATTGACCCTTGTTTTTGACTTTTCATAATTTCAGATACAGTTTTGATGCCTAAAAATACAGATACTTGATTAATATTTACAATCTTCATATAATCTTCTAATGATATTTGGTCAATTGTTTTATTGTATGTGATTCCAGCATTATTAACCAATACATCAATTCGATTCCATTTGTTCATAACTTCTTGAATGACATGATTCCAATCTTCTTCTTTAGATACATCTTGTTTGATAAATAAAACATCGTCTCCAAGAGAATTAGCTGTTTTTTGACCTAATTCATCATTAATATCAGTAATCACGACTTTTGCGCCTTCAGCTATTGCTTTTTTGGCATGAAGTTCTCCCATACCTTGTGCGCCACCAGTAATAACGATGACTTTATCTTGTAATTTTCCCATTGTAAAACATCCTTTCTCTAAATTAATATTGTTCATAATGTTATGGTATATCTAACTCCATCAAGAAGCTAAAAAGTCACTTATATTTATATAGTTTTTTAATTTAAACGTAAGACTCTGTCAGTTCTAAGAATTCTTCAATGTCTTTATACACGGAATCTAATGCTTCTTGCCAGAAGTCTGGTTTACGTAAATCAACGTTTAAATGCTTTTCAGCTAGATCTTCTGTTGTCATGCTCGCAGTATCACGTAGAAGTGCGATGTAGTCATCTTCACTTACGTTTTTATCTTCTAAGAAGCGGTTGTATATTCCTAAGCTGAAGAAGTATCCAAATGTATACGGGAAGTTATAGAACGGTACACCCGTAATATGGAAGTGTAATTTTGTTGCCCAGAACATCGGATGATAAGATTTCAGCGCATCTTCGTATGCTTCTTCTTGAGCATCTTTCATCAGTTCTTTTAGTCTATTGCTGTCTAACGTTCCTTTTTGACGTTCATCATATAAATTACGTTCAAAGATATAGCGTGCGTGGATATTCATCATGAATGCCACACTTCTAGAAATTTTCTCGTCGATTAAATTGATTTTCTCTGCGTCTGACGTCGCGTTTTCAATCGTTGCGTTTGAAACGACCAGTTCAGCGAATGTAGATGCTGTTTCAGCAACATTCATAGCATAGCGTTGGTTAAGTAATGGTAAATCACGCATGACATAACTATGGAACGCATGTCCGAGTTCGTGTGCGAGTGTTGAGACGTTACCTGTGCTACCTGCAAACGTCATAAAAATACGTGACTGTTTTGATTCTGGAAGGTTTGAACAGTATCCACCTGGACGTTTTCCTGGACGATCTTCCGCTTCAATCCACTGCTCTTCAAATGCACGACGAGACATCTCTGCCATCTTTGGACTAAATGATTTAAAGTTATCGATAATAAACTCTGCCGCTTCATCGTACGTATATTTTTTGTTCTTATAGTCTCCGACATCTACACTTGCGTGCACGTCGAGCCATCCTAATTGATCGACACCAAGAAGCTGTGCTTTTCTTTCGAAGTATTTCTTTAAAGGTGATTTATTTTTAGCAATCGTATCCCACATCGTATCGAGAGTATTTTCTTCCATACGGTTGTAGTCTAACGGTACTTTCATATAATCTTTATAGTCATGAAGTTCATAGTTATTTAAACGGAACCCTGATAGATGGTTTAACGTAGTAGCAAATAAATCTGCTTTTTTTATTCCACTCTTCTTCCCAAATTTTTAACAGTTCTTCACGCTTCTCCGGATTTTCTTCTGATCCCATTTTATTTTCAAATTGCCCTGCTGAGTAATACTTAGTCTCGCCGTCTTCAGTGACAGGGATTTGAATAGACGCAACGAGTTGATTGTACATATTGCCCCAACCGTGTAAGCCATCGAGTGATAAGCTATTGATAATTGTTTCTTCTTCTGTCGATAATAAATCCGCTTCGTTTTTACGAATTTCTTTTAAAGGGAAACGCATCGCGTTAAAGAAGTCATCTTCTAATAACGTGTTAAATTGATCTTCAGTAAGTGCACTGATTTTTTTATTTAAAATAATAATCTCAGATGAGAAATCTTTACGTAAATTAGCTACAGCATTCGTATTTTTTAATGCCTTTTGATCCGTAATATTTGCAGATGCTAATCCGTTAGAGAAACTTCCCATCTCGCCAAGCGCGTTTGAAATTTCTTCGTATTGCTCTAATAAACTCTTTAGTGGTGCAAAATCATTAGAACTTTCGTCGAAATTCCACTCCCCTAGTGTTTTAGAGAACTCTGTAATACTGTCACTCACTTCTACTAAACGATTTTGGAAAGCAGAAGATTCACTTCCACCAGGAAACACACTTTCCATATCCCAATTATCTTTGTAATTCATCCAATTCCTTCCTTTCAGAGTAAAATGTAGTTACATTTATCATACAGGAAATAATTGAAAAGTGATATAAATCGCTTCCATTTTTTTACACATAAATATATTACATAAGATGTTAGAATAATATATATAGTTTTATGTTATAGAATTATTAGATAATTATGATAGAAGAAAGGATTTTTAATTATGACTGAATCAGACAATCAGCATAAAGATATTATTGTGATCGGTGCTGGTATTATCGGTACTTCGGTAGCGACGATGCTTTCAAAAGTGAGCCCGAACTGGAATATCGATATGTACGAAAGATTAGATGAAGCGGGAATCGAGAGTTCGAACGAAAAGAACAATGCAGGTACAGGTCACGCTGCTCTCTGTGAGTTAAACTATACTGTGGAACAAAAGGACGGCTCTATCGATGCTTCTAAAGCAGAAGTGATCAACGAGCAATTTGAACTGTCTAAACAGTTCTGGGGCAGTTTAGTGAAAAATGGTGATCTCACTAACCCTGAAGAATTCATTCAGCCACTACCGCATATTAGTTTTGTAATGGGCCCAACGAATGTTGAGTTTTTACGTAAACGTTATGAAAAACTTAAAACGATTCCTATGTTTGATAATATCGAGTACACAGAAGATATCGAAACGATGAGAGAATGGATGCCATTGATGATGCGAAATCGTAAACCAGGTCAGATAATGGCAGCGAGTAAGATCGATGAAGGAACTGACGTAAACTATGGTGCTTTAACGCGTAAATTAGCAGCATATTTAGAAAAGCAATCAAATGTCTCTTTAAAATATAACCATGAAGTGATCGACTTAACTCAAAGAGAAGACGGCAAATGGGAAGTTCTCGTAAGAAATAGAGCGACGAAAGAGAAGTTCGTAAAAGTAGCAGATAAAGTATTTATCGGAGCTGGGGGTTACTCTATTCCACTACTTCAAAAGAGTGGCATTACTCAAAGGAAAAATGTCGGAGGATTCCCTATTACTGGTCAATTTTTAGCGTGTAAAAATAAAGATATTATTAAACAACATCACGCGAAAGTATACAGTAAAGAACCTCTTGGTAAGCCACCTATGACAGTACCGCATCTCGATACACGTTATATCGATGGAGAAAGTACGTTACTATTTGGACCATATGCAAATATCGATCCGAAATTCTTAAAATACGGTTCGTTCTTTGACTTATTTGGCTCAGTAAAACCTTATAATATTACAACGCTATTATCATCAGCAGCTAAAAATATACCACTCATTAAATACTCGATTGACCAGATGGTGATGACTAAAAAAGGTTATATGAACTACTTAAGAACATTCA
>NZ_CAVG010000101.1 GCF_000438455.1 Nosocomiicoccus massiliensis
GTTGATTTGTTTACTATCATTCAATGATACAAGATATAAATCAATTGGATAATAATCATGATTGCTAGTATAGCACCGGCATATAATAAAATATCTGTAATGGTCATCGTTATCCAATGATTCATGATTGCTACGATTGTAAATGCAGTGATACCAACAACGAGCTGTACTACTATAGCAATAATCGTAGGGACTTTTGTATAAAATAATATTGATGCAATGCCGATTAAAGCTGAAGCAATCCAGACTGATTGTGATACTGTTTTGATTAGACTTTTAATCATTAAATTCCTAACCTTTCCTTTAATTTTGAAACATACCTTCTTGAAATAATTACTTTATCCCCATATATCATTCTTGCAACAAGATTTCCCGAGAACGATGGCTCTACTCGTTTAATCATGTGGATATTTAACATCTCCGATTTTGAAACTTGTAAAAAGGTTTTTGAATCTAATTCTTTCATAAGTGCAGATAAAGTTTTTGATGTCTTGATTTCATCTTCTTTTGTATAAATGGTTAAAGATTTGTCGTAAATCGTTGCAGAGACGATATCCATTATCTTTATAATAATCACACCGTCTTCTGAACCTATGGCCAAGTTTTCTAGATCAGTGGTGAAGTGATCGATATAAGATAAAATGCGTGCCCCTAGCTGAGCATCTTTTGAATAAATTTTTACTACATTATCTGGTAAAGAGTGGTCTAATATTAGTTCGGTTTTCATATGACGTCCCTCCTTTGTTACATTTAGTACAGGGTATTTATCTTTAATAAAGTTGAATATTTCGTAAGCAGTAAATTAAGTAGCTTATCCGGTGTAATATATGTTGCACGCGTTCATACTCTATTCATATTGAATTTATATAATCTATATAAACAAGAGTTTAGGGGAAATTAAGGTGCATAAACCTTCGAAAATATTATTAGTTAGTGCAGGATTATTTGGTTTAATTGGTGCATTTATGGGATCACATATGGCGGGTGCTGGCGATTATGCAATGAGACCTATTCACGCTCATGTACTAGTTGTAGGTTGGCTTACGTTATTTAGTTGGTCTGTTTACTATAAAGTGTTTGTTAATAAGTATAGTGTCTTAGAGAAAGTTCATGTATGGTCAGCGATCATTGGAGCATTTGGACTTACAATTGGAATGTATATGAATAACGTACTATCTAGTACGACATTTTCATTAATGCTTTATATTGTTGGTGGTTCTGTATTATTACTTAGTTTTATTGTTTTCTTCATTCAAACAATACTATACAAATCCATTGAAAATAAAAATGAGGCCTAGACAAATTGTCTAGGCCATTTTTGTGGATTATTATCTCTCAGATTTTCTTCTTCTAGAGATGAGAAGCATGAATGTTCCTGCAAGTGCTAATGCAATTACTCCTGCGTAATTCGTGTTGTGTGCTTCACCAGTCTTAGGTAATTTTTCTTTCTCTTCAACTTTTGGTTGAGCAGGTGTTTCTGGTGCCTTTTCAACTGGAGGAGTTACTTTAGGTACTTCCTTAGTTGGTGGCGGTGTTGGCTCAGGAGTCGGTTTAACCGGAACTTCAGGTTTTTCAGGAACCTCTGGTTTTTCAGGAACCTCTGGTTTTTCAGGCTCAGGAGTCGGTTCAACTGGCTCTTCTGGCTCTTCAGGCTCTTTAGGCTCTTCAGGAATTTCAGGTTCTTCTGGAGTTGGTTCCTCTTTCTTGATTGGGTAAACAACGACTTTATTTGTATCGTTTGGTTTATCACCGAAAGTAACAGTTGCAGTGTTTTCAACTCCATTAGCTAGTGCATCATCGTCAATTGTTTTGAATTTAGCTTTGATTGTCATCTTGATTGTTTGACCTTCAAGTGCTTTAAGTACTTCTTTGTTAGTAACTTTAAATTCAACTGTTTGACCATTTTGTACTAACTTACCGTGTTCTGAAATACTTCCAGCTTTGAGAACGATGTTGTTAGCTTCTAGCTCATTAATTTGCACATCGATGTCTTCGATTTCAGCTTTCAGTTCATTGATTTTTACTTTCAATTCTTCGATTGCTGCTTCGATTTCTTCAGTATTTATTGGCTTAGCACCTTTAGGTTCTGAAACTTCTTCAGATTCTTCAGTTGCAGGCTCTTGCTGTTCTTTAGGAGTAGGTTCTGTAACTTCTTCTTCCACAATTGGTTCTTGTGATTCTACTTCAGTAGGCTCTGTCACTTCTACTTCTTCAGTAGGTTCTTCAATTACTTCTTCAGTTACTTTTTCTTTTGCTTGTACAAGCGTTGCTTCTAATGCTTCAAGTTCACTTTCAAGGACTGTCATATTAGATTCTAATTCAGCTTTTTTTGAATCGAGTTTCTTGATGTCGTCTGATGATGATTCGATTACTGTATCTTCACCAATTGTCACATCTACAGATTCGATTTCTAGACGTTCATCAATCTCATCTAATATTGTTAGAGTTTCAATATCTTGCCCTTCTTTAAGAAGTGTTTTGATATCAAAAGTGAATGTTTCACCATTGTCTGCAACTCTGTATCCGCCTTTGCCGTTAACTTCTTTAGTGATATCACCTTCTGGTTTTGGTTCAACAACTGGTAGTGTAGTATTGATTACTACATCATCAACCTCGTACACAAGTTCGTTGTTAGGTGATAACCCAGAAGCAATCGCTTTGTTTGTGATTGTTGCATATTTTAATTGCTCTTCTGTGACTTTATGTTGAACTGAAACTTTGATGCTTTCTCCAACTTTTAGATCAGTTGACTCAAGCTCTATGTTTCCACCGAGCATTGGGTCATTCAGAATCACTCTGTGCAAGTCTACATTTCCGTTGTTTGTGATAGTGAATGTATAGTTTACTACGTCACCCACTTTTTCAACTTCCTTAACATCACTTTCTTTTTTAAGGGTGATGTTAGGAGAGTTTTTACCTGGAATAGTAATCTTATCTTCGTCTTTAGGTGTTTCACCTTTAGGTGTTTCACCTGTTACAGTAGCTACGTTTATAATTTCGCCATTGTTTAGGTCTTCTTGAGTCACAGTGTATTCTTTAGAAACTGTGATTGATTCACCTGGTGTTAGTGTTGTTTTATCTAACTCAACACTGCCACCGAGCATTGGGTCATCTAACACAATGTTTTTAAGTGTGACGTTACCGTTGTTTGTCACTTTAAAGTTATAAGTAATCACTTGACCGACTTCTGTAATCTCTTTAGTGTCGCTTGTCTTCTCTAATGTTAATTGAGAGTCTTGTGTTCCGACAATTGTCACAGTGTCTTCATCTGTTGAAGTATTTCCTTTCGGATCTTCACCAGTCACAGTCGCAACGTTGACGATTTTGCCATTCTCCACGTCATCTTGTGTCACAGTGTAACTTGCGTTCGCAACAAGTACGTCACCTGGTTTCAGTGTGATTGCTTCGATATCTTCAATTGCTTCTCCATTTACAGAGACATACGTGATATCGCTTAAGCCATCAAGAATATCTTTAATATTTACTTGAGTTAATG
>NZ_CAVG010000102.1 GCF_000438455.1 Nosocomiicoccus massiliensis
AGATTTAATCTCCTTTCTTTCTAAATACATTGCTAAACTAGTAATTTAATCTTCCCATACATTTCCTTAAGTTCAAAACTAATAAATCTATTGATTCCCAGCCTTTCAAAGTATAGTTACTCATTTACCCTTGTCAGCAATACGACACACTCCACATGATACGTCTTTGAAAACATATTGTACGGTGTGACTGGTCCTATTGTATATTTTTCACTTAATATTTTTAAATCGCGTCCGAGTGTTGCTGGATTACATGAGATATACACGATTCTCTCTGGTTCCACTTGTAAAACCGTATCTAAAAATGCACGGTCGCACCCTTTTCTCGGTGGGTCGATAAATAATGCATCGATACGTTTTTCGTTTACAATCTCTTTAATTTTCTCTTCAGCTTTACCTAATACATACGTCGCATTTTTTATGTCGTTTAACTTTGCATTGTCTCTTGCGTCCTCGACTGCACTTTCGACGATTTCTACACCGATCACTTCATCCACTTTGTCTGCTAATAATTGACCGATCGTACCAATGCCTGAATACGCATCGACGATGACGTCTGTTTTTGTTAGTGCAGCCCGTTCGATTGCTTCACTATACATCTTTTCTGTAATTTCATGATTTACTTGATAAAACGATAAGTCTTTCACTTTAAATTGTTTATTTGATAACTCATCCACTATATATGACTTACCGTATCGTACGACTGAGTTGTAACTCGTAACGAGATTTGTTTTTTCAGTGTGAATGTTTTGAATGACACTTGTAATTCTAGCGTCTTGTACAAGTTCGTCGACTAATGGTTTAAATGTATATGATTTACCATTCGTAACAAACACGATTTGTATTTCACTGTCATCGTGATTAGAACGGATGATTAAGTGCCTTAAAAACCCAGTATGTTTCTCTTCATTGTAAATTGAAATGTCGTATTTTACTATCAGTTTTCTTAACACTTTGATGATCTCGTTATGACTTCTTTTTTGAATCATACAATGATCGATATCGACGACGTCTTTACCGTTTTTATGAAATTGACCGATGACTACTTTACCACGCTGTTCTCTCACTGCAAACACTGTTTTATTTCGGTAATAATATAGTTCGTCAAGTTCAACTGTATCGTTCACTTCTATGTCTTTAATATGACGTCTTAACGTATTTAAAACCGCTTCTTTTTTAAAGTCTCGTTCCTCGGTTTCATTCATATGTTGAACGTGACATCCACCACAGATGTCATAATATTTACACGGTGGATTTACACGATTTTCACTCCTCGATAAAACATCTACTACTTTCCCTTGGCTAAACTTATTACCAGTCTGAGTGAGTGTATATGTAATTGTTTCGTTTCTTATAGCGCCATCTATAAACGCGAGGTGATTTTCTTTTACGACACCTCTACCGTCATGTGTATATCCTGACACTTTACTTTTATATATATTGTCCATGTGATCCCCTGTTTTCTCTTTTAAAAATAGATGAAATTAATTATAATATTTATATTAAGATTTGGGAGGGTATGTTGTGAGAGCGAGTGGTTTGATGTTATGGGTTTTATTTGCATATATTCTTTTTACTGCATTTGAACTTGGCTTACCAGCAATCATTATGACTGGTGTCTCATTTTTTTATTGCGTTAAATTTTACCCTCGTAAGAAATACGCATATTGAAGCATTTAACGAAAAACATAAAACGACGTTCGATGAAGAAATCGAGTCGATTAAAAATGAACAAAAAAACGAAGAATAACCAAAGCGGTTATTCTTTTTTAATTCTTACTTTAATGGCTTGTTGTAAATTTTTAAAATGTGCAGGTAACACACCACCGAGTTCTCCGTCTAAATTTAACTGTACTTCTTCGAAACTCGAGACGTATAGCTCTCTTGATTTAAAGTATTTTACTTTATCGTGCTTTAAATGCTCCCCACGCATCGCAAGCGTTAAAACGTGTGCTAGCTCTGCTAAATTGACCTCTTCTAATATTAAAACCGAAAAATATCCGTCGTCTAACTCAGCATCTGGTACGAGTTGTTCAAATCCGCCAATCGAGTTTGTTAAACCGATTAAAAACAACATAACACGTCCTGTGTAAACATCATCATCGTGTTCAATTCGTATTGGGAATGATGTAATTTGCGGGATAAGTTCAATTCCTTTTACGTAATATGCAAGAGATCCGATAACTGCCTTTAAGCGACTCGGTGCTTCGTAAGACACCTCTGTAATCTTACCGCCCCCACCGATATTCATAAAGTATTTACCGTTCATTAGACCGAGGTCTATCGCAAATGGTTCACCTTCAATAATATAGTCGAGCGCTTCAAAAATATCGCTCGGTATTCCAAGCGCTCGTGTAAAATCATTTACTGTTCCCATTGGGATAATTCCAAACTCAGGTGGTGTATCATGCTGAAGTAGGCCGTTAATGACTTCATTTACCGTACCGTCTCCACCAACCGCAATGACTAAATCAAACTCGAGTTCACATGCACGTTTCGCAGCAACAATCGCATCACCAATACCAGTCGTTCTATGTGCACTCGCAATGTACCCTGCACGCTCTAAACGTTCGAGTATTTGAGGAAGTTGTTGCTCAAACACTTCTCGCCCTGCCGTCGGATTATATATAATACGTGCTGTTTTCATAAGCTATCACCTACGCATATTTGATCGTACTAACAATATTTGCTCATGTTAATGAAAAATATTTTTAAATATGGTATTATCTAATCTAGATAATTGTATCATATATAATATAGACATTAAAAAATTACGAGGAGATTTGATGAAAAAACTAATTATTGTCCTACTTTCACTAGTATTTTTATTTTTATTATACTTAAATTTTTTACACGAAAATAAGAGTAACGTAGATAATAATAACAATACTAGTCAAGTAGAAAATT
>NZ_CAVG010000103.1 GCF_000438455.1 Nosocomiicoccus massiliensis
AACCACTTATATTTAATGAAGATGTCATCCAAGAAAAGTATGATGCAAACATTCAAAACAATGAACCGTTAACGATCGACGTTGTATTACCGACGTATTATAGTGATGCATTCATGAACGATTTAAAAGAAGCATTTAACAATACAACGATTGAATTTAATCGTATCGATATTGATGTAAATTCTGGTCAACTTGCACAGTTAAACATTAATGACAGTGCTGATGTCGTGCTGTTAAGCGCACTACAAATTCAAGACTATAACGAAGAGGTCCTTCCAAGTCACGACTTACCGAACGTATTACGTATGTATATGTCGCTACTTGAAGCAAATAAGACAGCTGTCATTTTAAGTGAACCAAACGCACATGCACATGTTAACTTACAAAATGTATTAGAAGATGATCAAACATTTATGAGAGAGAACGATTACTTCTACGTTGATAATAGTAGAATAGAGCTCGATGACATGTATGATTACGATCAAAACGTATTAACTCGTGAAGCTGAAAAAGAAGTTGCTAAAAATATTAGAGATTTCTTCCTACAATAATAAAAGACTTTGCACCTAAACTATAGGTGCAAAGTCTTTTTTAATATTATCTCTTGTTAATTTCTTCTAAAAGAATCTTGTTAACCATTTGTGGGTTTGCTTGTCCACGTGATTTTTTCATAATTTGTCCAACTAAGAATCCAATCGCACGGTCTTTACCATCTTTAAAGTCAGCGATTGATTGTGGGTTCTCATTAAGAACTTCTTCGACCATTTCACCAAGTACTGCTGGGTCTGAAATTTGCTCCATACCGAGCTTTTTAGCTGTTGCTTTTGCTTCTCCACCGTTTTTAATTAGTTCAGAGAATAATTTTTTCGCTTGTTTACCTGAAATTGTGCCATCTTCAATAAGTCCGATCATTTCAGCTAAGTTTTTCGGTGTGATTTCTGTGTCGTGAAGTTCTACTTGTTGTTTGTTTAAGTACTCGTTCACACTTGTCATAATCCAGTTTGATGCTAGTTTTGGATCTGCTTTATGTGTTTCGACCATCTCGTTAAAGAAGTCTGAGTGTTCTTTTGTGAGTGTTAAAATATCTGCGTCATATTCTGGTAAACCGTACTCTTCTAAGTAACGTGTTTTTAACGCGTCTGGGAGTACTGGAATACTCGCTTTAACAGATTCTCTCCATTCGTCACTAATTCTAACCGGACCTAAGTCTGGATCTCTAAAGTAACGATAGTCATCTGCAGTTTCTTTAACACGCATTAAAATTGTTTCGCCAGTTTTTTCGTCGAAACGTCTCGTTTCTTGTTTGATTTCTCCACCTGACATTAAGACTTGTTGTTGGCGTTTCTCTTCGAATTCTAAACCTTTACGTACGTGGTTAAATGAGTTTAAGTTCTTTAACTCTGTTTTCGTACCGAATTCATCTTGTCCGTATGGACGAATTGAGATGTTCGCATCCGCACGTAATGATCCTTCTTCCATTTTAACGTCAGAAACACCTGTATATTGGATGATTGATTTTAGTTTTTCTAAATATTTGTATGCCTCTTCAGGTGTACGAATATCTGGTTCAGATACGATTTCTACAAGTGCTGAACCATGACGGTTTAAGTCGACGAGTGAATGGTCGTCTTTATGGACTGATTTACCAGCATCCGCTTCTAAGTGTAGACGCGTAATACCGATTTTTTTCTTTTTACCATCCACTTCAATTTCGATATGTCCGTGCTGACCGATTGGTTCTTTATCCTGCGTAATTTGATACGCACTTGGGTTATCTGGATAGAAGTAATGTTTTCTATCAAATCGAGTAACAGATGGAATTTCCATATTTAAAGCAAGTGCTGCTTTCATTGCGTACTCGATTGCTGTTTTGTTAACGACTGGTAACGCACCAGGATGTGCGAGTTCCATAACAGAAAGGTTTGTATTTGGTTCTGCACCAAAGTGTGAAGGTGCACCTGAGAATACTTTTGATTTTGTATTTAACTCGACGTGTACTTCGAGTCCGATTACTGTTTCAAAATGCATTTATTTAACCTCCAATGTGAGATTTTTTAATTCATCGTGAAGATTAAATTGTTGTTCGAATTTATACGCAGCATTGTAAATCTTACTTTCTTCGTAGTGATTTCCAATGATTTGTAATCCGATTGGACGATTATCTTCAGTTAAGCCACACGGTACTGATAATGCTGGTAATCCTGTTAAGTTTGCAGGGATTGTTAAGATGTCTGTCATCCATACATTCTCGTCAGGTTTACCAAATTCATGTGCTGGTGCAGCTGTTGTTGGTGTTAAGATAAGATCGAATTTCGATAAAACTTCCGCAAATTCTTCCATTACTAAACGACGTACTTTTTGAGCTTGCTCGAAGTATTCTTCAAAATGACCTGCTTGTAACATGTACGTTCCTAAAATGATACGGCGTTTTACTTCGTCACCGAAACCTTCTCCACGTGTTTTCTTATATAAGTCTTCTAAGTTTTCCGCTTCTGCACGGTAACCGTAACGAATACCGTCAAAGCGTGCTAAGTTAGAAAATGCTTCACTTGAACTTACGATTTCATAAATTGAAATAACTTTGTCTAAATAATCGATACTGACTTCTTCAACTTCAGCACCGAGTGATTTAAACGTTTCAACTGCTTTTTCAATGCTTTCACGTACTTCAGCGTTAACATCTTCTGTCATTAATTCTTTAACGACTGCAATTTTCATACCCTTAATATCGTTATCAATGTTCGTTAAGAAATCCGCTTCTTTGTCCGCAGTTGTACCGTCAAACTCATCGAGTCCACTTAAAACGTTTAAAAGCATTGCATTATCTTTAACCGTTTTTGTGATTGGTCCGATTGTGTCAAATGATGAACCGAATGCAATGCCACCAAAACGTGATACTCTTCCATACGTTGGTTTCATACCAACGACACCGTTAAAGCTTGCAGGTTGACGAATCGATCCACCAGTATCAGTTCCGAGCGCTGCTGGCACAAATCCTGCCGCAACTGCAGCTGCAGAGCCACCTGAAGATCCACCTGGAACGAGTTTTGTGCTCCAAGCGTTTGTCGTCTTTTTATAATAGGACGTTTCAGTTGTTGATCCCATCGCAAACTCGTCTAAGTTAATTTTACCGAGACTAATTGTTTCTGCGTCTTTTAACTTTTTAACGACCGTCGCGTCGTTAATTGGTGTAAAGTTTTCAAGCATTTTAGATGCTGCTGTTGTCGTGATTCCTTTTGTTAAAATGTTGTCTTTAATACCGACCGGTAATCCAAATAGTTCACCTGTCATTTCATCTTTTGCTTGCAATTCATCAAGATGCTTTGCTTCTTTTAATGCGTCTTCTTTCGTTAATTTGATGAATGACTGAACGCTATTATCATGCGCTTCAATATGTTTATATAATCCTTCAACGACTTCTGAAGGTGTGAGTTCTTTTTGCTTAATTTTTGATACGATTTCTTCAACCGTTAAATGATGAATGTTAGTCACCAATGTCCCTCCTAGGAAATCATTTTTGGTACTTTAAATTGTCCGTCTTCTGTTGATTCTGAGTTTAATAACGCGTCTTCAATCGACACTTGATTGTTTGGATCGTCTTCACGTACGACGTCATAAATCTCTAACGCATGTGTTGCTGGTTCAACGTCAGATAAGTCCATGTTTTTTAAATCCTCTGCACGTTGTACGATGTCTGTAATAGACTCGGCATAACGCGTTGCTTCATCTTCAGTTAATGCAACTTTCGCAACGTCTGCCATCTTTAGTACTTCTTCTTTTGATACTGTTGGCATAAATATCCTCCTTTTTAAAACACGTATTATTTTATCAAAATATACGTTTCAATTCTATTGTTTGTTATTCTGTAATATAAAGTTCCGTATTCTCTTCACCGTCAGACGTAATAATCGAATACACTTTTGACTTATCTTGAATCTTTGCTTGAACTTTTGTGCCTTTAAAATGTTTTTCGACAAGTTCATACACGAATTGGCTTAAGCCGACCATTTCACCACGTGACTCGTATTCAAATGGTATTTCAATCGATAACTCGTCGAGTTTACCGTCACGAATCACACCGCGTCCGACACTTGTAGAAAATGATTTAAAGTAACTTTCGAGTTCACGGTTAAATGCTCGATATTCGCTGTTCACGTCTTCTGGTACTGATTCATTATTTGACGGTAGTAGAACGTTCTGTTCATCGATTGTTTCAAACTTAGGAATTTCTTTTGCACCTGGTTCAACAACCGCGTAGGATACGAAGTTACCAGGTATAATATCCGTTCCTTTTGATTGGATAAAGATCGCAAATACGACTTTTTTATCGACATAATCACTGTTTTCTCGAAGTCTCTCTAAAATTTCACGCGCCATATCTTCGCCCTCTTTTTGAACGACTTCTAAATCTAAATCTTTTTGATATGTCGTACCATACTGCTCTTTTTGATATAAGTACTCACTGTTCATTGCAAGACCGAACGTAATCCCTTCGAACGTCTGATTACCTTCTTCGTCAATTTTTAAGTAATCTTGTTCAAGTATATGAGATAAGTAAAGTGGCGCGTTCTCTGCAAGTTTTTCTGGATCTTCTTCTCCGTTGTTTGATGGGTTTAAACCTAAGTTACTAAACGCACCTGTCCTTTTAAGTGTCGCTTCATCCATCTCATCGATTTGTTCTTTCGTATATTGACGTTTTAAATACTCGCGAGTCATTTTCTCAGACATAATTTGTCCTTCTCGAAACACGTATTCATCTGTTGGAAAGAATCTTTTCGATTGCTCAAAAAGTCCTTTTTCAAATGCTTCCATGTTATACGTTGAAACCATGTTAGAACTTGTTAACCCGCGTGCTGGAGAGAGTTCATATGGTAAGACAGATTGGTAATAATCGCTTGAAATACTCTGTGTGACACTATCTTGTACATCTTCATTTCGTACAGTTTGAACGTTATTGTTATTTTCATCGTTATTTTCTGACGCATTCTCAACGTCGACAGACGTATTTGAACATGCCGTTAATATCGCTGTACCAAACAACGTACTCATTACAAGTTTTTTCATTTGCTATTCGCCCAACCTTTCGAGTAAATCCGCTTCACTCCATACAGTAATTTCTAACTCTCTCGCACGGTCTAATTTAGACCCCGCATCACTTCCAGCGACGACGACATCTGTGTTTTTAGACACACTACCTGTCACTTTCCCGCCATTTAACTCAATTTTTTCTTTCGCTTCGTTACGTGTTAACTCTTCAAGTTTACCTGTTAACACAAACGTCATCCCGTCAAACTGTGTACTCTCTTGCTCTTCAACCTCTTCAGTCATATTTAAACCTGCTGATTTTAGTTTTTCTATAAGATGAATAAAATCTTCGTTTGACGTATACGTTACAACAGAATCTGCGATCACTTCACCGATTTCAGGAACTTCCATCAACTCGTCTTTTTCAGCAGATAAAATATTATCCATCGTTAAAAATCTCTCAGCAATTAAACGTGACGCTTTTTGGCCGAGAAAACGAATACCAAGACCAAATAACAACTTTTGAAGTGGTGCTTCTTTACTCGCTTCGATTGCGTTTAAGAGGTTCTCAGCTTTTTTATCTCCCACACGGTCTAATTCTACAAGTTCCTCTTTTTTAAGCGTGTATAGATCTGCAACGTCTGAAATGAGTTTCGAATCGTATAACTGATGGACAAATTTCTCACCGAGTCCGTCGATATTCATTGCCCCTCGAGAAGCAAAGTGAATAATATCTTCTACGATTTGAGCCGGACATTTCGGGTTAATACAACGAATCGCAACTTCTTCGTCTAACTTAACCGCTTCATGACCACATGACGGGCACTGTGTCGGTGCTTTATACACTTCTTGGTTTGTACGTTCTTCGTACACGACACGCACAACTTCCGGGATAATATCTCCGGCTTTATGGATAATTACCGTGTCGTTAATACGAATATCTTTTTCCTCGATTAGCTCATGATTATGAAGTGACGCACGTGCAACAGTCGTCCCAGCGACACGAACAGGTTCTAAAATTGCCGTCGGTGTAATGACACCTGTACGACCGACTGTCAGTTCAATGTCTATAATTTTCGTTTTTGCTTCTTCGGCTGGGAACTTATACGCAATTGCCCATTTGGGCGAGCGGACAGTATAACCCATCTCTTCTTGTAGATCTATGTTATTCACTTTAATAACAATTCCGTCGATTTCATACGGTAACTCATTACGGTGCTCTTGCCAGTAGTTGACGTATTCGATCACCCCGTCGATATCTTCTTTCACTGCGCGTTCTTTGTTTGTTTTAAATCCTAACTTATCGAGCTGATCGAGCGCCTCACTTTGAGACGTTACCCCTAATATGTCCGCACGTGGTGTCCCGTATAAAAATATAGATAAATTACGTTCACTTGTCAGTTTCGTATCGAGTTGACGTAAACTACCTGCTGCAGCGTTTCTCGGATTTTGGAATACTTGTTCATTATTTTCTTCGCGACGTTTATTTAACGTTTCAAATGCCTTTTTTGGCATATACGCTTCACCGCGTACTTCAAATTGTGCATTTAAATCTGTTGACAGTGGAATCGCTCGAATCGTTCTTAAGTTATCAGTAATATTTTCACCAACAGTACCGTCGCCACGTGTGGCACCTTGAGAAAATTTACCGTCTTGATATAAAAGCGATACTGCAAGACCGTCGATTTTTAATTCACACATATACTCTACTTTTCCGACTGCGCGTTCTACTCTATCGTTAAATGCACGTAAATCTGCTTCGTTAAACGCATTAGATAAAGATAACATCGGCGTCTCATGCGTGACTTTTTCAAACTTATCAAGCACCACTCCTCCGACTCTAGAAGTTGGAGACGTGTCACTTTTTAACTCAGGATATTGTTCTTCAAGATGAAGTAACTCATGGAATAATTTGTCATACGTTTCGTCTGGAACCGAAGGGTGATCTAAAACATGATATTCATAATTGTACTGCGTCAGAAGTTTTTCTAATTCTCGCATGCGTTTTTCCATTTGTTATCACCCTTTCTTTTCAATTGGCGCAAATTTCGCAAGTAAACGTTTCGGACCGACTTTTGAAAATACGATATCGAGCTCTTCACTGTCACCTGACCCGTTAATCGCTGTAATCATACCGTCACCAAACGTTTTATGCGTTACTTTATCGCCGACGTTAAATGTTACGCCACTATTATCTGTAAACACTTGGCTTTTAATACGTGGACGTTTTTTACTGTTACTACTACGTCCGTCGTATACAGAAATGAGGGATTCACCTTCAACTAAATCTGCTGGTATTTCTGACCAGAATTGGCTTTCCATTGCGTTATTCGTTCGACCAAATATAGTGCGTGACGTCGCACGTGAAATGATTAAGCGCTCCATAGCACGTGTAATCGCGACGTACATAAGTCTGCGCTCTTCTTCGAGTTCTTCTTCAGTATCCATCGATCTATATGAAGGAAATAGCCCTTCTTCAAGACCGACGATGAAAATCACTTTAAACTCGAGTCCTTTAGAGGCGTGGATCGTCATGAGTGTGACAGCATCTGTGTCGTCAACACTATCTTGATCACTAACGAGTGCCATATCACTTAAGAAGTCAAAGAGCAGTTCGTCACCAATCGTATGTGTTTCGTCAAATTCTTTCGTTACGGTTTTAAACTCTTCCAAGTTTTCTATACGTGAATTACTTTCAAGTGTGTTTTCACGGATGAGCATATTTAAATATCCAGTATCGTGGAGTATTTCATCGACTAAGTCTGTAATAGACATAAACTTAGATTTTGCTTTTAAGTTTTCAAGCACACTTAATAATTGTGCTAAGTTTTCAGCGTTTTTCTTTGATAGACCGATAAAATCCGCGTCTTTAATTGCGTCGTATATGCTCGAATTTAACACGTTCGCGTGTTGCTTTAACGTGTCGATCGTCTTCGGTCCGATTCCACGCTTAGGTGTATTAATAATACGTTCCATTGCGATATCATCGTGGATATTTAAAACGACTTTCATATAACTCATTAAGTCTTTAATTTCTTTACGTTGATAGAACTTCATACCACCGACCATATTATATGGTAGAGATGATTTTACGAGTGCATCTTCAATTGCACGTGACTGTGAGTTTGCGCGGTATAATACAGCCATGTCGTTAAATCTGTATCCTTCATTTTTAAGTTTTTGAATCTGTTTAACGACACGCTGGCCTTCTTCTCGTTCGTTTTGAGAGACGATTGATGTAATTTTTTCACCTTTACCACGACTTGTCACTAAATTTTTCGGTACGCGGCTCGTATTGTTTTCGATGACGTTATTCGCTGCGTCTAATATACGCTGATGCGAGCGGTAGTTTTCTTCGAGTAAAATCGTCTTTACGTTATCGTAGTCTTTTTCGAAGTTTAAAATATTCATAATATCTGCACCGCGGAATTTGTAAATTGACTGATCGCTATCCCCAACGACGCAAATATTTTCATATTTTTGACTAAGCATATAGACGAGCTGATATTGTGCATGGTTCGTATCTTGATATTCATCGACATGAATATATTGAAATTTTGTTTGGTAATAATTTAAGATTGCTTCATCTTTTTGAAACAGTTGTATCGTCAGCATAATTAAATCGTCAAAATCTAGCGCACTGTTACGATATAAAATTTCTTGGTATGACGTATATATATCCGCATTTAGTTTTTCTCTAAAATCATATGCGTTTTCTTTCGCTTCTTTTTCAGTAATTAATGCGTTTTTAAAGTTTGAAATAGCATTTAAAAACTGGCGGGGTGGATATTGTTTTTGGTCTATATTCATCGATTTTAAAACATCTTTTACGACATTGAGCTGATCTGTCGTGTCTAAGATTGAAAAACTTCTATCGTAGCCGAGTTTATCGATATCTCGTCTTAAAATTCTAACGCACATCGCGTGGAACGTTGAAATCCACATTTTAGATGTGTCGTCGTCGATTAGTTTGTCGACACGCTCTTTCATTTCTTTCGCTGCTTTATTTGTAAATGTGATCGCTAAAATGTTATAGCTTGGCACATCTTTTTCTTCAATTAAATATGCGATACGATGCGTTAACACACGTGTTTTTCCACTTCCAGCTCCAGCCATAACGAGGACAGGGCCTTCTGTTGTCGTAATTGCTTCATATTGCGCTCGGTTCATTAAAGATAAATCCATTACTCTACCTCATTTGTCGTTTTTAATGCTTGAGTAAAGTCATCGTAAATTGAATTACCGACGACTAACGTATTTGCGAAAGGTTTTCTTTCTTTAAACTCTTCACGATTTTTAATACCACCACCGTAAATAAGATGGCTATTTTTAAGTTGTGAATGTATATGTTTTAACGTGTCTACGTCAATCAGTGTCCCGCTGCATTCGATGTATAAATACTTTGACTCATATAACTTATCAATCATATTTACAAGGCTTGTGAGTGTTTCTTCATCTGGTAAATAGCACTCCGCCTTGTTAAACGCTTTACACTCTTCATTTAAAATTATATATGGCAATATCGAGACTTCGTCGTAATCGATAATATCGTGAAATTCTTGTAACGCTTCAACGAGTAGTCCGTTATGATACTTAATATTCGTCGTATTAAACACAACTGGGATGAAATAATGATCGAATCCACCGATGACAGATTCAGTGTTAGATATTTCAAGTGCGAGTGGAATACTAAAACGTCTCACGCGTGCGAGTAAATCTAAAACGTTGTCTTCAGTGACATTATCTGTTCCTCCGACGACGATTAAATCTGTTTTACTTTCAGCTAACCGCTCTAAATGCTCATCGCTAATCTCTTTCGCTGGATCTAATTTAAATATATGTTTTACGTCGCTTAACATTCGTTTCCTCCATAAAATCAATATTATAATTATAGCATTTTTTTACTATGCATTCTAAACGTACGATAGTCATCCACGAAAAAAACCTAGACAATGTCTAGGTTTATTCATCTAATCCGACGCGTTCAAATATACGGTCTACTGATTGTAAATAATGTCTATTATCAAACGCATCATCAATATCTTCTTGTGATAAATATTTCGTGATTTCTGCGTCGTTTTCTATTAACGGTTGTAGAGCTTGTTTACCCTCCCATGCTTCCATCGCACGTGGTTGAACGAGGTCATATGCTGCTTCACGTGATAGTCCTTTATCGATTAAACCGAGCATGACGCGCTGAGAGTTCACAAGTCCATATGACGCGTTAATATTTGCTTTCATATTGTCTTCAAAAACGACTAAGTTTTGAATAATATTTTTAAATCGATTTAACATATAATTTGTTAAAATCGTAACGTCTGGCAGCATAATACGCTCTGCACTTGAGTGAGAGATATCTCTTTCATGCCATAACGGTACATTTTCAAACGCTGGAGTCATATATCCACGAATAATTCTAGCGATCCCTGTAACGTTTTCTGAGCCAATTGGGTTACGTTTATGTGGCATTGCACTCGAACCTTTTTGTCCTTTTCTAAACGCTTCTTCAACTTCACGCACTTCACTACGTTGTAAATGACGGACTTCTACTGCCATCTTTTCAACAGATGTTGCGATTAACGCAAGTGTCGAAATATAAAATGCATGGCGGTCGCGCTGTAACGTTTGTGTCGATACACGTGCATAGTCTAAACCGAGATGTTTACACACGTACTCTTCAATTTCAGGTGGAATATTCGCAAAGTTGCCGACTGCTCCACTCATTTTACCAACTTCAATATCTTTTCTCGCATATTTAAAACGCTCTAAGTTGCGTTTCATCTCTTCATACCATAATGCAAGTTTAATACCGAACGATGTAGGCTCTGCATGAATACCATGTGTTCTACCCATCATTAACGTGTATTTATGTGCTTGCGCTTTATCTTTTAAGACGTCTAAAAATGCATTTAAATCTTTTTCGATAATTTCGTTTGCTTGTTTAATTAAGTACCCTTGTGCTGTATCGACGACGTCTGTTGACGTAAGACCGTAGTGGACCCACTTTTTCTCAGGCCCTAACGTTTCAGAGATTTGACGCGTAAACGCGACGACGTCGTGGCGTGTTTCTACTTCAATCTCTTTAATTCGGTCGATGTCGATTTTAGCATTTGGACGGAGTTGTTTTACTTCATCCATTGGAATTTCTCCAAGTTCTGCCCACGCTTCTGCTGCTAAAATTTCAACTTCTAACCATGCACGAAATTTGTTTTCTTCTGTCCAAATATTGGCCATTTCTTCTCTAGTATAACGAGGAATCATATCTATACGTCTCCTTTTATCGTTAATCGATTAATTTACCTTCAAATACTATTTCTTGGTGACTCACTTCAATCCCGTTTTCAGTTTCCTTAAAGACAGGTTTTTCTATACGTCTCACCGGCATATAGCCTTCACTTCTCATTTGTTGTAACACGGATTCAATCGTATCGTTCTTTGTAACTTCAAACTTCTTCTTTTTTAGTTGTTTTTTATTTTTCATTAGTACCGACTTCTTCTAAAATTTCTTCTACATTTTCAACGTCATATGACGCGACTTCACGATTTCGTACACCTTTTGTCCAGAATCCACCGTGAATAGATTTTGGCTCATATGACACGATAAATGCATTCGGATCAAGCTCGATGATCGTATTGATAAGTTTTTTCTCATGGCGTCTCGGCGTTAAAATTTGCATCGTCGTACGTTCACCGTCACGTCCGTAACTATATCCGTGCGTAACACCGTATCCGAGTTCTCTTAACTGCATCGGTAAATCTTTATCTTTTTCTGCAGTAATTGCATTGACGACTTGATATCCTAAAGCAAGCTTTTCTTCGATGCGGATACCGACGAGTATCCCTGTACCAAAACCAAACGCATACGCAAGTATGTTAATTGGCTTATCTAAGTTATCTAAAACAAGACCAAGTCCGATAATATAAATGAGCGTTTCAAAAATACTCACTAACGCAGCGACATACTTATATCCTTTTAATGTCGAAATCGTACGCATCGTTAAAAACGAGACGTAACATATGTTGATTAAAAAAATTGTAAGTACCATCAGCCATGCGTTTTCGCTAATTAATTGTAACAATAATTATTCCTCCATGTATTTCGGCTTAAGATAACGATGATACGGTTTGTCTCTTTTATGATGACTCACTTTATATAAATGAATGATACGATTAAACGCCGCTTCAGGTACTGTTTTACCTTCTAAAAAGTCATCGATATCTTTATAACTCACTTGAAGCGCATCTTCATCGCTTAAAAGTGGGCGGTCAGATTCTAAATCTGCAGTAGGGACTTTTAAATATAAATGTTCTGGACAATTTAAATATTTTAAAATCTGTTGACCTTGACGTTTGTTTAAACCGGTTAACGGCATGACGTCTGCTGCACCGTCACCAAACTTCGTATAAAACCCAGTTAACGCTTCTGCTGCGTGATCTGAACCGAGTACTACACCTTTACGGTCTGCTGCGATCGCATATTGCGCCTTCATGCGTTCACGTGCTTTTTCATTACCGATTACGAAGTCACTAATATGAAACGATGCATCGTTTAGTGCTTTTACACTCGCATCGACGGCATTTTTTATATTAATAGTAACGTCAAAATCTGGATTTATATAAGCAATAGCGTCGTCGACGTCATTCATATCGAGCTGTGTACCGTACGGTAAACGTACTCCGTAAAAATGAATCGTATGACCCTCTTCACGTAACTCTTCGACCGCCATTTGCGCGAGTTTTCCGAGTAATGTTGAGTCTTGACCACCGCTTATCCCTAAGACGAAACTTTCAATAAAGTCGTGGTGGTATTTATAGTTTTTAAGAAAATCGATGATTTCACGCACTTCTCTGTCAGGGTTGATGTTTTCTTTAACGTGTAACGCATCTATAATTTCTCGCTGAATATCATGCATTAATATCACGCTCAGCAATCGATTCAATTAATGACTTTTTATCTTCCCATAATTGTAAGCTTAAATCGACTGGATAAATTTGTGGGTTTAATAGACGTCTATTTTCTTCCCATAATTCATCTAACGCTGCTTCACGTAATTGACTCATTTCTTCAATAGATGATGACTCATATACGAGTTGTCCTTTGACAAAAATATCATGTAACTTTTTCACTGCTGTAAAGTTCTTAACGTATTTACGTTTAACTGTATGCACAGGGTCGAACATAAATAACGGTTCACTATGATCGATTTTTTCACCGACACGTGTAATATAATCACCCTCAGATTTTTTCGTCTCATTATTAATAATACGATACACTTCTTTTTTACCCGGTGTCGTTAACTTTTCGACGTTTCCTGAAATTTTCATACGGTCGACTAACTGGCCATTTTCGTCTTCAATTGCAGATAATTTATATACTGCACCAAGTGCAGGTTGATCGTATGCAGTGATTAGTTTTGTACCAATACCGTAACTATCTACTTTAGCACCTTGCGTGAGTAACGACTGAATTGTGTATTCGTCGAGGTCATTAGATACGATGATTTTTGCATCTTTAAATCCAGCATCATCTAACATCTTTCTCGCTTTTTTAGATAAATACGCAATATCTCCAGAGTCTAAACGAATACCGATAAAGTTAATTTTGTCACCGTATTCTTTTGCGACACGAATCGCTGTTGGAACACCAGACTTTAACGTATCGAACGTATCGACTAAAAAGACGCAGTCTTTATGTGTATCAGCATATGCTTTAAATGCTGAATAGTCATCGCCAAACGTTTGAACGAGCGCATGGGCATGTGTACCTGTAGGCTTAATACCGAACTTTTTAGCAGCGCGAACGTTTGACGTACCGTCAAATCCACCAATGACTGCAGCGCGTGCGCCCCAAATTGCCGCGTCAAACTCTTGTGCACGACGTGTACCAAATTCCATCAGTTGATCATTCGGAACGAGTTCACGAATACGGCTTGCTTTCGTTGCGATTAGTGTTTGGAAGTTGATGATATTTAAAATAGCCGTTTCGATCAGTTGACACTCTGCAAGTGGTGCGTCCACTTGGAGTATCGGCTCGTTATTAAAACAAACGTCCCCTTCTTTAAACGCACGAATTGTACCTGTGAAACGAAACTCTCTTAAATAGTTAATGAATGCTTCGTCATAACCAAGTGTTTCTAAATACTCGATATCTGATTTTGAGAATCTAAGATTTTTAATATAGTCGATAATACGCTCAAGTCCAGCAAATACTGCGTATCCATTTTTAAACGGCATCGTTCTAAAATATGCTTCGAACACTGCACGTTTATTATGAATATCTTTATCAAAATATGTCTTTGCCATATTGATTTGATACAAATCTGTGTGTAACATATAACTGTCGTCTTTAAACATCGTTTAACCCCTTACTTGAAGATGAATTTTTATTTTTAAATTTTTTATAGATTACATACATTATATATGAATTGGCGGGTGAATTAAATGAGATTTACTAGTTTCAGAGCACGCTTCATCGTTTTATCTATCATCGTTTGCATAAGTGGATTCTCTCAAGGTATGTTACTCCCCTTAATATCGTTTATTTTTGAGTCACGTGGTATTAGTGCGACGTTAAGTGGGTTCCATACTGCTGGATTATATCTCGGTGTATTTATATCTAGTTTCTTAATAGAAGCACCGATGAGAAAATACGGATATCAAAAACTCATTATATTCGGTGGACTATTTGTCGGTGTATCGTTGTTTTTATTCCCCATTTTAGATTCAATTATGTTTTGGTTTATATTACGCGTAATTATCGGAATTGCAGATAACGTATTACATATGTCAACACAAACGTGGCTAACGTCAACAACCCCTCAACATAAAATCGGAAAAGTTATCGCTGTGTATGGTCTATTTTTCTCGTTAGGATTTATGATTGGACCAAAAGTTGCCGACTTAGTCGTTTATGGGACTCATGTTCCGTTTGTTTTATCGAGTGTGATTACAATGCTTGCATGGCCGTTAATTTTCACATTAAAAGGTGCGAGTGAAGCAAAACCAGATAGTGATAACGTGCCAATTACATTATTATCGACGTTAACGAACTTTAAAACGGTTATCGTATACGGATGGGCAGCACTGATGTTCCCGATGTTATACGGATTTTATGAGAGTTCTTTAAACTCAAACTTCCCAGTATTTGCAATGCGAAATGGCTTTGAAATTAGCCAAGTGACTTGGATTTTACCGATGTTTAACTTAGGTGCTATTTTATTCCAACTTCCAATCGGTGCACTCGGAGATCGAATGGGGCGTGGCAAACTACTCACGTGGTTAGTCGCCATCGGAAGTATCGGATTTTTACTAATGGAACTCAATAAAGAATCATTTTTCATGCTGACAGCACTATTTTTAATGACCGGAGTTGCATGTGGATCGATGTATAGTCTTGGACTTGGCTATTTAACAGATGTCATTCCACGTACACATATCGCTGCAGGGAACTTACTTATTAGTATTATATTTTCTATCGGAAGTATACTCGGACCAGTATTTGGTGGATCGTTAATCAGCCTATCAAATGGCACGTTATACTTTTCATTCTTTACAGTTGTAATGGTTCTCGTATTAATCGGAAACTTAATTTTCCGTTATCAACTCAAAAATAGAACGAATTTCTAATTCGTGATAAAATAAAATTAATTAGACAATAAATAAGGAGTTTATTCAATGACAGTAAAAGTTTTTGGACATAAAAACCCGGATACAGACACAATCACATCTGCGATCGTAGCAGCAATTATTGAACGTGAACTCGGTAAAGAAGCGACAGCTTACCGACTTGGAGATTTAAACAAAGAAACAGAATACGCGTTAAACTATTTTAATGTGGAAACACCTGAATTATTAGATTCAGTTCAAGAAAACGACGAAGTCATGCTCGTTGACCATAACGAGTTTCAACAATCTGCTGACGGTATCGACAAAGCGACAATTTTAAGCGTCATCGATCACCACCGTGTAGCAAACTTTGAAACGAATGCACCACTCTACTTTAGAGCAGAGCCTGTCGGTTGTACGGCGACGATTTTAAATAAGATTTGTAAAGAAAATAACGTCACGGTAACAAAAGAAATGGCTGGTTTAATGATGTCAGCAATCATTTCTGATACGTTACTATTAAAATCACCAACGACGACTACTGAAGACGAAGAAGCACTTCACGAACTCGCAACAATCGCAGACGTGAACTATGAACATTACGGTTTAGAAATGTTAAAAGCAGGTGCTTCAACGAAAGATAAAAGTGCACAAGCACTTATCACTGGAGACGCGAAAACATTTGAAATGGGCGATAACAGCGTCAGAATCGCTCAAGTAAACGTCGTTGATTTAGATGAACTTTTCGAAAGAAAAGATGAACTCGTCGATGAAATCAAAAAAGAAAGCGACAGAGAAAAGTACGACCTATTCATTCTAGTCGTAACAGACATCTTAGCGTCAGACTCTAGAGTCATCGCAATCGGAGAAAACAACAAAGTCATCGAGCGTGCATTTGACGTTGCACTAGATGACAACGAAGCGTTACTCACAGGTGTTGTTTCTCGTAAAAAACAAGTCGTTCCAAAAATCGAAAAAGCATTCCAATCATTATATGAGTATAAATAATATCATAACCTTCTAGTATTATAAAAATACTAGAAGGTTTTTATTTTGATTTCACTTTATATATTTAATAGTAATTTTTCAATTAACGTTCTATAATAAAAATAATTAGGAAATGGAGATGTTGCCTATGGAACAAATTCATGTTGAACTAGATAAAATTCTGTTTTATAGATACGAAATAACAGTAGAAGAAGGAAGCTATCCTATGACGACAACTATTCATTACAAACATCATGGAAAGTTATTTGAAGCGACATTTAGAACTTATCGCGGGATGCAACATGTATCTTCAATCATACAAAAAGGAAATTCATATAAACCATCTAATGTTATAGAAGGCATTAAGTATATCGAGCCAAAAGTCCAGTGCTATGTCTATGATTCACCTGACGAAAAAGTAACTGTGTATAGTAACGTTGACCCTACTGTAAAGGAGTTGGACTAAGATAGATATTAAATTCGAATATAAATATATTGAAAATACGCTCGTTAATATGTATATGACAATTGATGGAGTAAATTATTATACGAGTTTTTCTGAAAACACTGTTTCTAAAAATAAAATTGAAATCGTATATGACTTAGCTTTTAGAGATATTCCGCAATATGAAGACGAAGAGTTTCAAAATGTAGGCACATTTACGATTACGTTTGATATAAAAGATTACGATTATATTATTGAATCGCACTCTGAAATTGAGGAGGCGTCTGTCACGACGGTTCGAAATTTAGAGAATGTATATTTTACGACAGATGGAGACGTCGTTATATTCGTTCAAACAGATGCGAAACCTGAGATGAAATTGGATTTATACTAAAAAAATGTCTGACTCTTAATTGAGCCAGACATTTTTATTTATTCTTTTTTTAAAAACATCCGATTAAATATAGACGTCTTTCCAATCGGTAACTTTTCTTTTGAACACGCATCTCTAACCAAATATTCTTTGTTGTTTAACGCATTGTTAAATGTAACTTCATCGATCCAATTTGAATGTCTTTTTTCATCAAAACAATCTGGATGAATAATTTCTCTAGTTGAATTATCTATAATCACTCGCTCGGACTTGCTCGTCTTATCGACCACTGGGATAAATAAAATAATAACTGCAATGATTAATAAAACTATTGTACGTTTTTTCATCGGTTTAGAATTTATCTTCGATAAATAGTACTGCTTGTTTCTGATGTTCGATTGCTTTAATTAAATGCTCAGCGAGTTTTGTCGTCGTAATTGCACCCACTCCACCTGGTACTGGCGTAATGTAACCTGCAACTTCTTTAACCTCGTCGTATGAGACGTCTCCGACAAGTTTTCCTTCTTCGTTAAAGTTAATACCAACGTCGATAACGACAGCGCCTGGTTTAACATGCTCTTTACGAATTAAATCAACTGCTCCAGCAGCACTCACAATAACATCTGCATTTTTACATTTGTCGACTAAGTCGTCTGTATATAAGTTACACGTCGTTACTGTCGCATCTCTATTCATCATGAGTAACGATAACGGCTTACCAACGACTGCACTTGCTCCGACTACTGTTACGTTTTTTCCTTTTAAATCGAGGTTGTAGTAATCAAAGAACTCCATTACCGCTGCTGGCGTACATGGTTCTAAACGGTCATCTGCGTTCGTTAACACTTTACCTAAGTTCATAACTGTTAACCCGTCAATATCTTTAAATGAACGCATTAACTGAGCGGCTCTTGTAATATTAATGTGTTTTGGAAGTGGTTGTAATAAGAGAATACCGTGGATTGAGAAATCCCAGTTAATCTCTTTAAATTTATCTAAAAATTCCTGTTCAGGAATGTCTTCAGGAAAATGGAATTGTTTCGTTTCGATACCTAATTTTTGGAATTTTTTTACCGCTGCATTTTCATAAGAAATTGAATCTTCAAGATCACCAACACGGACAAAAGCGACTGTCGGTGTAATCCCGTGATTGATAGATTCTTCAACTGCGTTTTTAATTTCTTCAGATAAATGTGCGGCTACTTTTTTGCCATCTAAAATTTCTGCCATTGTGTAACCCTCCATGTTCTATGTTGAGATTATTATACCATAATGACATTTCGATAATAAAAAATAACCATATCAAATAGATATGGTTATTGAAAACAATTACTTATTTAGTTTCACGGTGAAGTGTAACTTTGTTTAATCTTGGGCTGTATTTTTTAAGCTCGATACGCTCAGGATTGTTTTTCTTGTTTTTCACTGTGTGGTAGTTACGGTCACCTGTTTCAGTACATTCTAAAATAACTTGTACGCGCATTATTGTCACCTCTTCAAATAAATTATCGTGTGATTTCTCTTCAACTGGCCAGTTGATCATCAACGGATGATTACGGTTTTTAATCACTTTATTAATATTACAGTAGACGCCCTAATAATTCAAGTAAATTTCACAAATTTATATTTGCTAAATCGTAGGCGTTACGATATACTATTTTAGTACAAAAACATTGGAGGGAATTATTTTGAAATTAAGAGCATTACTAATTTCATTCATCGCTATACTTGTTCTCGCTGCTTGTAGTAACGACGCAGCTGACAACAAAGAAAGTGATAACACAGATAGCGACAACAAAAATCTTAAAGTGTATACTACAGTTTTTCCACTATATAGTATGACTAAAGAAATCGCTGGGGACACGATGGAAGTCGAATCGATTTACCCTAAAAACGTCAACATGCATAACTATGAACCGTCTCAAAAAGACATTCTAAACTATGCAAAAGGCGATCTTTTCATCTATACAAATCATGAATTAGACCCTGTAGCTAAAAAGATTCATGAGACAATCGAAAACGACACTGAAGTGTTAGAAGCATTTAACAATGAAGAAGCATTCATCGAAGACGAACATCATCATGATCATGACCACGATGCAACTAAAGAAGAAGACGAACACGACCATGATCATGACCACGATACAACTAAAGAAGAAGACGAACACGACCATGATCATGACCACGATGCAACTAAAGAAGAAGACGAACACGACCATGACCACGATGCAACTGAAGAAGAAGATGAACATGATCACAACCACGGTCACGATGCAACTGAAGAAGATGATGAACATGATCACGACCACGGTCACGATCATCACCACCACGGTGAATTTGACCCACACGTTTGGTTAGATCCAGAATTAGCTACTCAAATGGCAGAAAACATTAAAGACAAATTAGTTGAAATGAACCCAGACGAAAAAGAAACTTACGAGAAAAACTTTGAATCTTTAAAAGCTGACTTAGAAGAATTATCTAATTCTCTAGACGAAGCAATGAAAGATAAAAAACGTGATACAGTATATATTTCACATGAGTCTATCGGTTACTTAGCACACAAATACGACTTTAAACAAGTTGGTATTCACGGATTAAACGACGATGAACCATCACAAAAAGAACTTACTCATATGATTGAAGACATTAAAGAAACGAAAACACCATACATTTTAAGGGAACAAAACGTTTCTTCACGTCTAACTGACATGATCGGAAAAGAGACAGATGTAGAATTCTTACCGTTCCACAATTTAGAAGCTTTAACTGATAACGATCCAGAAGACTCAACATATCAAAGTCTGATGAAAGAAAATATCGAAACACTTAAAAAAGCATTACAAGATTAAAAAAACACCCTTTGTTGACTTTTTAAAATCAACAAAGGGTATTTTTATGTGTGTAAAACGTATTATTGTTCCATTTCTAGGCGGATACGTTCTGTAAATTCTTGGATTTCTTTTACGTCTTTTTTAACGACAAAGTATGCGACGACTAGTCCAATTCCAGTAAATAATGTCAGCACGAGTAATGTTTTAAATAAAAAACCGATTAATCCTTTAATTAAATCCACTTGTTATCCCTCCTGAATGATTCGAATCGCAGGTAAGTCTGCGGGTGCTAGTTCTATATTCCCGAGTTCACTACGTTTTAACCATCTTTTTTCAATATGTTCGTTTAATGTTAAATTTCCACGTACTACTTTTGAATAGTACGTCGTTAAATTGACGATTCCAAAATCATATTCATAACGCGTCGTCGTAATTTTATCGAGCACTTCGATTTCAGTATCCATTTCTTCTAACAATTCGCGCTTTAACGCTTCAATTTCATCCTCACCCGCTTCAACTTTTCCTCCTGGGAACTCCCAAAGGTTCGCGAGTGTTTTACCAGGAGGTCTTTTTGCGACGAGTATGCGATCTAAATCGTCGACAATTACTGCTGCAACGACGTTAATTTCCTTTTTCATTTGACTTATCCTTTATATTGTAATGTATTTCTTCGAACCTGACTGTAAGTGGTACGAAGATAAACGTATAAACAAAAAACAGAAATAACACGATAATGATTCGTGTCGAATTTAATATCGGTAAATTCGGAACGATAAAAACGATTGAAATAATAAGTAAAGCGAGTGCGATATACTCAAACACAACAGATTTTGTCGATGGTTCTATATATTCTTTACAATTTGGACAACGCGTTCTAGATCTCGGCTTAATCATATAGCCGAGCAACTTCTCTTTATATGTCCATTTATGATGGCAATGCGGACATACGGCCGTATGAAACTCTTTTTTTGCCACTTGAATCCCCCATTTTCTTACACTGTTTATGCTAATATAATAAGTATCATAGTTAAGGAGTGCTTATATTGAAAATCGAGTTACGTAAATCACTAAATACGATTCTTATCATTATTGCATTGGCTGTTATTTATAGATTCAGTTTGCCTTATTTACCTGGAGTTTTTAAATTTGCAGTACTCGTTTTATTCGTACTCATCGCTTTAATGTCGATTATGAGTGTATTTAAACGAGAATACGATGAAAACCCGTTCGAACGAAAAAACAATGACGAGTAATTATTCGACTCTATCGCCTTGTTTAAGACTCTCAAAGTCTTTAAAACAAATGCGTATAGAGTCTTTATTTAATTCTTTGTCGCTCATTACTTGGAAATGTAAGTGTGGCAATGTCGTCGCGCCACTATTTCCAACTTGTCCAACAATTTCTCCAGTAACGACACTATCTCCTACGTCAACTTTTACACTATCCTTTTTTAAATGTGCAAGTAAACTATATTCTCCGTTTTCGTGCTCGATGATTACATAGTTTCCTGACGGCTCATCTTGATTCACGATGCCAATCTGGTTATCTTTAACGTCACGCTTAACGTCAACGACTACTCCGTCCAGCGGTGAGAGTACATCACTTCCAAAGACGAAGTACGCATTTAAATCACCGGGGTCTCCGTTATGGTGATATAACTCAACCATATTCGTTAAATCATACGCATACCGTTGATTCTCTGTTCTGTAATGATAGTTGTGAAACACATCTGTACCACCTGCAGACACAACTGCTTCTTCTAGTGGTAGTGCATACTCATTTTTTGTCCAAACGTCATCCGTATCGTACTTTTCATTTAAGTGAAGTTCAATACCGATAATCTCATTATCATCTGTAAACGCTGCAGTTAGCCCATGTGTTTCCTCATCGTTCACATAAAAATATCGATTAAAATTCATCGTTAACTTATTGTGATATTTTTGATGAAGATCTCCCGCTTCACGATGAAAGATTTGTAACGATTCGACAAATCTTGATTCTTCAGTATTTTGTTTAAACGGTTCAAATGCTGTGTCATAGATTTCTTTAAACTTCTCACTATTAAAATATTCTACAAATGTATCTGGTGTTACCATGAAGTCACGTCCCTTTTTAATGATTTAATTTGTTTAACGTTTCGATTAACTCTTTAGACTGAAACTCGATAGATTGTAAATCGTTCGGTCTAAAGTTATCGATATTCATAAATATCACTTGTTCGACATTTATGTTAAACGCTTTCGCAAGAGCCTCTTTTTTATTTTCGTTATTTACGTCATCTGTCGCGACAAATAAATAATCGAGTTTCGCAGCACTGTAATCTTCAGTTTCGTATATTTTATAGTCATCACTTTCTAGTATACGTTTAATATATTTCGGTTGACTAAATCCTAATACATCATATACTGCTTCAGTTCCAAAACTTGAAAATTTCGGCCTTAAATAATACGTATCATCTTCATCGACAATGACTGCAGCATTCATATCGAGCACTTGGTGATCTAACTGACTACGAAGTGTAGACATTTTTTCTAAAAACTCATCCGCAATAAGTTTGGCTTCTTCTTCTTTATTTAACATGACACCTAAATAATAAAAATGCGTTAAATAAATTCGCTTTTTATATGGATTAAATGCGCTCGTAATATATCGCATTTCAATTGTTGGTGCGTAATCTCTATATGTCGCAGAGTACTCATCCGGTGCATACGTGACTATTAAATCTGGATTTAATGACTCTACTGTTTCAAAATCACCAGGTTCAATAAAAGTCGCATCTAACTTCTCTTCCACTAACTCTGAACCTTTAAGCTGAGAGTTAACACCTACGGGCTCTACACCGAGCAGTTCAGCATTTAACGGATCTGCTGCACGAAATAATACAGGACGCTTAATTTCTTTATTAAGTTCTAAGTGTCCTGCTTGTTCAGTTGTAATGACACGTGTATTTTCGTCACTACTCACTTCCTGATATGTACTACAACCAGCTAATAGTATGGTTGCAGATAACGTCAATAATCTTTTTTTCATGATTTATCCCTACTAATATAATTGAATATAAAATACTCGAGCTTTCTAAAAAAGTATGCGAGTATAATTCCGACTAACGTTCCCGTGACGTTTAAAATAACGTCGTCGATGTTCGTCGTACGTCCGATCGGTAAAATATATTGAATCGTCTCAATCGACATTGAAAACAAGCATCCAAATATACTCGTCAGCCATTCCTTTTTCGTCATTAAATAGACGAAAAATCCAAACGGCACAAATAATACGATATTCATAACTAAATTATTAAAAATCGCCTCATCTGTACCATAATAATACAGCTCTCTCATCGACTGAAACGGTACGACATTAATCGTATGTCCCTGTAAACTCGTCGGCATCATCGTAATTAATAGTATACCAATAACACTCATCATTATGCCGACAAACACCGTAAAATCTTTAAATTTATTATAATCATTTAACCGGTGATTAAACTTTCTATTGAAATAAATTGCGAATAAAAGCAATATGACAATACAAACGAAAAAAAACGGAATGACAGGCCAAAACGCTTTAATTAAAATCAATGTAACAAATCTCCAATTTTATTTATGGACTGACTATACCATATTATTTTGACATGAGTATATCAATTTAAAAAGAAAAGACATTGAGATAAATCTCAATGTCATTCTTTCCTCATTACTTGTTTATGGTACATTTCTTGGTATTTACCGCCGAGTTTTAGTAATTGCTCGTGATTACCTGATTCTACAATATTTCCTTTATCTAATAATAGAATGTTGTTCGCATGCTGAATCGTCGATAATCTGTGTGCGATTATTACTGTCGTTCGATTTGAAGATACTACTTTCATTGCATTTTGTACGAGTTGCTCTGTTTCACTATCAACGTTAGAGGTTGCTTCGTCTAGTATTAATAGTGTCGGTTTAAATGCTAATGCTCTCGCAAATGAAATGAGCTGACGTTCTCCGAGTGATAATGTCGAACCACTTTCAATAAGTTCTTCACGAATCCCATTTTCAAATCGTTCTAAAATCATTTCTCCACCGACAGAGATTAAAGCATCGATCGCTTCATCTTCTGTAATATCTTCACTACCAAGACGAATATTATAAAGAAGTGTTCCGTTATAGATGTACGGATCTTGTAAAACGATTGCCATATGGCTTCTCATCGATTGTTTGTTCAATGTTTTTGTGTCGACACCGTCAAACAGTATTTCTCCACTATCTGGATCATAAAACCTCATCAGTAAGTTGATAATTGAACTTTTACCGGATCCCGTATGCCCAACGAGTGCGAGTGTTTCATTTTCTTTTACTTTAAAGTTAATGTTGTTTAACACTCGGTGTCCTTTATCGTATGAGAAATTGACATCGTTAAATTCAATATTCCCTTTAAACGTTTGAAGCTCTTGATGGTCTTCTTGTTCTTCTTCCTCATCGAGTAATTCGAACACTTTATTTGTCGCGACACGCGCTTGTTCGATAATATCAAATACACCGATGATTGCATATAAAGGCATCATAATTTTCCCAGCGTAGTCGATCATTAAGTACATCGAACCGACAGACCATGCTGTGTTTTGAAATACAAACATATAACTGAATACGAAAACTAAAATCATGAGTACAACACTACGTAAAGACTCGATTAAATTCGTATTCGTCAGTGCGTTTAACCTTGAAAGTCGTACTGAACTTTTGTAGTAATCTTCGTTTAGTTTAGAAAACTCGTTAAACACTTTTTCTTCGTTATTAAATGCTTGAATGACACTCATACCGCTAATAGATTCATTAATAGACGCGTTCATTTCACTATTTCGTTCGCGTTTCGTCATGTTAAATTTGTTTGACGCTTTTCGGTACAAGTATAACCATAAAAATAGAAACGGTAAGACAAGTATCATTAATAATCCTGCATAAACGTTTACGAAGAACGATGCAATAACGACCCCTAAAATTGTAAATACACTCGTAATGACTTGAGTGAGAACTGACGTAAATACATTTAGTATCGTTTCTGTGTCATTTGTGATTCTCGCTACTACTTTCCCTGCTGGTAAGTTATCAAAGTAACGTACCGGTAATTTTTGAACATGTCTAAAAACTTTAAGTCGAATCGATTGAATGACTTTACTGCCGGCTTTTAATGTTACGATTCTTGAGAAATACCCAATCAGTCCGTTAGTCACTTGGACAATTAAGTATATGAAAAGCATAATGACTAAGCCTTTAACAACGACATTCTCTTTTACTAAGTAATTATCTAAAATAATTTTTAATAAAAATGGCCCGAGTAAGTTTAACCCAACCGCGATTAAGTTAAGGACGATTCCAAAGAGAAGGAGTGAACGGTGACCAGCTGTAAATTCATATAATCTTTTAAGTTGGTTCAACGTTTTCACCTCCATGTTTAAAGTACTCGTGTTGTGTTTTGTACCATCCGTCCGTTTCTATTAACTCTTTATGTGTACCAGACTGAATGATTGCTCCGTCATCGATAACGATAATTTGATCTGCATGTTCCACTGCAGATAACCTATGTGTAATGATAATCGTTGTTTTATCTTTACGTGTTTTCTTTAACGCATCGATAATATGTTGTTCAGTATTTGCGTCTACTGCACTTAAAGCATCATCTAAAATAAGTATCTCAGGATCTTTAATTAAGCTTCTCGCAATAGATATACGCTGCTTTTGACCCCCAGATAACGCAATACCCTTTTCTCCGACTTTCGTTTCTAAGCCGTGCTTCATATTGTTTAAGTCATTGACTAGTGCACTATTTTGGATTGCACGCTGCAGCTCTTCTTCTGTTGCATTTTCTTTACCAAATAAAATGTTTTCTCGAACTGTTTTACTAAATAAGAAGTTTTCTTGTGGCACATAACCAATTAAGTCTCTCAGTTCTTTTTTACTGATGTTCTGAATCGGTTTTCCATCGATAATAAATTGACCATTACCTTCAGAATAGTACTTTAAGAACTGTTTAATAAACGTCGTTTTACCGCTTCCCGTTTTACCGACGATACCAAGTGTCTCTCCTTTTTTAAGTTCGAGATCAATACCTTTTAAATTCTCACGACTCGATGTCGGATATGTGAATGAGTAGTCGTCAAATGAGATATTGTTGTTTTGAACACTTTCACCTGAGACGAACACATCATCTTCTTCGTTTAGTAAGTCTTCAATTCGGTTGAGTGATGCACGACCTCTTTCTGTAGTGTCTAACATAATTCCGAATGCGAACATCGGCCAAATCATCATATTTAAATAAATATTAAACGTTATAAACTCACCGAGTGTGATCGTTCCGTTATTGATAAAAAATGCACCGGCAATAAATGAGATGATAAATGACGTTGCGACGACTAACGTCGTAATCGGCTCAAAAAGTGCTTCTAATTTCGCAACTTTCATAATGCGGTCAATATAATTAGAAGTCATTGATTTAAAACGATTATACTCCGGATTTTCTTGTACATAACTTCTCGTTACTCTAACACCTTCAACAACCTCTAATACGTTGTTGTTCATTTTTCCGAATGATTCTTGTGCTTTCATATGGTGTTCCATAATCTTTTTACCGATTTTTACTTCCGTCACAATTAATAGTGGTAACGGAAGTAAAGCGATAATCGTTAAAACAGGATTAACGACGATCATCATTGTAACTAATATTATCGTCCCATAAATTAACGTATCGATAATCGTGATAATACCGAATGTCGTTCCCATCGTCACACTACGTAAATCATTCGTAATGCGCGCCATTAAGTCCCCCGTACTATTTCTTTCATAGAATGATGGGGACATCGCTAAATATTTACGGACTAATCGTTTACGTAAAATCGCATCAATATCATAACCAGACTGCATGATATAATACGTACTTATGTATGTCAGTAAATAAATCAATAGAATCGCGGTGAAGAATACACCGATAATCATTTTCATCGAATCTATTGTCATTGAACCCTCTGTAATGAGGTCGATTGTTTTACCAATGAGTAGCGGAGGTAAAATTTCTAAAATGTTTAAAATTAATGCAGATGCTAATATAATGAGTAATTTAAGCTTATGTTTTCGAAAATACCACCTGATTTTCTTTAAAAATGTAAGCATCTTTTGTTCCTTTCTTTTTATTTTTAGATACAAAAACCGGAGGGTAATCACCCTCCACTAAATGATTAATTATATATTACGATTTTTAAAATAATTCTTCAATAATAATTATTCACCACGTGCTGCACTATCCGTAATTAAAATAACGTTGTCGTGGTTGTGGAGAATTGATACCGGGATGTCTTCTGTGACTTCTCCGCTGATGAATAAATCACGTGCATTTTTCTTATTGTCACCAGAAATTAAAAGAATGATTGTTTTAGCTTTCATAATCGTTTGAAGCCCCATCGAAACCGCTTCAGTTGGAACGTCATCAATCGATTCAAAGAATCTTGAATTATCTTCGATTGTTTCATCTGTTAACTGTACTTTATGTGTGAGTGAGTTAAAATCTGTTCCTGGCTCGTTAAACGCAATATGACCATTTCTTCCGATACCGAGTACTTGAATATCGATACCTACTTCGTCAATAAGCGCTTCATAATCTTCCACTTCTTTTTGTAAATCTTCTGCAACACCATCTAAAATATGAATGTTTTCTTGTGGGATATCTAACTTACTAAAGAAATGTTGTTCCATGAAATAATGATAACTTTGGTCGTTTGACTCATCTAATCCGACATATTCATCTAGGTTAAATGTCGTTAATTCTGACAGATCTAAATTTGCTTCGTTAATTTTCTTTGCTAATGCATCGTACATGCCTTCAGGCGTTGACCCTGTCGCAAGTCCTAAAGAAAATTGTTTCGATTCTTTTAATGCGTCAAAAATAATTGTTGCCGCTTCGTTACTCATGTCTTCATAAGTATTTGCTTTAATTTCTTTAAATTTTGTCATTGTGTACCTCCAATTGAAACTGAGTGTATGCAAACTATTTACATACAATACTTAAGTGTCTTAAGACTTTTAAGTATTTTAACATTATATTCCTTTTTAATTTCTCTGTAAAACAATAACTATATAAGATCGTAAATTAAAACAAACACGAGTATAAATGATACTGCTAACGATAATACACCGTATATAGATAACCACAGTGGATGACGATAATCTCCAACGATATCAGAGCGTCTTGAAGCATGTAATATCCCACCGAGAATAACCGGTAATATTAATCCGTTTAAAATTGTTGTAATCTGAAGTAACACAACCTCTTCGCCTTTAAGTAAAAAGATGAACCAACTCGTTAGAACGAGCATGAGTAATACGACATCGATATATTTTTTAATAATATCATTAACCGATTTAATAAATGTTCCTGTCGTATACGCGACACTCACAATAGACGTTAATGATGCACATATAAACAATATCCCTAAAGCATAACTACCAAGCCCACCAAACACTTCTGAAAAAGCACTTTCTAATAAGTTATCTTTAAATAAAATGACGTTACTTCTCGATAACCCGAGTATTGTAAAGAATAATAGTAGGCGTGTCACCGTTACGATAATCACGCTATAAACAGCAAATCGAGTGACTGCTGTTTTATACTTTTCTCCGGTAATTTCTACATCAATTAAACGATGTGCCCCAGCAAAACTGATATATCCACCAATCGATAGGGCAACCATCATCGCAATTGTCGTCACGATATCGTAATCAATCATCGGTAGGACCGTTTTTGCAAGTGTGACATCGTACGGTACATCTGTTGCTGTAAATGCATACGCAAGTATAATTATTGCGATAATAAAACTTAACATCACTCCGATAAACATTTCTAACGTAATACGATTTCTATTTAATAAATAAAATAAAATCGCAATCATAAGCCCAATGGATGCGCCGAGTTTTATGTCGACATTAAATAATAAACTAATACCAATTCCTAAACCGGAAATATTAATGATATTAAACGCGATCCCACCAAGTAAGACAACGACTGACATAAATGTCCCAAAATTCGGGATAATTTTATTGATGACTAAATGTGCTGGCGTTTTTGCGACCGTGAGTATTCGCCATATGTTCATTTGTATACCAAGTTCGATAATTCCGGTAATTATAATGACGAACGCAAGACGCTCATAAAATTGAATCGTTAAGTCCGCAGTTGACATTAAAAACAAAGGGCCAATTGAAGCACTGGCCATTAAAAATACCGCACTAAAGATTTTACTTTTCTCTAATCTTCTTTCATTCATGACCTTCACCTCAATTCGCCCATCAAATTAGTACATTGGTTTTATTACGTCATTCAATTGTTTTGTAATAGAAAATTTACGTGCGCCGAATTTTAAAAGTGTTGAAACAGAATGTGTTTCTAGCACTGATGAAATAACGACT
>NZ_CAVG010000104.1 GCF_000438455.1 Nosocomiicoccus massiliensis
AATGTGTTTCTAGCACTGATGAAATAACGACTTCTGAACGTGACTCAACTGGTACGATATTAATCATCGTTTTAATAATATAATCGTAACCAAATATCGTAATTTCTAGTCTTCTATTTTCGACATATTTGTTAATCTTTCCTTTATAGTCTGTTCCATTATATGTGACTACAAAAGGCGTACCTTCATCTCTCGTATTTTCATTATTTGATTCATAAGAAATACGTGACAAACCATTAATATTATTTAAAAACCATTGATCTGAATTTAAAAACTCAAACACTGTTTCTGGTAATAGCTCTACTTCTTTATTATGAAAATATAATTGTAGTTCCATCGTTCTCTCCTTAAATTATAAAGTTACCGAGCACGTCGTTTACATCGTGGACAACAACAAACGCTGATTCATCATATTTTTTAATGACACGTTTTAAACGTCCGAGCTGGTTTTTATTAATAACAACGTATAATACATCTTTGTTTTCTTGTGTATAGTATCCTCGACCATGCATGATTGTTACACCGCGTTTAATATCATTCGCAACGTGTTCAGCGAGTAATTCTGGCTTGGTTGAAATAATCGTCACTGCTTTTTTCGGATTCATACCTTCAATGATAAAGTCCATTACTTTTGTTGCGATGTATAAAGCAATGACTGTCAGTAACACACGTTCTAATGGAACGACTGTTAAACCAACTGTCACAATGATTAAGTCAAAGAACAGTAATGCATACGACACGTTTACGTCTAAGTATTTGTTCGCAATACGCGCTAGAATTGTAGTTCCAGCAGTCGTTGCACCGACTCTAAATATTAAACCAATTCCCATACCGATTAAAATACCACCAAACACCATGTTTACGATGATATTTTCAAAATCCATTTGCCAATCCGCTGTTATCCATAACATGATTGACGTCATCGGTATTGTAAATATTGTATAATACATTGCTCTACGAGATAAAAACTTAAAACCGATAGCTAATATTACAACGTTTATGAGTAAGTTCGTAAGGGCAGTAGACCAACCAAACGCATAGTAAAGTATGATCGATATACCGATGACCCCACCTTCAGCAAGGTGACCACCGATCATGAATGTATTAATCCCAATCGCAAAGACAAAAGAGCCGACGATGATAACAAACGCATTGATTAGCGTTTGAACAGTCCAATTTTTATTAAACGAAAGTTTTCGCTTATTAAAGTTTTCAACTTTTTTTCTGTTTTTTGCTATCATTTAACCGACTCCTTTTATTTTATATAACACTTTAATTTTATAAGATTTAATACGTTTAATCAATGACAGAACAGGATTAGATTCAATCAACTAACAATAGAAAGGATGTAATGAATGAAATCAATGACGCCGTTTTTGATGTTTGAAGGTCGAGCAGAAGAAGCAATTCAGTTTTACCAATCAGTTTTTAAAGATGTAGAAGTCGTTTTTATTAATTACTTTGAAAGTGGAGAAATGGCAGGCAAAGTGATGCAAAGCTTGATTACAATAAATGGTAATCCAGTCATTTTAAACGACGCGAATGTATCAGAGTCATCAAAATTTACTCCGAGTATGAGTTTCTTTATCGAATGTGACTCCATGGATGAGTTGATTACAATTTATGAAAAAATAAAATCTAAAGGATCTATATTAATGCCATTAGAGGACTATGGTTTCAGCAGACAGTTTGCATGGGTCACAGATCCATTTGGTGTATCTTGGCAATTAAACTTAATATAAAAATAAAAAACCGAAGTCTATCGACTTCGGTTTTAATCTATTTGTGTTCATAAAAATACGAATTAACCAAGTAATTTTGAGAAAATATTTGTAGATTTACGACTATTTCTTCTTTGTTTAATTGTTTTGTTGTTCAGAGCTTCTGCTTTAAACTCCTTGATACGTTGTTCAACTGGAATAATTTGAGTGCTATACAATGTTTTTTCCTCCTGTAATTTTTAATTTATTTCATGTGCTTGTTTTCTTTACTATGTATAGTATAGGCTTTATATCAACGTTTATCAAGGATTTAGTACACTGTTTTTAAAGTTTATATATTGAAAATTTTCAGTTATTTTAAATCGAAAAATTAATATATGAAATATATTTTCAGAACATTTAAAACCCGAACTCTTTTAT
>NZ_CAVG010000105.1 GCF_000438455.1 Nosocomiicoccus massiliensis
TAATTAACACACATAAAAATTACAAATTACACTGAAATTTTGGTGTAATTTGTATTCGTTTTCCTAATTTTTGCATAAAAAATGAATGTGCTTTCACACATTCATTTCATTTAGTTTTTATTCTTATTTTTAAATATCGCTGTACTAACGACGTGTGGAACCTCGTAAATATCTCCTTCAACTGACGTTTTTAACGTATCATTAATTTCTTTTAGCACGGATTCTTTACGGTGATCACTAAATCTGGATAGCCATGATGACGTTCCAATTCGTTTTAACCATTCTTCGTCCGTGAATTTTATTTTATAGTCCTTTTTAAAAAGGTTTGTAAGGTCAAATTTATGATAATTAAAGTCACTGAACCATTCCACCGGGAAACTGTTGATCATTTGTATTGAATATTTTTTTGATCCTGCAGGCTCTAATTGATTGTATTTTGCATTAGCACGAATGATTTTCATCGTTTCTTTCATCATCGAGTTATTTACCCTAAACCCTAAATCTGAAATTATCATCATACCGTTTGGTTTTAATAGACGTTTCACTTCTTTTACCGCTTCATTAGAGTCAAAATACTGCCACGCACGTAATGCAAATATTATGTCATAATCGTTTTCTCTTAAATGCGTATTCTCTGCAAATCCGTCATGGAATTTTACATTGTCACCGCGCGTATAATCGATTCCCATTTTTCTAAATACTTCGCTCGGCTCTAACGCGTCAACTGTTGCACCTTCTTCAGATAACATTTTAGATAAAAATCCAGGCCCTGCACCGAGGTCTAATATTTTCTTACCTTTAAAATCTATACCGAGTTGTTTTATGCCATCTAATAATTCCTTTGGTATGTCGTTACGACTTTTAAAGTATTCTTCTTCAAATGTTTTTAGTTTATAATCCATTTCTTATCCGTCCTTTTCTATCAAACTATTTAATTGTATTCTATACGTAAATAACGGTATGATAAATAAATAATTGTTTTTAGTTAATATGGAGTGAACATTTTATGTCTAAACCATTACTCGCAATTACACTCATAGCGTTAATGATCTTATTATTTTACTGGGGAGTGACGTTTGTCGTACCGAGTTTCGGTTTCCCAAGAATCGTTGCATTATCTATTATATTAGGAAGTGTGGCAGGTTTCTACATATATACTATTATTGATAATAATTATCTCGATTAAAAATATATGGAGGGAAAGCTATGGCACATGCGAACGAAAAGCCAGATTATCGTTTAATTATCATCTTAATTAGTGGTGCGTTTATCGCATTTTTATCAAATACATTTTTAAACGTTGCATTACCATCGATTAAAAATGACTTTGGCATCTCAACGAGTAGCGTTCAGTGGGTGTCTACGTCTTATATGCTTGTTGCCGGAATCATCATTCCGATGACCGCCTACTTTATGAACCGCTTTAGCGCGAAGAAAATATTTTTAAGTTCAATGGGACTATTTTTAATCGGAACGTCCCTTGCAGGATTTTCTGTAACATTTCCGATGCTCATTGCAGGACGTATGATCCAAGCGACAGGTTCTTCAATACTTATGCCACTTCTAATGAATACTCTCATTAGAAGTTTCCCACCTGAAAAACGTGGAACTGCGATGGGGATGTTTAGTTTAGTCATGTTCTTCGCCCCAGCAATCGGTCCGACACTCTCAGGTGTTGTCATACAACGTTATGATTGGCACGTCTTATTTTTAATGATGATACCAATCTTAATCTTACTTTTAATTTCTGGTTATGTTTTACTACCTAACGTTTTACTGAATAAAAAAGCTGTTATGGACGTTCCATCTGTTATTATGTCAACGATTGGATTCGGTGCATTATTATATGGACTTGTATCGGCTGGAGATCATAAATTACTTTCTATACAAACATTTGGCCCAATTATCATTGGTGTTGTTGTCATTTACTTTTACGTAATGCGACAGATGAAATTAGATGTTCCGATGTTAAACTTTAGAGTATATAAATATCGTATGTATCTACTCGGAACGATCATTAGTGCTGCAACGAACATGGGACTATTTGCAGGTATGATTTTAGTACCGATCTTTTTACAAGATATACAAAACCGTTCCCCGCTTGAAACAGGATTACTCATGTTACCGGGCGCGTTAATTTTAGGTTTACTCTCTCCTGTATCAGGTAAGTTATTTGATATGTACGGTCCTAAAGGAATGGCAATCATCGGTTTAACACTTGCGACTGTAACAACAGCATTTTTAGGTCGACTTACCGTGGATACGAGTTTCTCATACATTTTAACGATTTACGTCATTCGTGCATTCGGTATGACGCTCGTCAACACACCGGTTATGACAAATGGGATGAACGACTTGCCTCGCGATTTAACACCGGACGGCTCTTCACTCAACTCTATGCAAAACCAAGTGTCTGGAGCTGTTGGTATCGCCTTACTTATTTCCATCATGCAAGGATACGTTAATTTTAATTTAAATAAACTAGACGTTGTGACACCTGAAATTGAAAATCAGATTACAATTGAAGGTATTAACTTAGCATTTAACGTCGGTGCTGTATTTATGGGAATCGCGCTCATCACTGCGTTCTTCTTAAAACGTGTGACGAGTGAAGATATGATGAAAAACGCAACATACGCTGCACGTCCTGTTGACGAAGGACGAAAAAAAATCCGTAAAGAAGATTAATCTTCTTTACGGATTTTTTATTTTTGGGCGATACGTTTAACGATTTCTATAATCGTCTCTGTTGATTTTTCTAAATCATTGACTGACGTAAACTCGTATCTACCGTGCATGTTTTCAGTTCCTGTAAATATATTTGGCGTTGGAAGACCCATATAAGATAACTGAGAGCCGTCAGTTCCTCCGCGTACAGGCTGAATAACAGGCGTGATACCGAGAAACTTCATCGCTTCTTGAGCAATTTCTACGATATAAAACTTAGGTTCAATTTTTTCTTTCATATTATAATATTGATCTTCAAGTTCTAACTTTACATTTTGCAAACCGTACGTATCTTGATACTTCTCTACAATTGTCTTCATCGTTTCTTTTCGTTTTTCAAAATTATCTCTATCAAAGTCACGAATGATATATTCTAATTCTGTTTCGTCTGTTGAACCGTTAATCGTGAGTAGATGGAAGAAGCCTTCATACCCTTCACTACATTCTGGCGTATCTTCAGGATCGAACTCTAAAACAAATTTAGAAGCAATCGTTAAACTGTTGACCATTTTATCTTTCGCAGTACCTGGGTGAATGTTCTTCCCTTTAATAATCACTTTCGCACCCGCAGCGTTAAAACTTTCGTATTGAAGTTCACCCACTGGACCACCGTCGATTGTATATGCAAAGTCTGCATTAAATTTCTCGACGTCAAACTTATGAGGGCCACGACCGATTTCTTCATCTGGCGTAAACGCGATACGGATATCACCGTGTTCGATATCGCTATTTAAAATCACTTCAGCTGCAGTAACAATTGCAGTAATACCTGCTTTGTCGTCTCCTCCTAAAAGTGTTGTACCGTCTGTTGTAATAAGTGTGTGACCAACATAATTGTTTAAGTTCGGGAACTCTTTTACAGTCATGACAATATCTTGTGTTCTATTTAAAATGATGTCGCCACCTTTATACTGAACGACTTGTGGGTTAACGTTTGTTCCTGTAAAGTCTGTTGCCGTATCGACGTGTGCTAAAAATCCAACTGTTTCAGCATCGACATTACCAGGGATTGTTGCAAATAAATATCCGTTTTCGTCGAGGGTAATATCTGATAAACCAATCTCTTCTAATTCTTCTTTTAACATGTGTAAAAGATCCCATTGTTTACTTGTAGAAGGCGTCGTTTCACTTGAAGCGTCGGACTGAGTGTCAACTTTAGTGTATCGGATGAGTCTTTCTGTAAGTTGTTCTTTCATAGCAATCTCCCTTATCCATGTAATTTATCGAAAATTAAAATCCAGAATCACGTGTTAATTTATTTTTTTCATTATATCGTTTAATACTTAAGCCGATTAATCGGTCAAGTAATTCACTATACGGAATACCGCTTTGTTCCATGAGTTTTGGATACATTGAAATCGATGTAAATCCAGGTAACGTGTTAACTTCGTTTACGATAACTTCTCCTTCTTCTGTTAAAAATACGTCTACACGCGCATATCCTAAACAGTCGAGAGTACGGTACGTATGTTCTGCGACTTCTTGAATTTTTTTCGTTTCGTCGTTCGATAATTCAGCAGGAATAATTAGCGTCGCACCGTCATCTGTTAAATATTTTGATTCGTAATCGTAAAAGTCAACGTTTGACACAATTTCACCTGGAATTGATACTGTTAACTCATCATTACCAAGAACAGACACTTCGATTTCACGACCGACGATCGCCGTTTCTATGAGTACTTTATCGTCAAATTTAAATGCGTCGTTTAATGCATGATTAAATTCGTCTTCATTTTCTACTTTACTCACACCGACAGAAGAACCCTGGTTCGCAGGTTTTATAAACATCGGTAAACCGAGTGCTTCTTTAATTAAGTTAAAATCGACGACATCCTTTTCATAAGAATGAACGACGATACCGTTTGCCACTTGAATATGATGGTAATCGAGTAACCTTTTCGTTACATCTTTGTCCATAGCGACTGCGCTACCTTTCGTATCACAGCCGACATAAGCGACGTTTGCACATTCAAGTAACCCTTGAACGTTACCATCTTCACCGTACGTACCGTGAAGTACCGAGAAGATTGAATCGAGTTTAATTTCGTCCGACTCTGTTTCAAACTGATTGCCTGGGATGACTTTTATCGGTTCTTTTTCATCGACTAATGTTAAGTCGATTTCTGTTAAGTCTGTTGTCGTCATCCACTCGCCTGTTTTTAGCACGTGAATTAAACGTACATTATATTTTTCTTTATCGAGTGCATCTAACACACTTTTCGCTGAACGAAGTGATACTTCATACTCCGTTGATTTTCCACCGTATATTAACCCTATATTTAATTTATTCATATGATTCGTCCTTTTTCATAAATTCGTTTTTATTTTATCATATTCATTATTTATAAATCATTCTTTTTAAGTGTCGTAATTTTATTATGTTATAATTTTGATAATCTTATTTAAAGGCTGGTGCTATATGAAGCGATTCTTTTCATATTATAAACCGTATAAGACGCTGTTTATGATTGATTTTTCATCAGCAGTGTTTGTCGGATTATTAGAGTTACTTTTCCCACTCATCGTCAGTGGTTTTATAGATAATTTACTGCCGACAGGTAACTTTAAAATTATATTACTCGCAACAATTGGATTACTAGCTGTATACATACTCAATACGTTTTTACAGTACGTCGTGACGTATTACGGCCACCTACTCGGAACTAATATAGAGCGAGATATCCGTAACGACTTATATAGTCACATTCAATATTTATCGTACCGATATTTTGACAATACAAAAACAGGTAAGCTGTTAACGCGTTTAACAAACGATCTCATGAATATCGGTGAGATGGCTCACCACGGACCGGAAGATTTATTTATTGCCGTGATGACGCTACTCGGTGCATTTGGAATTATGTTTTGGATTAACCCCGAACTCGCTGTAATATCATTTGTAATCGTACCTCTGATTTTAATCATCGCGATTTACTTCAACAAAAAAATGACCGTCGCGTTTAGAGAGTTGTTCGGACGTGTCTCTGAATTCAACCATTTAATTGAAGATAAAATCGGTGGAATCCGCCTCGTTCAAGCATTCGCTCGTGAGGAAGATGAAATTAAAGCATTTAAATCAATAAACTCTCGCTTTAGAGCGACAAAACTTAAAGCATATAAAATCATGGCGTTAAACAATTCTATTTCATATATGCTCATGCGTTTTGTGACAGTATTCATTTTAATTGCGGGTGCGTACTTCGTATTAAACGATAAAATCTCTTACGGGGATTTCGCTGCGTTTATTTTAATTTCAAATATATTATTTAAACCACTCGAAAAAATTAACGCAGTCATCGAACTATATCCAAATGGTATTGCTGGATTTAAACACTTTACTGAGACGATGGCAGTCGAATCAGAGATTAAAGAAATTGAGAATCCAATAGAACTTAAAACCCCTAAAGGTGAAATCGTATATCAAAACGTCTCATTCTCTTATGAGGATAAAAAAATCTTAAACGACTTATCGTTTAACGTAAGCCCTGGAGAAACAGTCGCACTTGTCGGGCCAAGTGGTGCAGGTAAAACGACAATTACGAGCTTACTTCCGAGATTTTATGAAGTGTCTGGCGGTGCGATTACGATAGACGGAACGAACATTAAGGAATACTCATTAAAATCACTTAGAGAAAACATCGGGATCGTTCAACAAGATGTATTTCTATTCTCAGGAACGTTAAGAGAAAACGTCGCATATGGTAAACCTGATGCAACTGATGAAGAAATATACGATGCGCTTGAAAAAGCACAATTAAAAGAGCTCGTCGATAGTTACGCTAAAGGGTTAGACACAGTCGTCGGTGAGCGTGGTGTGAAATTATCTGGTGGACAAAAACAAAGAATTTCGATTGCACGTATGTTCTTAAAAAACCCACCGATTCTAATTCTAGACGAAGCGACAAGTGCGTTAGATACTGAAACAGAACGAGAAATACAATCTGCTTTAAATCGCCTAGCAGTCGGTCGTACGACTTTAGTTATCGCCCATAGACTCGCGACAATTAAAAATGCAGACCGCATTTTAGTCGTGACACCAAACGGTATTGAAGAATCTGGATCACACGAAGAGTTATTAGAAAATAGCGAAGGTATTTACCGAGCATTGCATGACGCACAATTTGCAGCATTATAAATAGTATAAAATGGGATTCAACGGTTCCAGATAATCATAATGATTGGATAAATCAACGAGACGAAAACTACCTGAGTTACTCAAGTCTCTCTGATGAAGAGAATAGCATATTTATAGAGAGGGGGTATTGGATATAGTTCAAGCCGTGATTCTTGGGTCATATCGTTTTCTAAAGAAAATGCTAAAGAAAACTCATATCAGCTTACTCAAAATCATAATCAACAAGTAAAATCAGTACAAGATTTAGAAAAACTTGAACGAGATTTAACAAAAATTAATTGGTCTGATGATCTTTTGAAGAGGTGGGAACAAAGAAAGTTGATAGATTTTGATGAATCAGATCTTAGAATCATACAGTATAGACCGTTCACAAAGAAGTGGGTTAATAATTTACGACCGTTAATAAAAAGACCAAGTTTTTGGAATAATGCTTTTGGTGAAAATAATAATGAAAATAATTTATTTCTTAACATTGGTTCTGGTGAGAGAAATAGTGTTTTAATCTCACAAGATATCTCAGATTATCAATTACTATTCAACACTAAATCAATACCTTATAAGACTTTTAATAATTCTATATTTGAAGAAGAACAAATTAACATTAGAGACATATGGAAAAGTGAATTTAAAAAAGAAATTCACGTTCTTTATTATATTTATGGAGTTTTACATTCACTAGATTATCGAGAAAAATATGCAAATGATTTAAGAAAAACACTGCCTCGCATACCTTTACTGAAATATAAAGATGAATACGTAAGAGTTGGAAAAGCACTTATTGAGTTACATTTAAACTATGAAAATCAACCAAAGTGGCCAAGTGTTGAAGTTATAACAAATAGCTCAAATACAAGTTATCTGGTAAATAAAATGAGACATCCTAAAAAAGATGAATTGAATACGATTATTTTTAATGCAGATATAACTATAAAAAATATACCAGTACGAGCCTATAATTATATTGTAAATGGTAAGTCTGGGATTGGTTGGATTATGGATCAATATCGTATCAAAACAGATAAAAAACAAGAATCGTGAATGATCCCAATAAGTTTAGTGATGACCCTAAATATATTTTAAATTTATTATTATCAGTAATTACAGTAAGTATGAAAACTTTGGATCTTATAGAATCTCTTCCAAAATTTGAAATAGTTGAAGGACC